>JACRIJ010000063.1 GCA_016220095.1 Planctomycetota bacterium | reverse complement strand
GGAAATTAACCACCGAAAGCACTGAACTCACTGAATCGTAATATATTATATCATTAAAATGCAATCCCCTCCCCCTAAGATGGGGGAGGGACAGGGTGGGGGTGAAAACTCATTATCACCCTCCCCCTTGCCCCCTCCCATTCCCGACATTTTGGTCGGGACTTACTGCGGGTCGCAAGGGAGGGGGGAGAGACGCTAAATATACGTTTTCAGTGTATTCGGTGTGTTCAGTGGTTAATTATCGTATTTCGTGGTCTTGGTTGCGGCTTAGCTGCTTTATAAGATTACGTTGAACCACCTTGAACCAGATTAAACGATTTAGGAAGATTCTAAGATTAGAAGATTGAAAGATTACGACGGAACGATTGCAGATTGAAATTGCGGACGTATCCCACATCGTATATCCCATATCGCACATGCCATATTCGCCGTTTTATTGTAAAACGAGAAGCGTGGCCCGTTTAAACGGGAACCGGATATAAGTCTGGAGTCTAAGAGTCTGGGGTCGGGAGTCGTAAGTCGGGACCCATGACTCCAGACTCATGACTCAAGACTTCGTCCCCTCCTTCTTCATTTTTCATTCTTCCTACTTCGTTATAATCTGTGGTTTCGTTTCGTCGTTCCGCCCCTCGCTACTCAGTTTACCCTGAGCTTGCCGAAGGGCTACTGGTTACTCGCTACTTCGTCCGGCCTTCATTTCAGGCACAACGCCTTTTTCAGTATCTATTCCCATTCCAAAACTCTTCTGCGCATTCCCGGAATCAATTTCTTCCCAGATGCTGTTATTTGCCGGTTCAGGCCAGCCGTCAGGGCAATTAGTCCTTGTGTAAACGTCGTTTCCGCCGACATCTATGAATATTCCGGAATTAAAAAGATTCCACCGCCACGATGTCGTATCATCTTCCCTGTGCAGTGAGTATCCGAAACTTTCTTTTGAATAGACTTCATAAACATCATCGCCGCCGGTATCCGCGAATACCGCGATGGCATTTGTTATGCCTGCGCCGAAAAGAGTGCCGCCGCCGGAATTCTTTATGCCGGTATTTTCGAGCGTCTGGACTCCTTTGGCGTCTTTCCATTCCCAGCAGGAATACTTATCGTCGCCTTCCCTGTCAAAGAAAAAAGATACGGAAAGATCGTGCGCGCCGGCGAGCGAAATCGCGTGCCAGATATGATGGCTGTCATTTCCCGCTTCATCCAACAGCATCGTAAGCCCCATGTGCGCGGTGCCGGATTGCGTAAAAAACGAACCCTCGTACCGGTCATTTCCGCTCTTGTCATGCAATATGCCCGTGCCGTACCAGTAACCGCTTGCCTGCCCGTAAACGCCGCATTCGTACCAATCATCGCCGGCGAGGTCCTGCAATATGCCTGTACCGCCGGCCATGGAAATCGCGCCTTCAGAATCGCCCCTTTTCCCCCATCCGGCGCCCTGGCAAAAACTGTAATTGCGCATGGCATCGTGGCCGTTTTCCTTCACCGAATTAAAAAGCGGATTGTATGGTTCCGCAACGTAGCTGTCATTACCATCGGTATCAAGCAGGCATCCGTATCCGCATACGGAACCGAATCCCTGCCCGACGTAAAGGCAATAATAATTGTCGTTTCCGCCCTTATTGAACAGCGTCGCGATGCCGAATGTTGCCGAGCCCTGCGCGGCAAAGCGCGCTTCAAAGGTATCATTGCCGCCCATATCATACAATAAACCTGCGCCGGCGTAACATATCCCCTGCGCATTATCCTGCGCCTTGTAAGAATCGTCGCCGGCATAATCAATGAGTATTCCATAACCCATTATCCCGGCGCCCTGCGCGCACAACGCGTTTTCATCAGCCGCATAGGAATCGTTGCCGGCAAAATCAAGTACGATTGAAACCGGATGGCCCAGGCCGCAAGCCCCCGCGGCCGCTCCTTTGTAGGTATCGTTTCCCGCGAGGTCCGCTATAAGGAAATAATCCTCTCCCTGATAAGTATTGTCTTCAGGTTTTCCGTTAAATGCCAATTTGCCGAGAGGCGTATCAAATTCAAATGAATACGCGAGCTCCGCTTTATTGCTTAAAATAAAATCCTGCAGGGTAACAGCGGCGTGTATGCTTAACAATGCGCCGTAATATAATTTGGAAAAATCCAAATTCCTGCCCAATTCCGAATTAATCTGCGCGGCGTCTTTGAACTCCTCAGGAAGAAACCTGACAAAAGTCCATGCCTTTGAGGCATAACCGAAAAAATGCCCGTATTTTTCCGTTGGAATGCCCTTAAGAGCTTCATCCCGGGCCGATTTAGCCAGGCCGGTAAGATAAACAAATTCCGCCAAACGATGCTGTAATTCCGCCGGTACGCCCTGCATCGCCTTATCCATGCCGGTTTTCATTTCTTTTGTAAACAGGACGCCGATTTCTTTACCCGGGTTTTCCTCTGAAGGCACGGGCAGTTGCGGCATTGTGAAGTTGCAGGGATATCCGGCCCGCGCGGCGACAGCGGCTAATTGTTCGTAAATACCGCCGGTTTCCCGCCAGGAAAATTTTTCCTGCGCATCAAGAATGGAATAGACATATTCAGGAAATCCGTAAGGGCTTGCCCAGTATTTCAGGAAATGGTTTTGCAGGAACATATCATAGAAAGAAAGCTGTGCAAGCGCCTGCCTGTCAAGGCATGCGGTGTCCCGCGACAGGCCTTTTTGCGCGAAAAGATACGCGATAAGGTCTGTTTCGTTGTTGATTTCCGCAAGTTTTGGCTTTGCGGAAACGCCGGTGTTTAATTCGGGTTGAACTGCGCTGTTTTCGCAGGAAATCAGAGCGGCAAGCAGGCATTCCAAAAGCGCGACCAGGATGTTTTTAGGCATATATATAGTTCCCCAATGAATTTAAGGTATAAAATTACAGCTTCAGGTGATTCAAAGCGGTTCAACGCAATCTTCCAATCTTTGAATTTTGCAATCTTTCAATCCGTAATCGTTTCGTCGTAATCTTTGAATCTTCCAATATTGAAATCTTAAAATCAGTAAAACTATATTTATTCACTTCCCTGTTTTTTCTTTATTTCATTAAGAACGGATTCCAGAAACGATTTTATTTCGGAATCAAGTTCCATTGCTTTTTGAATATCGGCTATGGCTTCCGCATATTTCCCGGTTTTACCGTAAATCATGCCCCTGCCGGCGTAAGCGGAACCGTAATCGGGTTTGCATTCAATGGCCTTTGAATATTCTTTTATTGCCCCGTCCGCATCGCCTTTGGACGTCTTAATCATGGCGACATTATAATACATTTCAGCGTATTTGGGATTTTTGGCAAGGACTGCCGCGTAGTCTTCAAGAGCGCCGTCAAGGTCCCCTGTCTGGCTCCTGAATCTGCCGCGATTGGCGACAAATTGCATATCATTCGGTTGAAATTGAATGGCTTTTGAGATATCTTCAATAGCGCCTTTCAAATCATTTTTTTGTTCTTTAGAAAGCGCGCGGTGATAATACGCATTCGGATTTTTGGGCTGAAAACGAAGAAGAACGGTATAATCCTCAATAGCCCCGCCGTAATCGCCGGTTTGTTCCCTTGCCATAGCGCGTTCACCAACGGCTGCCACATGATTTGGGTCAAGTTTTAACGCAGTGGAAAAATCTTCTATCGCGCCGGCATAATCGTTATTTGCCTTTTTGGCCATGGCGCGGCGGAAATAGGCATCCGCGAATTCAGGCTGTATCTGTATTGCTATGGTATAATCCTCAATAGCGCCTGCAAAATCATTCTTATTCCTGCGCGCGATCCCGCGGTTATAATAGGCGTCCCTGAAATCAGGGTCTATTTGAATAGCCTTCCCGTAATCCAGCATGGCGCCTTCGGAATCCCCAAGCTGGTCTTTCGCATTTCCCAGGGTCACGTAAAACAAAGGTTCATCGCCTTTTAACAGTATTGCGGCATTGTAATCTTCCATGGCGGCCGTAAAATCGCGTTTTTGGAATCTCGCGTTGCCGCGGTTAAAATACGCATCGTAACTATCAGGCGCAAGCTGGATAGCTTTAGTGCAATCTTCAATCGTACCGTTTATATCGTTACGCAGTACCTTTACCGTTGCCCTGAGGATATATGCATTCGCAAAAGACGGATTCAGGCGCAGGCACGCCGTCAGATCCTTCATGGCCCCGTCAAAGTCCCCGATATTTTTTTTTGCCGCGCCTCTCACAAAGTATGAAGCGTAATCGTCCGGCTTAAGTTGAAGCGCCGTATCAAGGTCTTTTATTGCGTTATTGTTGTCTTTCATGGCTCCCCGGAGTTTTGCGCGGTTATAATACGCCTCAACGCATTTGGGATTTAGTTCTATTGCCTTGTTATAATCCGCAAACGCCCCTTCAACATCGTTTTTGCCGGCTTTTATCGTACCGCGCACCCAGTAAACGGTATAATTCTCCGGGGAAAGAGCAACTGCCCTGTCAAAATCTTCTATCGCGCTATCCGCATACTTCATTCTATTCTTTATCATGCCGCGGTTATAGTAAGCCTGGTATGAATCCGGTTTGAGTTGAATCAGCGCATTCGCATCCTCCAGCGCGCCGGCAAAATCGTTTTTAGCCAGCCTTGCTTCGGAGCGATGCTCATAGGCATCCAGGTACGTAAACGTCATCTGCAGAACCCGCGTAAAATCTTCAATAGCCCCGTCAATATCGTTGATTTTCTGTTTCGCACAGCCGCGCTTGAAAAAATCATCCGGGCCTGACGGATTGATGCGAATGACCTCATCAAAATCCTTTACCGCCCCGGCAAAATCCTTAATTGTTGTTTTTACAATAGCCCTTTGGCGCCAGGCCTCCGCAAATCCGGGATTGGACTGTATAATAGCGGAAAAATCCTTCATTGCCCTTTCGTAATCATTCTTGATGGTATAGCAATGGCCGCGGATGTTTAACGCCTCAGACAGCCCCGGCTCACAGCGCAAGGCCTCCGTGAACTGCGTTATTGCGGCATCAATATTGGCCTGATTATACAAAATTAACCCGATATTATAGTGGATTTCTGAATTATCCGGGAACATCCTTAACATCGTCTGCAGGTCGTTAAGCGCGGCTTTTGTATCGCCGGTTTCAAACCTGGTTACAGAGCGCGCCTGCAAAGCCAGCGCATTTTGCGGGTCAATTTCAATTGCCTTATCAAGGTCTTCCAGGGCGCCGCCTGTATCTTTCTTTTTCTTTTTTGCCATCGCACGCTCAAAATAACCTATGGCCGCGGACGGATTTAATTCAATTGCCAACGTAAAATCCTCAATTGCGCCGTCAATATCGCCCGCGTCTGTTTTAGCATCTCCGCGGCTCCTGTAAGCGTCATCGCTATTCGGGTCTATTCTTATAGCCTCGTTGTAATCCGCAATCGCTTCTTCGTGCAATTGCTGGAATTCTTTCACGAATCCTTTAAGGATATACGCCTTGGCGTTCTGCGATTTCGTTTCAATAGCCTTATCCATGCATTTTTCTATCTCGGCCAGCTTATCTTTGTCAAGCGCGCCTACCGCGGTGTATATATTCTTAATGCTCAAAACCGCGATCCAATAGAGAAATTCCTCGGAACCAAACTCATCAAATCCTTTTTTCAGCATGGTTTTGCATTTTTCGGGATCCTTTTTGTATATCTGAAGCGCTTCAAGTATAGCCTTGTATATTTCAAATTGCTCCGGTATTTTAGCGGTTGATTTGACTTTTCCGAAATCCTGAAACGCTTTTTTCTCGGATTCCTTTGACTGTTCGGCGACATACTGTTCGTACAGCATAAGGCCTCTTATTATATACGCCAGGTCAAAATCCGGTTTCAGGTTTATTGCCATGGTAATGTCTTTCATGGCGGCGCCCGGCTTGTTTTTTTCCCTGTACAGCATTGCCCTGTAGAAGTATCCCATATAGGTGGGATAGGTGCCAATGGATTTGTCCAGCTGGGCAATCACATCGTCCATCTGGCGCCACACTTTTTCCATATTGGCGTTCTTCTTGTAGAATTCTGGGAATATCTGCTGGGCGTAAAGCCATGCGGTCTGGGCCTCTTCGCCGGATTTTTTTTCATCTTCCATTTTTTTCTTGCACAACGCGATTTTCCCGGCGGCTTCCTTATTATCCTTATCCAGTTCCAGGAGTTTCACATAGTAATCATTAGCCTCTTTCCATTTCTGTTCGCCGGCCAATTTTCCGGCCGTCTCAAGGTATTCACGGCCGGTATTAGCGCGCTGTATCCTGCCTGATATCATGAACGCCAGGACTGCCGCGAATATCAGAAGTGCCGACCCCACGCCCGCAAAGGCAATTTTATTCCTTTTTACCTTTTTAACCGCTTTATAGAAGACCGAGTCAGGCCGCGCCACTATGGATTCGCCGTTAAGAAACCTTTCAAGGTCATCGGCAAATTCGTCCGCTGATTCATATCTGCGGGCTTTTTCCTTCTCCATCGCTTTAAGGATTATTATTTCAAGGTCTCCGTCTATAGCGCGGTTTATTTTCCGGGGCGGGACGGGCTCTATGCCTGCCACTGCCTTCATTACATCAAGAAACGAACCGGCCACGAAAGGTTCGGTACCGGTGCACAGCATATACAGCACAGAACCGAGCGAGAATATATCACTGCGGCTGTCAAGAGGTTCGGCATTGGTTTGTTCAGGGGACATGTAGGAAGGCGTGCCCACAACAGTTCCGGCAAGGGTCAGTTTTTTATCGGATGTTATTTCTTTCGCAAGGCCGAAATCGGCTATTTTAGGAATAATTTTACCCTGTTTATCCCTGGTCAGGAGTATATTTCCCGGTTTAATATCGCGGTGAATTATCTGGTATTTATGGGCGTAATCCACTGCCCTTATAATGTCTATCATAAGAGCAACGAACTCCTTTATATCTTGCCCTGAAGGCATGCCGGTTTGAGCGGGCTGTTCGCCGGATGAAATTTCCGCGGCCGCAAACCTTGATTCCCAGTAATCGCCCAGAGTGCCGCTGTTTGAATATTCCATCACTATATAATAATCATCGCCCCGGTTGCCTATTTCGTAAATCTGCAGGATATTGGGATGCAGGAGTTTTGCGACGGTTTGCGCTTCACGGAGGAATCTTTCCACCACTTCTTCCTGCCGGGTATCCTGCGAGGAAGCCGCGGCCGAAGGCAATACTATTTTTATTGCGACATCCCTTTTCAGGGTTATATCCCAGCCTTTATATACGGCGCCCATGCCGCCCTGGCCGATTTTTTCCACGATAACGTACTTATCGGCTACTACTTCGTGCACTGATTTCCCTAATTCAGCCGGCGCATCCGCAAAGCTGTCCTGGCCGCGGGCAAACGAATCCTTACTTCCAGAAGCGCTTTCAGGCAAGACCTGCAATCCGGCATTGCAGAAACTGCACTGGAAATTGCCTGTATCATCTGCCGTTTTTTTAATAAAAAAATGCCTGCCGCAGCGCGGGCACAACAGGTTAATACTCATACATCTTCACTGTCCAATTTTCTTTTTAGCCTCTTCCAGATAAGGCGCCAGGAATTCCGCCATTTCAGGGTCAAGTTTTAGGGCTTTTTCCATATCTGAAATCGCTTCGGCGTATCTTTCTTTTTTACAATAATTAACGCCGCGGTTTGTATAGGCCTGCGCATACTCCGGATTGAGACGTATAGCCTTGCTATAATCATCTATAGCCCCGTCATAATCGCCCTTTTCGTATTTCACCACGCCGCAGGAAAACCAGCCCGAGGCATTGCCCGGGTCAAGGCTGATTGATTTCTCGTAATCTTCTCCGGCCTTATCCATATCGCCTTTCTTTATAAAGGCATCGCCGCGGTACATATAGGAGACCGAATCACCCGGGCTTATTCTGATGGAAAGCGAATAATCGCTGATAGCCTGCTCCATATCGCCTTTATTATACCATACGGTGCCGCGATCAAAATAGGCGGTCGCATTGAAAGGCTCTATGCGAATCACTTCGGTAAAATCCGAAATCGCGCCGTCAAGGTCGCCTTTTCTGCTTTTTAGTTTCGCGCATTCATAATACGCGTTCGCATCGGAAGGGTTAAGCCGTATGGCGGCGCTGACATCCTCAACAGCTCCGTCTATATCGCCCAGCATATATCTCGCATGTCCGCGGTATTTATACGCGGGCTGATTATCGGTTGTTGCCTCAATAAGCAAATCCAGCCATTTGACGGCATCTTCCCATTTATCTTCCTGCATATAAGTCAGTATACTGCCATTAACTGAATCTATTAATTGAGGTTTTTTTTGCAAAGCCATTGAGAGGTCTTCCGCGGCCCCGGCCTTATCGCCTTTGGCCAGCCTTGCGATGACGCGCGCGAGGAATAAAGTTGCGCCATCGGGATCCATTTGAATCGCCTTATTATAATCTTCCAGCGCGCCATCCACGTCGCCCTTATCTGATTTTATCAAACCGCGGGTATAGTAATATGATGAATTCGCATTTAATTGAATAGCCTTTGTAAAATCCTCAATAGCTCCGTCAAGGTCTTTTATCTCATACCTCGCGTTGCCTCTGCCGCGGTAAGCGGGTTCATAATCCGGAAGGCGTTGCACGCATGCGGAAAAATCCTCAATTGCGCCGGCAAACTCTCCGGCTTTAGCCTTCGCAAGCGCGCGTTTGTAGTAATCATTCGGTTCTCCGGGGTCTAATTCCATGGCCTTACTGAAATCCTGTACTGCTTTTCCAGGTTCCCCCATCGTATTCAGCACTATTGCGCGCCGCCTGTACGCTTCGATGAAAGACGGATTAATCTGAATCGCCTTTGTATAATCCTCTATCGCGCCCTTTTCATCACCGTCGGCATTCCTAACGTAACCGCGGTGATTATACGCGTCGGCGAAATCACGGTTAAGCCGGATAGCCTCTGTCGCAAGCGATATTGATTTCTTTATTTCGCCCCGGTTCAGGAACAATAAGCTGAGGTTATAATAAGCCGTCGCGGAATACGGATTTGCGCGAATAGCCCTATTTAAATCCGCGATTGCGCCGTTATCATCCCCCATTTTGGATTTCATCACACTGCTTGATACAAGAGCGTCTTCGCTGTCAGGATTGAATTTTAAGACTGCATTGATGTCGGCAAGAGCGCCGGCGCTGTCGCCTCTGGCGTCTTTTTCATTTGCGCGCAAGAGATAAGCCGCGGCGCTCAAGGGGTCAATCTTTATTGCCTCGCCATAATCTTCAATAGCCCCGTCAGAATCGCCTTTCATGGACCTGTTGCTCCCGCGGTCGCGGTAAGCGGGCGCATTCTCGGGATTTATCCTTATGGCCGCCGTCAAATCCGCTATAGCGCCGTCATAATCCTTATGAAAGTTCCTTATCATGCTCCGCAAAAGATACGATTTTGCGTACTGCGGCTTCATTGCTATGGCCATGTCAATGCATTCTTCCGCTTCTTTGGCGCCTTTATCCTTGTCAAAAGCCAGCCTTTTCAGGCTGAATACCGTATACCATACGAGGAATTCCTCATTATTATTTTTTTCAAATCCCTCTTTCAGCAAGGCAAGGCCTTTTTCATTATCCTGCCTGAAAACCATTATATCTTCAAAAATTATTTTATAGCTTAAAAACTGTTCCGGAATGCCTTCAAGAGATTTTATGCTCGCAAAATCCTTTGCCGCCTTTTGTTCCATATCTTTAGACTGCGTAGTTATGTATTTCTCAAAATAAACAGTGCCTCTTATTATGTACGCAAGGTTATAATCCGGCTTAAGCGCTATCGCCATGGACAGATCCCTCTCGGCATCCTCTATCCTGCCTTTTTCCTTATAAAGCATTGCCCTGAAAAAATATCCCTTCGGGGTCGGATACAGGTTTATGGATTTGTCAAGCATCGCGATGGAATCATCAATGTGCTTCCACACCTTATTCATATTGGCGTTATTTTTATAGAATTCCTGGAATACCTGCACCGCATAGAGCCAGGCGGTCTGCGCGTCTTCCTCGGCCTTTTTTTCGTCCTCAATTTTTCGGGCGCAGTTTTCAATCTTTTCCTTTATGGCAGGGTCATTTTTGATAAGTTCCGAGCATTTTATATAATAATCCCTGGCTTCCTTCCAGTTTTGCGCGCTGAAAAGTTCGTCGCCCCTGACAAGATACGCCTCCGCGGATTTATGCATGTTATACCACGAAAGCAGAAGGCCGGTTACGACAACGGCTATTACCAGAGCGGCAACCGCAATACCTATAAAAGCGATTTTGTTTCTCTTAATGTTCTTGGAAACCTTATACGCCATGGACGCGGGCCGGGCTATTATGGGTTCGTTTCTCAGGTACCTCTCTATGTCTTCAGCGAATTCCGCCGCGCTGGCATACCTGCGCTCTTTTTCCTTTTCCATGGCTTTAAGGATGATTATTTCAAGGTCCCTGTCTATAGCGCCGTTCACGCGGCGCGGAGGTATAGGCTCCTTGACAGCGACGGCTTTTATAACGTCAAGGTATGAGGCGCCAAAGAACGGGTCCGAACCAGTACACAGCCTGTACAGCACTGAGCCGAGTGAAAATATATCGCTCTTGTTATCCAGTGCAAAGGCAAGTGATTGTTCCGGTGACATGTAGGCGGGCGTGCCCATAATGGTGCCGGCCACGGTAATATTTTTATCCGAGGTAACTTCCTTGGCAAGCCCGAAATCCGAAATCTTTGGGATGATTTCCCCGTGTTGGCCGCGCAAAAGCAGTATATTGGCGGGTTTTATGTCGCGATGTATGATATTATAATTATGGGCATGGTCTATCGCCTTAACCACATCTTTCATAAGAACCGCGTATTCCGAAATATTTTCCCTGGAAGGCAGTTTGTAGTCATCCTCATTCTGCGCGCCGGCCGAACCGGCGGCTCTCTGCCTCTGCGCCCAGTATTCGTTAAGCGAACCGCCGTTTACGTATTCCATTATTATGTAGTAGGTATCGTCCTGCACGCCGGTTTCATACACCTGAAGGATGTTCGGATGTATTAATTTGGCGGCAGTCTGCGCCTCGCTTATGAATCTTTCTATGACCTCGCCGGCTGACGCGTCCTGCGAAGACGGGTCAATAAGGGACGGCAGTATTATTTTTACCGCAACGTATCTTTTCAAACTCGTATCCCACGCTTTGTAAACCGCGCCCATGCCGCCCTGGCCTATTTTCTGGGCAAGGATATATTTGCCGGCTATGGTAAGATTGACGGTTTTCATCCCCTCTTTGACTTCCTCGGGAATGTCAGCTGAAGAAGAAAACCTGCTTGAAGACACGGATTGGCCCTGCACGGACTGCAATACGGAATCGCAGGCGGGGCAAGTTTGGGCTACTCCCCGGCTGTCAGCAAAAGAATACTGCTTGTTGCATTTTGGGCAATTAAATAAAGTCATTCTCAACCCTCTTTCAAGGCATAATCTTATATAATACGCGCTTCTTTTGCAAACAAAATTTTACTGCGCGTTGAAATTAACACTTGATTTTTCGCATTGATTATTTTAAAATAGAAGGACAACAATCAAAACCACGACGATTTTTTGCCACGAGGCCGCGAAGACACGAGGATTGAAGAAAAGACGTTGCACGTTAGTCATCGATTTCATGCCAATAGCCGTCCTTCGTGACTTAGTGCCTTCGTGGCCAAAAAACGGCGTCATTTATTAGGAACCTGTAATTATGGAAAAAAAATGCCCCGGCCAGTCAAAGCAGACCTGGAAACCGGATGATATTTTTACAGCCAATTGCCGCAATTGCGGCACGGAAATAGAATTCTGGAAGGACGATATCGCGAGAACATGCCCGAAGTGCCGCCAGAGGGTAAACAATCCGAAAATCAACCTCGGCTGTGTGGAATGGTGCAAGTACGCCAAAGAATGCATCGGCGAAGAGGAATATAACCGCATAAAGGCCAAATTGAACGCGGAAAAGGCGAAGTAACTTATACGAAGAATGAAAAGGGAAAATGGGGAATGAAGGACATTATAAGGAAAACGAATATTGTATTGTGTCCCGACAAGTCGGGACAATGACGATTAAAAAACGTCCGTAGTCCGTGTTTGCCCGTTTACTGAGGCAGTACCTCAAGGATGTATCGCCTCAGTCGAGGTTACGCTTAACACACCCCTAACCCCTCTTAATAGAGGGGAAATTCATATGTCCCCTCTAAAAAGAGGGGAACCAGGGGTGTATCGTGGATACGATAACACACCCCCTGCCCTCTTCCTACGCCCGCCGAAGCGGGCTTCGCGAAGGCGGGCTCTTAATAGAGGGGGAGACGGCGGAGACCACCGTTGACTGACGCCTTATTCAAGGATTTCGTTTTTCCTTGACTTTTCCTGAAATATTGCAATAATACGATTCCAAAATTGAAATATCATAAGATTATAATAATGATTTAGGAGGTATTAAACTGTAATGGCAGTTCGCATCCGTTTAACCCGCACGGGAAGAAGAAATTGCCCGTCTTATAAAGTAGCAGTTTTTGATTCTAAGACAAGACGTGACGGAAAATACATTGAAAATCTCGGCAGTTACGACCCCAAGAAAAAAGACCCTTCCCAGAAAGTTGTCCTGAAAGCCGACCGTCTTAAACACTGGATAAGCAACGGCGCCAGGATGACGCCATCAGTGGAAGCGCTGTTGAAACACGTAAAAATCAGCGCTGTATAGCAACTGTAAATATGCCTAATTCAATCCTCCAGCCGCTCAAATGGCGGGGCAATGAAAACGGCTACCTGCAATTCATAGACCAGACGGCCCTGCCTTTAAAAAAAATTTACATCTCCTGCCATAACGAAGCAATACTTTACTCGGCAATCCGTTCCCTGAAGGTCCGCGGGGCTCCGCTTATAGGCGTAGCCGGCGCCTTCGGAGTCTGCCTTATAGCCAAAAACATCCGTACACCAAATCCAACAGGTTTCCTGAAAGAATTACGCCTTAAATCGGAACGCCTGGCCTCCGCGCGGCCCACCGCAGTCAACCTTTCGTGGGCAATCAAAAGGATGCTCGCCGTTGCGCAAAAGGGTTCCTTCCGGAATGCCGCGGCGCTGAAAGAATCACTCCTTATAGAAGCCAAACGAATCCTTTCGGAAGACATTGCGATGTGCGAGGCAATCGGCAGATACGGCTCCAAACTTATAAAAAATAATTCCAATATACTAACCCACTGCAATGCCGGCACGCTGGCAACAGGCAGGTTCGGCACGGCTCTGTCGGCGATTTACGCGGCAAAACAACAGGGGAAAAAAATCCACGTTTACGTTGACGAAACGCGGCCGCTTCTGCAGGGCGCGCGGCTGACCGCATGGGAACTCACACAGGCCGGAATCAACTGCACCTTGATATGCGACAACATGGCCGGCCCTCTTATGGCGCAGGGGAAAATTGACTGCGTCATCGTAGGCGCGGACAGGATAGCGCGCAACGGCGACACGGCAAATAAAACAGGCACGTACGGCCTGTCAGTGCTTGCCAAAGCGCATAAAATACCATTTTATGTAGCCGCGCCTGTATCTACGTTTGACCTGAAAACGAAAAGCGGCAGGGATATTGTCATTGAACACCGCGAAGAAAAAGAAGTGCTTGAATTCGCGGGCAGGCGCACCGCGCCGAAGGAAATGAAGGCATACAACCCGGCATTTGACGTCACGCCGGCAAAATTCATAACGGCATTTATCACAAACAACGGGATACGCCGCCAGATAAAAACCAAAATCTGAGTGGCTCAGCTAAGCAGGATTTCGTTTCATTTTTTATTGATTTCCTCTGTTTTTTTGCTATCATATACGGCTTGTAACCTGAATCGCCTTTGGCGATTTGGCACGGAAACCTTAAATATGCAAGATAATTTCGGCAGAAACATACACTATCTCCGCATCTCGGTCACTGACCGGTGCAATCTCGCCTGCTCGTACTGCGTGCCGAACGAAAAATTCAAACTGCTTCCCAGATCTGAAATTCTTTCGTTTGACGAAATAGCCCTCGTCGTGAAGTCCGGCGTAAGGGCGGGCATAAACAAGGTGCGCGTAACCGGCGGCGAACCTTTCGCGCGCAAAGGCGTCGTTGACCTTCTCGCGCAACTGCTTGGCATTCCCGGAATACAAAAACTCGGCATAACCACCAACGGCATCCTGCTTGGGAAACACCTCAACCGGCTCCGCGAACTGAAACTTGACAATATCAATATCAGCCTTGACACCCTCATCCCGGCAAAATTCGAACAAATTACGCGCAAAAACGCGTGGCAAAGCACCTGGGACGCCATCACAAAAGCCGTTTCCATGGGATTTAAAAACATTAAAATAAATATTGTGGCCATGAAAGGCATAAATAACGATGAGTTCTCAGATTTCGCGCGACTCACCCTGAAGTACCCCATACAGGTAAGATTCATAGAATTCATGCCTTACGGATGCTGGCACGACAGAAACGACCTGTTCATCAGCGGCAGGGATATCATAGCCGGCATTGTGAAACTCGGACAGGTTAAAGAACTTGAAAAAACATCGTTAGACGGCCCCGCCAAATTATTCGCACTGCACGGAAGCCTCGGCAATATCGGAATTATCACTGCCGTATCGGAACACTTCTGCAGTTCCTGCAACCGCCTGCGCCTGTCCGCGGACGGTAAACTCAGGCCTTGCCTGTATTCGGATTCTTCAGTAGACTTAAAACCCGTTCTGCGCGCCAAATTCTTAAAAGAAGATGAAATTTTTAATCTATTTGCAAAGGCAATAACTCTAAAACCTGCCCGGCACGGCTGCAGCAGGAATTTTGCCATGTCAACGATTGGAGGTTAGTTTTTATTTATGTACAAGATACTTTTCAAAAAAACACTCGCGCAAAGCATACACCTGATGCGCATTGAAGCGCCGCAAATCGCCCGCAAAAGAAAGGCGGGCCAATTCGTAATCCTGCGCCTGCACGACAGAGGCGAACGCGTACCGCTTACGATGACCACTTCGGACGCCAAAGAAGGCTCAATTTCCATTGTGTTCCAGGAAGTCGGCAAAACTTCCATGGAACTCGCGAAGATGAAACAAGGCGACAGCATCCTTGACGTAGCCGGGCCTCTCGGGAATCCCACGCATATAGAAAAAATCGGCACTGTCGTCTGCATCGGCGGCGGCCTCGGAGTGGCGCCCGTATACCCCATTGCAGTTGCCATGAAAGAAGCCGGCAACAAGGTCATCTCCATCATCGGCGCCCGCACAAAAGACCTGCTTATAATGGAAAAAGAAATGCGCGCCGCAAGCGACGAGCTTCTGGTCTCCACGGACGACGGTTCCTACGGCTTTTTCGGATTCGTCTCGCAGGTATTGCAGGGCTTGATTGATAAAAAAACGCCCATCAACCAGGTCGTTACCATCGGTCCCGTACCCATGATGAAAGCAGTCTGCGAAGTGGCCCGGCCTCATAACATCAGCACTATGGTCAGCCTGAACCCCATTATGGTGGACGGCACGGGAATGTGCGGCGTCTGCAGGGTTACCATAGGCGGACAGATGAAATTCGGCTGTGTGGACGGCCCTGAATTTGACGGTTTTAAGGTGGATTTCGCGGAGCTTTCCAAACGGCTCCGTTCTTATATTGAACAGGAAAAGATTTCATTGGATAAATTCAAGTGCACGCAGTGCGCTGCCATGTAATTTTCAGAAAGGATATAAAAATGGAAAATCAACCCAAAAAACAACAGGTACCGCGGCAGAAAATGCCTGAACAGGATCCGAAACAAAGACGGCATAATTTCAACGAGGTCCCGTTAGGCTTTTCCGAAGAAACCGCGAAACTTGAGGCATCACGGTGCCTGCAGTGCAAGAAACCCCAATGCGTCGCGGGATGCCCCGTAGAAGTAAATATCCCGGCGTTTATCGGCCTTATTAAAAAAGGCGATTACGCCGGTGCCGCGAATAAAATCAAAGAAACCAATGCCCTTCCGGCCGTGTGCGGCCGCGTATGCCCGCAGGAAGACCAATGCGAAAAGAACTGCATCCTGACCAAAAAAGGCGAATCCGTAGGAATAGGCCGTCTTGAAAGATTCGCGGCTGATTATGCAAGATGCCACGGAGAGATATCCCTTCCCCAGCTCCCGCCGCCCACCGGCAAAAAGGTCGCCGTAGTAGGAAGCGGTCCCGCTGGCCTGACCTGCGCGGGCGACCTGGCAAAAATGGGCCATTCGGTAACGTTGTTTGAAGCGCTCCATCTGCCCGGCGGCGTGCTCGTGTACGGCATACCTGAATTCCGGCTTCCTAAGGCAATAGTCGCCTCGGAAGTGGATTATCTCCTGAAAATCGGCGTGAAACTTGAAGTAGATTGCATCGTAGGCAGGACGCGTACCGTTGACGACCTGTTTGAAGACGGTTACAGCGCGATATTTCTCGGCGTCGGGGCCGGCCTGCCGAAGTTTATGAATATTCCAGGCGAAAACCTCCTCGGCGTATATTCCGCAAATGAATACCTTACAAGAATAAACCTGATGAAGGCATACCAATTCCCCGAAGCCGATACCCCTATCATCAAAGGCAAAAACGTCATCGTAGTCGGCGGCGGCAACGTGGCTATGGATTCGGTAAGAAACGCCCTGAGGCTCGGCGCTGAAAAGGCGTGCATCGTTTACAGGCGCTCTTTGGAAGAAATGCCTGCAAGAAAAGAAGAAGTGCACCACGCGGAACAGGAAGGCGTGCAATTTGACCTCCTGTGCAACCCGACAAGGGTCATAGGAAACGACAAGGGCTTTGTCTCCGGCATAGAAATACAGAAGATGGAACTCGGCGCGCCGGACGCAAGCGGCAGACGTTCGCCCGTACCAATAAAAGGCTCGGAATATGTGATACCCGCCGACACCGTAGTAATGTCGTTGGGCACAAACGCCCAGCCGCTGATAGCCGCAACCACAAAGAACCTGGGACTTAATAAATGGGGTTACATCATAGCGGATGAAAATACGGGCGCTACTTCAAAACCGGGCGTATATGCCGGCGGCGATATCGTCACGGGCTCCGCAACGGTAATCCTCGCCATGGGCGCGGGCAAGAAGGCCGCAAGGGCTATGAACGAATACCTTAAGACGATTTAAGATTTAAGATTTGAGATTTAAGATTTAAGATTTACGATCTGAAATTTGAAATTAACGATCTGAGATTGACGAACAAAAAAGAGCATGAAGCCAAAAAACTTCATGCTCTTTTTAATTATCTGATTTTATGCGGCGAGCTTGTTCAATTCCAACTGAACAATTATGACCGCTACGGGAGAGACTAAAATATAGACAATGAACCACATAAGCGTGTTATTATCTTTCTTGACATTCACGGCAAAACCTTCCATATATTTATACATGAAGTAGATATTGGCTATCGGAACTATTAGAAGCCATGCCGTAGGAATACTTGCGCCTAAGCCATTAATTTCATCTTTGGTCTTCACTATCCAGTAAATTCCGTACACACCAAATGTAATAAAGAAGAAAATTATCACCAGCGCCGGATTTCTTTTCTTTATAGCAACTGCCATAAATATACCTCCTCAAAAAAGTTTAAACTCTAAAAACAATTCCCCGCCGACATCGCTTTTGCAGGTTACGCAAAAACCTCCTTTCCCTGACGACAGCTATACGTAGATTTCTACTAAAGATTAGTATACAAAGATTATAGAGAAATGCAATACTTTACACTAATTATTGACAAAAAACTGTTGATTTGTATAATTTCAAATGCTCTGCAAATTTTTTGCAGGGCAAAAAATTTGCGGGGGCGTAGCTCAATTGGAAGAGCGCCGGCTTTGCAAGCCGGAGGTCGCCGGTTCGACCCCGGTCGCCTCCAAAATTTTCCTTATCTTCCTCTCTTGTAATCCTCATGTATCTCGTAATCCTGCCGCGCACGGGTGCATATCCGGACTTCGTCTATAAACCCGTTCCAGCTCCTGCCGGGCGACGTTTCATCGCCTCCTATCCTGAGGGCGCATTTTTCCATGCTTTTCAACCGGCCGTTTTCATTTATAAGCAAGGCGTGTATCGCGCCTTTTACGCTGATGACATTGTCCTGTTCCCCGTTGATATAGAGCTTTATGTAATTGCCGTCGTAAGTCACCGCGACATGGGTCCATTTGCCAAGGGGCACCGTACCGTTCGCGAAAACATAATCAGGTCCGCTCTGGTCGGTAACTCCGTAAAGGTAAAATGCCGGCCTGCCGTCGGAATGCACCTGAAAAACATACTGCCCCTGTTTGGATACCACCGTGCCGTGTTCAACGTACTTGCCGGGATATACCCATGCCTCTATCGTAATATCTTTCTTTTTGTCAAAATTCAGCGAATCCGAATGCGGCACTTCCATAAAATCGCCGTTTCCGCTAAAAACCATATACCTTCCGTACCCGCTGCCGGCCCATTTGGCCGAAATTTGCGATGCGTTATTGCCATTCGGCGACGAATCCGCAGGCAATGCATACCCTTCTTCAAAATGCCATAGCGCTGCGGTATCTTTTTCGGGATCAAGCCTTATCGTATCAGGCGGCTTATCGGACAATTCCTTGCATCCGAAACAAAGAGCCGCCAACGCTATCAACAGCAATATGCCTGCGCCCTGTTTTCGTATTATCATAAAAACTCCTGAAATTCAACCTTCCAATCTTTGAATCTTTGAATTTTGTAATCTTTAAATCTTTTTATCTTTGTATCTTCTAATCTTTGAATCTTCTAATTTTTGAATCGTTTAATCTTTGAATCTTTTAATCTTTGAATCGTTATAGTATATACTTACTCAGGTCTTCATCCTTTACGATACTCTGCAATTTTTCGCGCACGTATTCCCGCGTAACATTAACGGTCTTATTTTTCATATCCGGCGCTTCGTAGGACACGTCTTCAAGGACTTTTTCAATCACCGTATGCAGGCGCCGGGCCCCGATATTCTGCATAGATGAATTCGCCTTTGCCGCGATATCGGCCATTTCTTCAATAGCTTCCTTATTGAATTTTATTTTTACACCTTCGGTTTCCACCAGCGCCTGATACTGCCTTATAAGCGCGTTTCTGGGTTCCGTAAGAATCCTGATAAAATCATCCTTGCCGAGGCTTGACAGTTCAACGCGTATAGGAAACCTTCCCTGCAGTTCCGGTATAAGATCTGTCGGCTTGGAGATATGAAAAGCGCCCGCGGCTATAAAAAGTATATGATTAGTCTTAACCGGGCCGTACCGGGTCATGACAGTAGAGCCCTCAACTATGGGAAGCATATCCCTCTGCACCCCTTCGCGCGAAACGTCAGGGCCGTGCGAACCCTCTTTAGCGGCAACCTTGTCTATTTCATCTATAAAGATAATGCCGGAATTAACCGCCCTGAAAATTGCTTCCTTCACCACCTTATCCCTGTCAATCAATTTTTCCGCTTCCTGCTGGGTGATGATTTTCCTCGCTTCGGAAATCAGCATCTTTTTGGAAATAGACTTGCTCGGAAACATATTGCCGAGCGCGCTCTGGATGTCAAATCCGAATTCTTCAATGCCGCCCGTTGACATCACCTGCATCATAGGTATGACTTTTTCTTCCAAAGCGAGTTCCACATGCCTGTCATCAAGCTCGCCTTTGCGGAGTTTTTCCCGCAATTTTTCCACCGTGGCCTCTGACGGTTCCTGGGAAATGCCGGCGTCCTGATTCGACGGCAGATTCGCGGTTTTCCTGCGCGAAGGCAAAAGGAGGTCCAGAAGTCGCTCTTCCGCAAACTCATCCGCCTTTTCCTGCACGGTCTTCATTGCCTCGGCCTTAATCATGTTATGGGCGATTTCCACGAGGTCTCTTACCATGGATTCCACGTCCCTGCCGTGGTAGCCTACCTCGGTATAACGTGACGCTTCCACCTTCAGGAAAGGCGCTTTTACGAGCGCGGCAAGGCGTTTGGCAATTTCGGTTTTGCCTACGCCCGTGGGTCCGATCATGATTATGTTTTTAGGCGCGACCTCATCGCGCAATTCCGGCGCAAGCTGTAAGCGTCGCCATCTGTTGCGCACCGCGATGGCTGCGCATTTTTTCGCGGAATTCTGGCCTATTATGTACTTATCAAGCTCTTCCACTATCCTGCGCGGAGTGAGCTCTTTTTCCAGGTGATTCCCGTTAGTATTCATAGCGCCTCCACGTGGATTTTGGAATTGGTAAAAACGCATATATCCGCGGCAATCAGGAGCGATTCCGTGACGATGTCTTTGGCAGACAAGGCCGAGTGTTTTTTCAGCGCCCTTGCCGCCGCGACCGCGTATTGGCCGCCCGAACCAACGCCTATTATGCCGTCTTCAGGCTCAATAACATCGCCCGCGCCCGAAATGAGAAGTGATATGTCCTTATCAATTACTACAAGAAGCGATTCCAACCGCCTTAATACCTTGTCTGTGCGCCATGACTTCGCTAATTCTATCGCGGCCCTTTTGGTATTGCCCTGGTACTTTTTCAGGGATTCTTCAAAACGCTCCATAAGAGCGAACGAATCCGCGGTAGAACCCGCGAAACCCACTATGACATCGGCATCGGGTATCCGGCGGATCTTCAATGCATCGTGTTTGACAATGGTATGGTCAAGCGTCAACTGGCCGTCGCCGCCGATAGCCGTAACGCCTTTGTGGCGGACTGTAAGGATGGTTGTCATGTTATTCCTCTCTCAAAATTGAATTTTCCTAATTATAACATTATGGAAATTACAGTCAATCTTTAAGTGGTCAGTTGTATATTTAAAATAATTGCCGCGGGGATTGATCGCGTCAATCCTTTGACTGCGCCAATCCCCGTGATTTTATTACACGAAATTCAACCCGCCTTTATTGACCTGCACGTCCACGGCATATACGGTCTCGTTGTTTTTCTTATACGTCGTTTCCGTAACGATGCCTTCAATCCCGACCTGCATGCCCTTTTTCAATTGTTCTATCTGGGCGGGAGACATGGAAAAGAGAGTTGCCGGCACGAACGCAATCCTTTCCTTCTGATTTTTGGCGTCGTAGCCCGTACGCGTGGCGAGTTTGATCTTGACCACCTTCCCTTCGGCAAAAGACACCGCGTCTTTTACCAGCCTTCCGACAAGAATAACCTTGTTCATAAAAAAACCTCCTGAAAAAAAGTTAAGCAAAAGCATAGATACATATTCAAGGCATTGAATATGGGGTTTTCAATGAGAGCGGGACGATTCTTGCCCGCATGCGCTACCTATTGAGCGTACACCTAATATTACCTATAAATAATATTTTGTCAACTAAAAAGGGACTTGCATCGTGCCGCTTCAGTGAACGGGTAAACACGGACTACGAACGTTATTAAACAGGGACTCATACGAAGGATGAAGAAGGAAAAATGGAGACGGAAGGACGCACATGCGCACCGAGGGACAATGGACACTTAGACTTTCGTTCATCCGCTCGTCCGTTCTTCATCCTTCGTTTTCCATTCTTCATACTTCGTAAGAACAGGGACTTTATGAGACCTTTACGAGACTCGACGGCGGCTTGTTCAGGCCGTATCTTAACCGTCGTCGGTCTCTTAATGTCTCGTCAAGTCCCTGTTGATTCGTCGTCGTTCACTGACCGGTTGCCCTCGACTGAGACGGTACAACGCAAATCGTATTTCTTTTGACAATTCCTTCATTTTTATTATACTTAATTGCCTTGAAAAGGCTTATTTTTATTAGTTGAATGGAGGTTATTTAAACGCTTTTATGGCTCAAATCAACACCAAAGACATGCGCAATTTTACTTTTATCGGCCACGGCGATTCCGGTAAAACTTCCCTCATGGAAATGATATTATACAAAACCGGCGCAACCTCGCGCCTGGGCTCGGTCGCTGACGGCACCTCCGTCTGCGATTCTGACGTGGAGGAAAAGGACAGGAAAAGTTCCATAGACGCGGCTATCGTCAACTGCATGTATAAAGGCAGGGAATTCAACGGCATAGACTGCCCGGGCTACCCGGATTTCGCCGGTGAAGCTGTATCCGCCCTGTCGGCCGTTGAAACTGCGTTTATCTGCGTTAATGCCTCCGCAGGCGTCATGGTCAATACCCGCAAGATGTGGGAAGCCGCGGTAAAAGCCGGCGTATGCAAGGCCGTTGCCATAAACAAGATCGATCTTGAAAATATAAATTTTGACGAACTTCTCGGCATTATCCAGGAAACTTTCGGCAAGGAATGCAAATTGGTGCAGATTTCCGATGCCACCGGAAATCAGCTTTCCACCATCGTAAACCTGCTCTCGCCGCCGGAAAAGGTATTGCCACATCTGAAAGATAAATTCAACCAGTACAGGGAACAGTTGGTTGAAACCGTCGTGGAAGCGGACGACGCGGTGCTTGAACGCTACCTGGAAGGCGCGCAGATTTCACCGGAAGAAATTTCCAGATGCGCCACCCTCGCAATCCTTAAAGGCAAACTCGTTCCCGTATTCCTGACCTCAACGAAAAAAGAGCTCGGCATTATGGAGCTGATTGATTTCATCTCCAATTACCTGCCTTCGCCGGCAGATGTCGGGCCTAAACAAGGCGCGGATGCAGGCGCGGAACCAAAGGAAAAATCATTTGCCGCAGACTCCTCAGCGCCATTCAGCGCGCGCGTATTCAAATGCCTGGCGGATCCGTTTGTCGGCAAACTTACGTTTTTCCGCGTATATTCCGGCACGATTGTCGCCGACAATGTTATTTACAACCCGCGAACAGACAAGACCGACAAGGTCGCCAAGGTCTTCAAGGTATTCGGCAAAGACCAGAAAACCGTTGATAAGGTTACCGCAGGCGAAATAGGCGCCTTCGCAAGAATAGAAGATGTTTCCGTGTCCGACACCATCTGCACCCAGGCGGATGTCATTAAATACCCCGTATTATCGTTCCCTAACCCCATGGTCTCGCTCGCCGTAGAACCTAAGAGCCGTGCCGATGAACAGAAAATAAGCGCATCCCTGTCTAAACTTGCCGATTCCGACCCGACTTTTGCCGTAGCACGCGACAGGCAGACCCACGAACTCGTCGTTAACGGCATGAGTAACCTGCACCTTGACGTGGTGCTCGCGCGGCTTAAAAGAAAATTTGACGTGTCCGTCAACACCAAACCGACAAAAATCGCCTACCTTGAAACCGTAACCAATAAGGCCGAAGGCCATCATAAACATAAAAAGCAATCCGGCGGCCGCGGCCAGTACGGCGAAGTCTATTTGAAAATAGAACCTATTGAAAGGGGCAAGGGGTTTGAATTCGGAGACGAAATATTCGGCGGCTCCATCCCGGGCCAATACGTGCCTGCCATTGAAAAAGGCGTAAAGGAAATCATGGAGAAAGGCGTTATCGCAGGACATACCATGGTCGACATAAAAACCATCGTATATGACGGCTCATACCACGAGGTTGATTCCGATGAACATTCGTTCAGAATCGCCGGCGCCAGGGCTTTCGCCGACGCGGTGCATAAGGCCAGGCCCGTACTGCTGGAACCCGTGGTAAATATTGAAATTACAATACCGTCCAAATTCATGGGCGACATCACCGGAAACCTCATTTCCAGGCGCGGCAGAATCCATGGAATGGACGCCATAAGAGAAATGCAGGTAATCAAGGCCCAGGTGCCCCTGTCTGAAATACTCACGTATTCCACGGAACTCCATTCCATAACCGGCGGCGAAGGAAGTTACTCTATAGAATTCTCGCACTACGACATAGTGCCCGTAAAAATACAGGAAGCTATCGTGGCCAAGGCAACTGTTCATAAAGTAGAAGAGGAATAGACGAAATTCTGGGGTCCGGAGTCCGTAATCTTCGAATCTGCAATCTTGCAATCTTAGAATCTATAATCTTCGCATAAGGTCTTATATATGACAGAAGGGTTGACATTAGACGAACTGATACAAAGTTTTAACCTGGAAAGGTCAAAAATTTCCACAAATCCTCTGCAGGCCGGCGGGGAATTCCCCAGACTACTCACGGAACTTGACAAATTCTACTGGGATTCCTGCGAGAAACTCATACGCGAGGCGCTCACAAATAATCCCGACCGGCTGTTCTTCAACAAATACGAGAGGTTCCTAATAGACTGCGGCCTTATTGACGACCGACTCGTACAGGCAAATCCCCAGCAATTCAAAACAACTCTTACAAGAGAACTCTACTCCGATGAAGAAGCGCCTAATTGCTGTTATTTTTCCCAGTGGCTTGCGGAAAGATACCGCGCATTCCTGCTTATAAAAAAATTCGGCCAGGGGGTCGGCGTCCATGGAAAACGCACCTACATTGAACCCCTTGAAATGACCAAGCTGAAAAAGATGCGGGATAACCTCTATAAATCCCTTGAACCGCTGTTCAGAAACCTGCCCGGTATAAACCAGCAAATCGCAGACCTCCTGCCGTCAGGCAAATTAGACGCCAATATTGAATTGCTTTCCATAAAATATTATTATGAAGGCGATAAGAAAATCGCCGAACAACGCGACAAGCTCCTGGACATAAAACGCAAGCTGTTTAACAAGGTGAAAACCTTCTGCCAATCCCAGCAGGAACTCCTGCTTTTTGACACGTTCACGCAGATAGACGAACGGATACACGAGGAATTCACCAATGCCCTGCGCAAAGGCACTTTTTCCAGCATCAATCCGCTCGCCGTAAAGCATGAGGATGAAGGCGCGCCCGTACCGATGGAAGAGCGCATTGAATTCCTGCTCACTGAGTTGAAACTGGTAAAATCACTCTTAAAACTCGGCACGCCGGGTTCAGGCATAAGCAAAACCTATTCCGTGCTTGTTTCGGACCAGAAAAGAATCACCAATGCCGACGTTGCCGCCATCATGCATAACATAAAGGAAATAGACCCTAACCTGCCGGGAAATCCGAATATACTTATCGCGCCTTACAGCGGCACTGGTTTTTTTGAGTGGGACAGGGATACGATTTTCATACCGCTTATATCAACCCGGACTGAAGAAGAATCCATAGTCAATGCCGTGGGCAATTACCGCATAATGATGGACAACCTGCACGACAATTCACGGCTAAAGCAGTCCTATGAGACAGTGCACGGCAAAGGCATTTTCAGGAATAATTTCCTTAAGGATTATAAGAACTGGGTCCTCGGCGTGTGCAAGGGATTCAAAGGCTCCATGACCCAGGAATGTTTCAGTTTCTTCAAGGAATACATAGGGCCTTCGCCGGATAATCTGTACGGGCCGAGGGAACTCGTAATGTTGACGCCGGATGAACGCAAGAAAATGATTAGCGAAATACGCGCGAAGATAAACCGCGGTGAAGCGGAATTTGAAGAACATTATAAGATGGCGATATTATATTGGAAGGAAAGCCGGCCCCAGGAATCGCTTGACCAGATGGCGATAGCCGTAAAAATGAACCCCGCGGACGGCCGGGCAATGTTTACGCTGGGTTATATGTGCAAGGTCATGGACAAACCCGACAAGGCGCTAAGCGCGTTAAAAGAAACGCTCAACATCGCGCCGAATACGATTTGGCATATATACGCGTCGGATGTGCTGAAGAAGATTTGACGAAACGACAACGATTTTGCCACAGAGCTCACAGAGTGCACGGAGAGCGACGAGAAGGGAAAATGAAAAATGCTCCACATTCGCCGTCGTATCCTGCCGTAGCACTGCGACCGAGCAAAGCGAGGAAGTCCTGAGCGGAGCGAAGGAAGCGAAGTGTACATCTTGCAAAAATCGTCGTCGTCCGTCCCTCGCTACTCGCTACTGGCTACTTTGTCGTTACTTCTTCCCGCTCAAGGCCTTCAATTTCAATTCCCTGTCGGCTTCCTGGAGTTTTTGTATCAATTCGTCAATATACCCTTCCAGTATTTCAGAAAGATTATGGATGGAAAAATTTATCCTGTGGTCTGTAAGTCTGTTCTGGGGATAATTATAAGTGCGGATTTTTTCGCTCCTGTCGCCGGTGCCGACCTGGGAACGCCTCATCTGGTCGCGCTTATTCTTGTTTTTAGTAACTGTTTCCTCGTAAATCCTCGCCATCAGGAGTTTCATCGCCAGGTCCCTGTTGCGGTGCTGGGAACGCTCCGTACGACATTCCACGATAACGCCTGTAGGTTTGTGTTTCAGCCTGACCGCGGTGCTGACCTTGTTGACGTTCTGGCCGCCCGGGCCGCCGCAACGAAAGGCTTCAAAATCTATGTCTTCCGGCTTCAACTGGATATCAACGTATCCCACCTGCGGAAGGACCGCCACGGTGCAGGCCGACGTATGCACCCTGCCTGACGCCTCTGTCGCAGGCACCCTCTGCACCCTGTGCACGCCGCTTTCAAAACGCAAGTGCTTGTACACGTCTTCGCCTTCAATTGAAAATGTCACCTCTTTTATGCCGCCCAGGTCGGTGCCGTTCATATCCATTATTTCAAGTTTCCATTTCATCCGTTCGGCATACTTGGAATACATCTTGAATATCTCCGCGGCAAACAAGGACGCCTCTTCGCCGCCCGTACCGGGCCTTATTTCCACGATAACGTTCCTCTGCCATTCATCATCCGCGACCAGGAACATCTCTTCCAGCTCCATCCAGATGGTTTTTTCCCTCTCTGTGAGCAGTTTTATCTCCTCATTCGCAAGACTGCGCAGGTCCGCATCTGCCTTGACGTCATCTGATATGACATGGGCTTCCTTAAGCTGACTGGAAATCCTTTCAAGTTCGTCATAACGGGACATGTATTTGGAAAGCGAACCGCGTTCTTTCATGAGAACGGCGTATTTTGCCGGATCCTTGACGATATCCGGCTCAACGATCATTTTTTCAATTTCCCTGTAGCGGGATGAGATTTCTTTGAGTTTGTCTAACATATCTTAATAAAGCAACAAAAGTGCAACTACGATTTGCCACAGAGTTCACAGAGAACACAGAGTTGTATAGGAAAAACAGCGTTCTCAGTGTGCTCTGTGGCAAAATCTTTCATCCAAAAAAAAAGGCGTTCTTCTGAACGCCTTATCGTATCATAATCACATAAATACCTGTACGGTATAGGGTTATTTCGTTTCTGCCGGGACTGCCTGGGCGGCCTGTTTGGCCTGTTCCCCTTTGGCGGCCAGAGCGGTTCCGAATTTCCTCTGGAATTTTTCCACCCTTCCGGCGGTATCAACGAATTTCTGCTTGCCGGTGAAGAAAGGATGGCATTTTGAGCAGATTTCCACGGTAATTTTCTCTTTTGTGGAACGGGTTTTGAAGGTTTCGCCGCAACCGCATACCACAACAGCTTCCTTATAGGCCGGATGCACATTTTTCTTCATAAGGTACTATCTCCTTTAAATTACCGAACTTAATATCGCATTATATACAAATTTCAGGCAAATTGCAAGAAAAAAGTGCTTAAACGGGAAAAACCTTAAATAGGGTGAACACACAGGTTCACCCCTACTCCGTACCCCCCCTCAACTCCGTAACCCCTTAACCCTTTAACTCCTTAACTCTTTACCCCGTCATTTCTCCGTTTTATTCAGGACATCGCGCACTTTATGGGCAAGGTCGGACGGAGTAAACGGCTTCTGAAGGAAATTGATCTTTCCTGTGTCAAAGCCGGACTGCTCAATACGGTCATCCGTATAGCCGGACATGAAGATTACCTTAATATCCTGGAATTTTTTCTTCAATTCCTGCGCTACTTCCACGCCACTCCTGCCTGGCAGTATTACATCGCTCAGCAGAAGATCTATCCGGCCTTTGCAGGCCTCTGCCTTGCCGAAGGCCTCTTCCATTCCCGAAGCGGACAATACCGCATATCCAAGGCTTTCCAGTATGATTACGACAAGCTCGCGCAACCGCAACTCGTCTTCCACGACCAGAACGGTTTCTTTGCCTTCAGGCATGGTTTCTTCTTTTTGTTTGTGCACTTTTGTCGTATCCCCGGCATCACTATAAGCCGCTACGGGCAGATATATATGAAATGTGGTTCCCTGTCCTATCTCGCTGTACACTGAAATGCATCCGCCGGACTGTTTGACTATGCCGTAAACCGTAGCAAGCCCAAGCCCTGTGCCGGACTGCTTTGTGGTAAAAAACGGTTCAAAAAGATGCGCCCTAACTTCACCGGTCATACCTATGCCGGTATCCGTAATTGACAACCGGACATATTCGCCGGGTTTTATATCCGCGTTTGCATCGCAATATCTCTCGTCAAGCATAATATTGTCGGTTGAAATGCTGAACCGGCCGCCTTTGGGCATTGCCTCCCGGGCATTTACCGCGAGATTCATGATAACCTGCCCCATCTGCCCCACATCGGCCTTGATGAGTTTCAAATCCGGTTTAAACGCGAATTTGCATTCAATATCTTCGCCCAATACGCGCGTAAGCATTTTACTCATTTTCAAGGTCACATCGTTTATATTAAGAATAACCGGCTCTATAATCTGCCTCCGGCTGAAGGCGAGCAGTTGTTTTGTCAGTTGCGCCCCACGCTCGCTTGCTTCACGTATGACCTTTGCCATCTCGTAATCGCTTCCATCCTGTTTAAGTTGTCCCAAAAGAAGCGTCGTATTGCCTAGAATAACCGTAAGGAGATTATTGAAATCGTGCGCTATGCCGCCCGCAAGCCTGCCTACGACCTCCATCTTCTGAGCCTGCATAAACTGGGTTTCTAATTTCCTGCGGTCAGTAATATCCGTCAAGGATGCAACGCTCTTTTGAGTGCCAGGAATCATGGCAACCGTTATAAAAACATCCCTGCCGGCACCATCTTTGCCAACAAAACGAAACTCATAATTCCTCGGCGCCGAATCCGCGTCTTCCCGGCGCATATCATGGTGCTTTTTTATGGTTTCCTTATCTTCATCGCTCACGAATTCCATAAGGCTTTTTTGGCCTTCAATCTGCGAGCGTGCAAAACCGGAAAGTTTTTCAAATTCCGTATTCGCAAGTGAAATAACCGTGTCACTTTCAATTATTACTGTAGCCGTACCGGTGGTTTCAAAAATAGTGCGGTATTTTGCTTCCGATTCCCTGACAAGCTGTTCGGCACGCTTGCGGTTTGTTATATCATGTATGGAAATTACTATTATTCTGTATTTATCGCTTCTTCCGCCGGCCATGGCAACTTCGGCTTCAAAAAACGTTCCGTCCTTGCGCCTGAAGACCTGTTCAAGCCGCCTTCCTATATGGGCGCATTGGCCTATGCCTTCTTTCATGAATTTCTCAAGATTTCTCTGATGCGCTTCTTTTTTGTCATCTTTCATAAGAATGCTCGCGGGCATTCCGATCATTTCGCCGGAAGAATATCCGAAAAGTTTTTCAGCTGAATAATTGAAAAGCATTATCCTGCCTTGTTCGTCCACGGCGACAACGGCGTCCAGGCTGGCCTCTACGACGGTACGAAAGTATTCCTCATTCCGCCTCAGCAACTTCTCCGCCTGCTTGCGGCCTGTGATATCCCGCAGGAATACGAAAAAACTATTGCCGTCGTTTTGAAAAAAATTCACGCTCGCCTCAATATCCATGACACTGCCGTCTTTTGCCCTATGCTTTGATTCAAACCGGTCCGAACCTGTTTTCATCATTTTTTTCATGTGCCGGGCGGTATCTTCAGGGGATTCCAGCGCCTCAACATCCTGTATGCGCATGCGCAACAGTTCTTCACGGCTGTAACCTGTCATACCGCAGTACGCGTCATTAACGTCAAGAAAACTGCCGTCCGGGCCCGCAATAAAAAAGCCGTCCATGACCGTTTCTATCACAGTTTTATATTTTTCTCTTGCGCGGTATTCTTTTTCCATTTCTTCCTGCAATTGCCGCAGGCTTTCCCATTCAAATACCGAAAGAATTTTCAGTATGGAAATCGTAACAACAACCGCGCATACGGCACGAAACACGTAAACTGGAATATAAACCGTCTTCGCGAACGATTCCATGTTCAGCAGGTTCGCGGGAAAGAAATCCGCTTTCTCCCTGATTATTCCGCAGAAAAACGCCCACAGTAAAAAAGCAATTCCGGCTGATATGAAGAATTTCCTGACCCCCAAAGGCTCAAGTTTTTCTTTTTCAGAATAATAATACCATATAATACCCAGGCCGGCCATGATACCTGCGGGAAAACGTACGAAATAGCCGACCATGACATCCAGATGCGTCCAGAAACTTCCCGACAAAACGCTTGCCGTAACAACGCCTATGGATATAACAGGCAAAATCCACGCAAAAAACGTTTTCCGCGACAGGCCGACGAGCCGCCTGCCGAATTCAAAAAAGCAAAGGTATGCCGCATAAGTCACGATGTGCGTTGTATGTGCGGCTGCTTCGCGCTTTGCATCTCCAAATGTCAGCACGCTGTAGGAATCGCTAAGCATATGAAGAAGGGCGTATGCCACGAGGAGCCATAAAATGCCGGCGAATTTGAATTGACTTCCCTTTTTCGGCTGTATGAGAATGGCCGTGCCCATTACGAGAAATGAAAGGCCGTAAACGAAAAATACAAGGTTAAGGTTCATCTCAAACCATAGACGAACGGATTCCATAAAAAAAAATTGCTCCTGATAAACTGATATTTAATGTTGGCTCCCGAATGCTTTTCTGAAACACTGCTACACATACGCACGGCATAACTATACACTAAAAGGCATGAAAAGTCAATTTATTTGCAAAAGGCACTGCCGCTCCCGCCTTAAGTTGGAACTTAAGGACTGGCCCCTTACGTTTTTACGTTTTAGCCACGAATACACACGAATACGCGTGCGTTGAAATGCGTTCAAGATTGCACAAAACCGCACAGATTACGACGAAGGAGGGAGGACGTCACCCGGTTCCCGGTTAAACGGGTTACGAACGTCCGTCCTTCCTTTTCCATTTTTCATATTTCGTTTCGGGACGCTGTTCACTGACCACCGACCACTGATAACTGGCCGCGGGTCACTTGTTATTTCTTTTCGCCTTCACTTCTTCATACAATTCTTTTGTTTTCGGGAATGCCCCATCCGAAGGGAGAAGCATTTCAAGGGCTTCTTCAAGTTTTTTCTGGGCGTCTATAAGATTGGGAGGGTCCTGATTATTCATGGCCATTGCCTCGTTTTTCAACACCTGCGAACGCTGTTTCATCTTTGTAATTTCCTCTACGGCCTGCGGATTGCTGGATGCCCTTACGGCTTCTTCAAAATACATGCGCGCGCTCTTATACTTTTTCGTGTTATATCTCTCTTTGCCCGTATTCAGCCATAATACCGACTGGTCCCAATCGGTTTCTTTCTTGTATTCCCTGAGTTTCTTGTCCGATTCCCTGAGAAACACGTTATTCGCGAAATAGCTCGTAGCCAACCGGCCTTTTACAGCCGTCCATCTCTCCAACGCGACCCACGGCTGGTCTCCTGCTTCCGCTTCCGAAGCCGCCTTGAATTCTTCTTCCACAAAAGTAATCAACTGCTGTGAAAGAACGTTGGGCGAGCCGACTTTTGACAATACCTGTTTGGCTTCTTTGGTCTTGCCTTCATTGAATTTGCTCATGGCGTCAAGCTCATTTGTAGCATCTTCAATTTCGCCTAAAAGCCTGACAAAATCCACCTCATAAGGGCCGTAATCTTTTACCCCATTAAATATTGTTACAGCTCCGGCAATATTGCCGCCGTCAAACGCGGCCTTTGCCTCGTCATAGGCATTCTTCGCGCTTCTCGCGGTTTCACAGTACGCCTTCTTTGATTTAAGCCACTTATCATCCTGCGCAAGGTATTTGGAAAGTTCGTTCATCTCGTTAAGAGCGCCTGTCCAATCGCGGCTGTCCATGCAGGCCTGCGCGGAATTCTTATGTCCTTCCACTATGGAATTATTAAGTTTGCCTTTCAATTCCGCGGCGAGTTTGGAATAAATACTGTCCGCGGGAAACTGGTCTATAAGCTGATACGCCTGTTTCGCGTTTCCGGCGTTATATTCATCCAGAATGCCCTTATAAGAAGCCTCGTTTTTGCGTTCCGCGTACGCCCAATCCTTCTTGCGCTGGGCAAAGGCGTATATCTTGGACGTCTCAGGGGTTTCGCCCGCGAGGTCCGAAAGGGAATCAATGAGCTGTGTCCACGTCCCGGGTTTTATTGACTTAGGGTCTATGCTGTGCAGACGGTTCAAGGCCCCTGCAAGGGCATTTGCTATCTTGGGAGGAGCGCCGGCGGGTACAAAGGTCTTCGCGATATCTATCGTAGCCATTGCTTCTTCAAATTTGTTTTCCTTGTCAAAAAGCTCCATGGCTATTTCAAGGTTTCCATCGTATTTTACGCGGTTGCCACTGCCGGGACCTGGTATATTAGTATCCTGGCTTGGGCTCAGCACCGCCATTGCGATAAGGACAACGAAAACTATGGCGACAACCACCATCACGAGGGATGCCTTTTTATATTTCAACATGAAATATTTTATCTTATCGCCTGTTGAAGCGCCGGCGGGAATCGCCTGAGCTCCGGCGGCCTTGCCTGCCGGCACGATTTCCACCATGCGTTCATGCTGGGTATCAACCATGTAAACCTTATCGCCCTGGGTGATTATTTTCATATTAGGGTCCTGTGGCTGGCCGGTGTACGGCTGTATGGCGCCAGGCTGGGAAGGCTGGGGGATTTGCGAAGGCGCGTAAGTCGGCGCGGACATGGGAGCTGAAGGAAAAGGCGCCTGCATGCCTGCCGGCATCGTTGAAGCGTTTGCAAACGAAGAAGGCGGCTGAGGAGCGCCCTGCTGATATTGCTGGTACTGAGGCTGTTCCGCGCCTGGCGCGACCGCGGCTTCAGACTTGAAAATCAGGTTTGTACTGCCTATATTTATGACATCTCCATCCCTGATTTCAACGGTTTCTATTTTTTCGCCGTTCATGAACGTGCCGTTCTTGCTGAGCAGGTCTTGGACGAATATCTTATTGCCGTCGTTTTTCAGGCGGAAATGCCTGCTGGAAACCTTTTCGTCGTGAATAGCGATATCGCATTCGCGCGACCTGCCGACGACTATTTCCGATTCCGTAATCGGGTATTCAAATTTAACGCCCGATTGCTCAATAATGAATTTCATACAAAAATTCTCCTTTAATATTTATAATGCCAGATTGTTTGCGGACGTTTTCCTTGCCGCGAAAGCGCTAAGGCACGAAGAACGTATGTTTTGATACACTGGCTGACGTTCAACGTTCTTCATGCAAATCTTTGCGCTCTCTGCGGTTTATTCCGTTCGGCGTATGTCCTAACGACTACGACTATTTAACCGCCAAGCCCGCCAAGTACGCCAAGACGGTTACAAGTATACGTCGCGTCTTTGCGTCCTTCGCGCGCTCTGCGGTTTATTCCGTTCGGCGTACGTCCTAACGACTACGACTATTTAACCGCCAAGCCCGCCAAGTACGCTAAGACGGTTACAAGTATACGTCGCGTCTTTGCGTCCTTCGCGCGCTTTGCGGTTTATTCCGTTCGGCGTACGTCCTAACGACTACGACTATTTAACCGCCAAGCCCGCCAAGTAAGTTTACCCTGAGTGTAACGAAGGGCTAAGACGATTACAAGTAAACGTCTCATCTTTGCGAGCTTTGCGTCTTTGCGGTTTATTCCGTCCGTCATGCGCCCCTCGTTCTCGTCCGTATCGCGTCGTCGTCCCTCGCTACTCCGCAGACCCTGAGTTCACTGAAGGGTCGCGCTACTCGCTACTTCGTCAATCGTTTCTGGTAAAGCCTTTAAACCGTTCTATCATGTTATCGGCTTCCATATAATATCTGTCTTTAGAGTCGTGGAAAATGGTTTTTATTTCGTTGCAAACCTCAAGCACCTTGTCGTAATCCTTGCTGTTAATAAAAGCCTTGACCTTATTTTTCTTTTCCTTGTATATTGACTCGAGCGCCTGGTCGGTTTCAAAATATTTCTCTTCAGCTGAGGTATAATCCTTATTGGCGCCTACGGGTTCAAGCATCTCCATTACCTGTTTGTAAAAACTGCGCGCGTCGTACAATTCATTATTAGCCATACAGTTATTGCCCTGCTGGAGCAGGATTTTGGCCTTTTCTTCGCGTTGTTTACTGCTGAGCACCTCGCCGGTACCTTCCTCACCTCCCGGCTCATCGTTAGCCAGCACGGTTATCCTGAGTATGAATTTCGTGTTACTCGCCGTATTTAATACGATGTCGGAATTACCTCTTTTAAGGGCCGTAACCCCGATCTCTATTTTTCTGCCGAGGTCTGTAAGCTTGACGACCTCGCTGTCGGTTACCGAAGGGGAACCGATAAACGGGTCAACCGCGTAGATCTTGTATTGGCCTTCCTTCATGTATTTGCCGACAACCTTCTCTTTTTCTTCAAACAGGTAATTCCGCAGAAGCAGTCCTGCAACTATAATCAATCCGAGGATGGCAAAAGGCACGAAGAGTTTAGCCAAACCTGCGAGGCGCCCTGACGGCCCCTGCATGGGAACGAGTTCTTCTTCCATGCGCTGTACGGGCGTCTCAAACACCGGCGGGGGCTGTATCACGGCCGGCGGCATACCCGCCTGCTGTGGAGTCATCTGGTACTGCGGTTGAACCGGCTGAGACGCATATGCCGGCGCAGGAGAAGGCGGCGCTTGTTGCGGTATTACAGTCTGGGCATTTGCCGGATAAGGGGCTTGAAAGGCCGAAGGCACGCCGATAAACGTAATCTGCGAATGCCCTGTCTCAATTATATCCCCCGGCCTGAGTATGTGCTCTTCTATCTTCTGCCCGTTAACTTTGGTTCCGTTATGGCTTTCCATATCGGTCACCCTGAAGGTGCCGTCAGGATGCCTGGTAACCTTTGAGTGTTTTTTGGACGAAAACTTATCCTCCAGCGGAATATCATTTGAAGGATCCCTGCCGATAGTGATGAAGTTTTTGTCCATCTCGTAATTAAACGACTGGCCCGTCGGGCCTTTTACGCTGAAAAATGCCTTTGACAATGCGAAAACCTCCTCATCCTTTCAGGAAAAAATTAAGCACTATAGGCCCGAATATCATTATGAAAGTAGTCGGGAATATAAAACAGACCAGGGGAAAAAGCATCTTCACCGGCGCTTCCAAAGCGAGTTTTTCCGCGCGCTGGAACCGTTTTGTCCTTATCTGGTCCGAAAGAATCCTTAGTACCGGGCCTAAACTCGCGCCGAGTTCGTCCGCCTGTATGATGGCCCCTGTAACCGAATGCATCTCCGGGATGTCCACTCTTTCAGTCATATCCCTCAACGCCTGCGGCCGGGTCTTGCCCATTGATATCTCCCGCAGGGCCTGGTTGAATTCCTTTGCAAGCGGCGTAACGCCGAGTTTTTTTACTATAACCGCCAGCGCGCTCGTAAAATCCATGCCCGCTTCCACCGTAAGCGTAAGCAAATCCAATGAGAATGGAAGATGCCTTTTTATGGACAGGCCGCGACGGTTGACCTTATCGCGCAACCACAGTATCGGCCGCACGAAAAAAAATATCCCGAAAAGTATGGTCAGCGAAAAAACAATGTTCAACGACCAACCGATAAAAATCGTGCATAAAAAAGTCAGGCACATCGCAATAATTGATGAGATAAACATCATGCCGATAAAATGATACGCGTTCAGCCCGTAAGGCGTGCCCGCGGCTATGATGGCCCTGTCTATCCTTTTCTTGAACGAAACTATGAAGGAAATGCCTTTATTCTCGTCAATTTCCTTCCTGCCGAGCGACGACGCAATAGATATGCCTATCATGCGCGCGTAAGGCAGAAGAATACGCAGGTGCAAAGGCACCTTTTCTTCGCCCGGCAGGTCCGTGTATTCGCTCGTCTCCCGCAGGGTGTCGTAGATCGCCCATATCAGCAGGAAAACGCTCCCGCCGGTTGTCAGATAAATCAAACCTTCCATAATTAAATCCTAATTCTTTAAATCAGCGCCTGTAAAGATGCTGTAAGCGCAGGATCGTTGCGACTCGCAGGAAACGCAGTATCACTGCGGTTCGCAGTAATCGTTCGCTCTTCGCAACTTCGTGCCTTCGTGGCAAGAAATTCTTGCAAATGGCTAAGGTATTACGCTCGCGCTAAATCAAAATTTATACGTCAATCGTAATAATTTTCTTTATGAAGTATATCCCGAGCAATTCCAGGACTATGACCGCGCCGAGAAGCATCCAGCCGGCCATGGTATGAAACATCGGGTCCATAAGCGTCGGGTTCACGTAGTTCACGCCGAGCGCCACGAGGAAAGGCAATATGCACATCAAAGTGCCCTGCATCTTGCCCTGCGATGTCAGGGCTTTTATGCGGCCTTCCATCTTCTGGCGTTCCCTGATGGTAAATGCTATATTGTCAAATGTCTCGGTAAGATTGCCGCCGACATCCTTGGCTATCGTTATAGCGGAAACAACCAGGTCAATGTCCTCGCTGGGCATGCGCTTGTTCAGATTCTGCAGAGCTTCTTCCATGGGCATGCCGAATTTGAGCTCCTGCACGAGTATGCGGAATTCCTGGCTTATGGGCGGCCCCATTTCGCGCTGAATCAATTCAAACGCCTGGAACAGGCTGAAACCGGCCTTCAGGGAATTGCCCATTCCCACCAGTGCGTCGCTGAGCTGTTCCCTGAAACGCCTGTCCCTGCGGGATTTCATAAATTTCAAAACCAGCCGCGGCGCGAACAAGCCGCCGACGCCGGCAATAAGCCCTATGACAATGCTATTAAAAACCAGGCCTACTATAAGAGCTATAAAAAGGCACGTCAACACAGACAGGTAAAGTATCATCTGCGGCGGCAAGGCAATAAACATCGCGTCAAGTCCTCTCGCAGTGCCTTTCAAATAGTTATTCTCGTAGGATTGCCACGCGTCCGTAAATAATTTAATCATTATGTACGCGAAAAGCAATACCGCTCCGAATACGACAAAAGTAACCATGTCAAGAGACATACAAATCTCCAACAAGAAAAAAAGTTCTCAAATATTTCTATCCGTTTGAACCGCCGAAAATTGACATATCAACGTCCGAACCTCGCTTGCGCAAGTCGTGTACAAATTTCGGTATCGCGCCGGTGGCCTTGTAAGAGCCTTCTATCTGGCCCGTGGAACTGTACCCGGTCTGGTCAAACATGAACACTTCCTGCATAGTAATAACGTTGCCCTCCATGCCTGTTATGGCGGAAATGGAAGTAACGCGGCGTTTGCCGTCGGTAAGGCGCGCCGTATGTATTATAACGTGTATTGCCGACGCAATCTGTATCGTAATGGCCCGGCTGGGCAGGTCCATGCCGGCCATAAGCACCATTGTTTCAATGCGGGCGATGGCATCCCTGGCCGAATTGGCATGCACCGTGGTAAGCGAGCCGTCGTGGCCGGTATTCATTGCCTGTAACATGTCCAACGCCTCGCCGCCGCGGCATTCGCCGACTATTATGCGGTCAGGCCTCATACGCAAGGCATTGATGACGAGCTTTCTTATCGGCACGGCGCCTTCGCCTTCAATATTAGGCGGTTTGGCTTCCAGCGATATTATGTGTTCCTGCGGAAGTTTCAATTCCGCCGCGTCTTCTATGGTAACAATGCGTTCATCCAACGGAATGGCTGAAGACACTACGTTCAACAACGTGGTCTTCCCGGAACCGGTTCCGCCTGAAATAAGTATGTTCTTTTTATTCTTCACGCAGAGCTTACAGAATTCCATCATCTCCCTGGTATAAGTGCCGAATATGATGAGGTCTTCCGCGGTAAAAGGCGTCTTTGCGAATTTTCTAATGGTTATCGTAGGCCCGGAAATGCATACCGGATGTATGATGGCATTTACGCGGGAACCGTCAGCAAGGCGGCCATCCACCATGGGACTGCTCTCGTCTATCCTTCTTCCAAGCGGAGACACTATGCGCCTTATGACGGCAAGGACGTGGTCATCATCCACGAATTGCCTCTGTGTAAGTACTATCTTGCCTTTAACTTCAACGTATATCTTAAAAGCGCCGTTAACCATGATTTCGTCAACCTGCGGGTCCGCGACAAGGTCTTCAAGCGGCCCGAGGCCAAGCGCTTCGTCAACGATTTGTTTTACCACCAATTCGCGAGGAATCTGCGGCGGAAGATTGCCTCCGAGTGAAGACACTATGCGGTCTGCGGCAACGGCCGTGCGCTGTCTTACCTCAACATTGGAATATTTGGACATATCCATGTGTTTAAGGTCAAGGTCTTCAATCAGGCGTTGATGCACCCTTTTGAGCATTTCCACGGGAAGCCTGATGAAATTATCGCGCCATTGGATGGCTATCGGCTGTGCGGGCATGACTGCCGGCGCGGAATACTGCGGGGGCGGAGGCGCCTGCTGGTACTGGGGATATTGCGGCATCTGCTGAGGCGGCGCCTGCTGATATTGGGAACCCTGCTGGGGATATTGCGCGTACTGTTGCTGGGGCGGCGGCGTATGCGCAACCGATTCTTCGTGCTTGTGATGGGCCTGCTGTTTTATCATCTTTCCTATGTCAACGCAAGGCGCGTCAGGCCTGACAGGCGTTTGCGCCTTAGACGGATGGTCGTCCTGGAAAATTATATCAAAATCCGACATGTGTATCACAGCGCCGTGTTTGAGCTGTGCAGGCGCGGTAATTTTCTGGCCGTCCAGCACGGTGCCGTCGCCCATGGAAAGGTTCATGACATAGAAAACGCCGTCTTTTCTCAGTATCTGGAAATGCACGTCGGATACGGACGGCTTATTCAGCCTGATGTCGCAATTCTGTCCGCGGCCGATGGAAGTCGTGTCTTTTGTCAAAGGCACTTCTATCTTTTTCTTGTCAGTTGTGTTTCTTATTACTAATACTGCCATACATTTATTTCGGATTACTGCCTCTTGCGCGAAGGAGCTCGCGGGCATCGCTTTCAAAAGTGGTATCGTCAACCATCCTGCCCACATTCAGGTCAACACTGCTCTTCTTGCGCAGGACAAGCGTCAACTCGCCTTTTTTCTGCGCTAACGTCAATACCGGAATCTCCTCGGGTTTTATTTTAACGGTTACGGTGGAATACGCCTCCGAACCGCCGCCGGAACTTCCTCCTTTTGAGAACATGGAGTTCCTTGCGGACGATTTGCCCTTTGCCGCGGACTGTTTGTCGGTCCTGATAACGTAAACATTGGACAAGACAGGAATCGTACGCATGATGCTCTGCCCTCCGGCAGCGCCGGATCCGGGCCCTATATTGTATGAACAATATATATCAACCTCGGAACCGTCCTTTATGAGATTGCCGACGCCGGAAACCTTGTCAACCCCTATTGTAATCGCGCGGTATCTATCGTCATCCACAAGAGGAGAGGTCAAATCCTCGCCGCCCGCAGCCCACATCTTCCTGGTAAAGGCCTCGTCTTTTTTCATGCCATAAGGAAGTTTCATGCCTTTAAGCGCGTCTTTCTGGTCAACTTCATAATAATCACCGCTTGCGAACACGGTCATAGGCACTTCAGTTCTGTCAATATCTTCATTGGTAATCACGGTGCCGGCCTGCATAGCCCTTTTGGCGCAGAGAACGGGCACCGGCTGGGTTTTCTGCCTGATGCTCTCTTCCGTCTGTTTGAGGTACAACCTCACAACAATAACGGCGATAACTGCCAGCAGGAACGCGATAATTAAAGCGACTCTGCCTTTCATAAATTAAACCTCCTAACAAAATTCCTGTTCAATGTTCAACGTTTATTTCGGACATGACCGGCACTACGCGGCAGCCGCCGGGGCTGTCGTTGATGCCGATAATAAGCGTATATTGACTGCCCTTGCGGAACGCAAGGGTTCTCATGCCCGGGGATCTTTCCGCGCCGGCCTTTTCAATCATAATGCTTTTATGCTCATCATAAGACCAGCCGGATTTCGCGATGATATTTACGTAATAATCCGCGAGTTCGTCCTTGTCAGCGTCTTTCACGAATATCAACGTATTTAAATTGTTTTTCCTGCTGACAGGAGAAAGCATTTCCTCGCCCCCGCAGGACAGCAGGAGTTTCCGCAGTTCTTCAACGTCCGGACCCGGCAGGGCGCGGCCGGAATTATGATTCCTATTGCTGACGGTCCGCGGAACGGTCTTTCTAACAACGTACGGATAAAGTTCAAATCCTAATACTACCGTAACTAAAAACGTAATAAATATCAAAATAAATTTAACATGTTTTGCCATACTAAAAACTGCTGAGCCGCAACCGAAAAGCTATTCGCTTTATAAAATTCTATGCTTTGTGCAAACTTGTCCTGTGCCCTTGCAAAGGAAAAGTTGAGAATTCAAACACTAATAATCACCTCGGCATCCAATATTCCGCCCTGGACTGTTCTACAGGGTCGGGCATTTCAAGGCTTCCGTTGGGTTCAAAGGTATTAAGATAATCAAGGATAGGTTCAGGATCGCCCTCAAGGTTCCTCACATACGCGCTGTCCTTGTAGGCGCCGTAGAAATCCTTTTTTATGTTCGTCTCATATTCTTCCATGCCTACATTCTGCAGGCGCAGATAATAAGGGGAATATTTGTAATCCACACTGCTGTCCCCGTGATAATACCAATCGTCCAGCGAATCCGCAATGACATATGACGAATTGCGCGCCTGGTCAAATACGCCGAAATTTATCGGAAGCACGTAAAAATCCTCGGTAACAGGCACCATCTGCCCCTGGTCATCAATAACATAAGACGTCTGCGCGTCATAAGCGGCTGTATTCAGGGAATCGTATATGTATCCTTCGCTTATATTTTCCAGTTCGGCCTCGGTATCGTTGAATTCGTCCATACTGCCGCCATCAGCCTCATATCTGGCAAAAAATAACGACTCGGCATCCTCCGGGGTTTCTATCCCTTCTTTCTGGCTGTAATAATACGTGGATTCCGCGGCGGAAAATTTTATCCTGACTATGTCTCCGAAATAGTACGCGGCAAAGAACATCAGCAGGTATATGGGCATAAGGAATGCGAGCTCTATCATCGCACTGCCCCGCTGATCGCCGAATAAATTCCTGTTTTTTTTCGTATCCATATTACCTCCTGTTTAAACCGCAGGTCTCGGCCTGCGGTTGTAAATAAACACTGCCCACCGTCCACTGGCAACCCGTCAATGCGCCAGGGAATTTTTCAATTCTTCTTCGTTGTTTACGTCGTAAACGCCGCCGCCGGTGAAAGGAGACATTATCGACCCGAAACTCGCGCTGGGCCGACCGTCAGGCGCGGCGTCATAATCAGGGCGCCACTGGGCCTCCTGTATCATCCTGTAAAGGAAACTCGTACCGTTGTCGCTCTCTACTTCTACGCCGCCGGATTCAAGGAGCGTATAATCCTGTATCTGTTCTTTTACAGGGAACATGCTGACTTCCCATGTGGGCTCATAGAGGTTTTCGTAGGAATTCGCAAGCCAATAATCCCTGCTGTCAGTATCTTCAAATTGGTACATCATGTAATTCGTCTCGCTGTCATATACGCCGGGCCTGGCGCACGCAATGCCGAAATAACCCCACGAAGGGTGTTTGTATGAATACTCGCTTTCCGGCACTATATCCTGCGTGGGTTCTTTCCATAATGCCACGGTTACGCCGAACCTGAAAAAATCATCCGTCAGCACAAGCGGATAGGGATAACTTCCGGTTGATTGATAGGCGGGGTCATTCATACTGAACGTATCCGCCTGGTAACGCCTTATATCTGTAAGCCCGTCGCCGTCATTGTCAATTGCAAAACACGGACCTACCGGAACGGGCACGGGCGGGAATCCCATAAACTGATAACACCCAGCTCCGTTGCAGACACTGCAGACAAATGTCTGATAGTAATCATACGGCGATGTTGACGCGCCGGTAATCGGATTAAACCAGCCAAATTCGTTATATACATCGGTTGCGGGATTAACCGCGAACGCCCAGACCGGGAGTTCGCCCGAACTCTTAAAAGTCGCATCATTATCACACATCGCATGGATGACGGTAAACCTGTAAGGGTCGTCATAATTCAGATAAGAACCGAACATCTTGTAATCGTATTGCCATACGTTTGGGGATATCTCCTGGAGTTTATGCGTCGCCATATCGTTATCGGAAAGCCGTTTAAGCTCGCCGACTTCTACGGCAGAACTAAGCCCGTTAATAATTATATTGCCGTCGGCATCGGTACTGAACCACGCGGGGCCTATCTGGCCCGTAACTAAAGGCGGTGTGCCGAGAGTCACGGTCACGGGCCCGACATAAACAGTGCCCGGCGGCATTGTTACGGTCATATCGCCTACTCTTAACAACCCCAGGTCCATAACCTGCACAGGGGTGCCGTCTATGGTGACTTCTGAAGGCCCTGTTGCCGGTTTCCACTCGCCGTCTAAAAATTGTTCCCAGTAGCCTTCCTGCGGATTGCGGCGATACTGCGTCTGGGTAGAGCCGTTGTCTATAATGAAACTGTTATCAGGACCTTGCGTAACGCTGAGGTAATCGCCTGTAGTTGAAGTTATCACCCATCCGTTCTGAGTCGTTTCTATGGTATAAGTAGCCGAAGAAGCGCCGCTTGTGTACGCAATCTGCCAGGTATCGGCATCAATCTGTTTTACAGTCATGGAAGTGATTAATTCGCCGTCGGTCGTTGAATAAGTTATCGTATAACCGCCGGTTCCATCGGCTTCCACGCGTATAACCCACGGGAGATTCGGGTCCAACGAACGGATTTCCCATCCCATACTGCCGATTTTTGTGGCCTGAAGCCCGAAATAATAATCGCCCCTCGGATACAAAATGAAATCCTCAGGATAAATGGCAACGCAATCAACGCCGTTCTGTTTGGCAATATCAAATATCTCCTGCTTTACCATTTCCGGGGTAGCTATGGCAATGCCGTATTCTATGGCCGAAAGGTCCCACATCCACTGCCTGCCTTCCGTTATCCAATCAGCCGCGGTAGCATATGAATTCTGGTACGCCGTTATGGCATCGTAAGGCACTGCGCCCTGGTCCATCTGGATTTTTGCATTTGTCGCCTCAACTATGTTATTAACGGCATAGCTCATTATATTGTAATATATGTACGCCATGCCTTCATTGATCCACGCTATGGTGCTCAAGGCGTCCGCCTGCATAAGCGCGCCCGTATAAGCGGCGGCATCGGCAGTCTGTTGGATATCCACGCGCTCTGTGGCAACGGTGCCGGTGTTATACACGAGCATTACGCACATCACCATAAACACGGCCGATATGGCGCCCATTACGATAACCTGGCCGGATTGATCATTTTTTAGATTTATCAGTTTTTTTATCATATTTATAGACTCCAACATCCCGTTCCGTTCGTCGTCCCTATCTACTTACTACCGCAAAGGGTGACAGGGTAAAAGAATGATAGCGTATCCGTTTAAAAACATTCCATCATCCTGTCAATCATTCTTTCGTATCGTCCTTCATTCTTCATTTTTCATTTTTCCTCCTTGTAACGAAGAAGGGAGCAGGAAGCAAGGAGAAGACAGACCGGACGTCCGTGGCCCGTTTAAACGGGAACCGGAAACCGGATCACGGGAAACGGATAACGTCCTTCATTCTTCATTCTTCATTCTTCATATTTCGTTAAGGCGGCACCAACGGATTCGGATGTGTGCCCTCAACAGGGAACGGCCCCGGGCTGTCCGTCTGGCTCCACGGACGGTTAATGGTCCAATCGGAAGTTATCCTTATATGCCACTGCCCGTAAAGATTATACAGTTCCGTCGCATCTTCATAAATCTGCGTATCACCAAGTTCCATCCCTGCGAAAAACACATTGACTACCGGTACCACGAGTTCAAAATCATGCTGTACGGTAACGCTTACATCGCCAAGGTAATCATCGCTGTTCACGTTAACTATTGTTTTCAATCTGGAATATTCCGAACGCGGAAGCGCGCCCCAACCCGGGATAATAACCGGATCCGGCAAGGCATCCTTAACCGTAGTCCCGGTAATAGGCGAACATATCGTAACTGCGGCGAGGGTAGGGTCTTCGCCGACAAGCACCGCCCTTGCGGCCGAATAGCTAGCGTATTCCACAACGGTCTTTGCCGTATATATGAATGAAAACTGTATTACGCCGAGTATCATCAACAGCCAGCACGGCAGTAGTACGGCAAATTCCACCAAAACCTGTCCCGATTGATTATCGTGTTTCATAGTTATTCCTGCCATTCCGCTCTCTTCATTTTCTGTTTTCATTTTACCAGCGGCACTACCATAGGCATTATTAACGCCCACACTGTACCGAAGCATATAGCCAGGCCGTAGGGAATCGTCAAAGGCGGTTCCTCGGCAACGGCGGATGTTTGTTCAGGCGCCTTAATCCTGAGCATTTTTCCCGGTATGGATTTCAGGCTTGACCAGAATTTATTATGCCACAGCATAACGATAACAGCCATGGCGGCGCCGACGAGTACGATGAAAAACGTTACGGACATTATATATGGCCAGCCGACAAGAGCGCCTACCGCGGCCATAAGCTTTACATCCCCGCCATGGAACCATCCCGCGAGATACGGCAGGATAAAGATACCCATGCCGCCCACGATTCCGAGCAGGGAGATGTAGAGATTCATTGTCCTGCCTTCATTGATGCCGCCCGCGAGATAGTTAAGCGCGAGCCCGCAGAAAACCGCAGGCAAGGTAGCCGCATTGTAAATCTTGCGGCACTTGATATCCGTATAGGCGCAGACGCCGACAAGAATCACCAATACGGCAACGACTGTTATTTCAAGGTACTTTTCCATAACAAAAACCGTTCCTCATTCCTGTGCTTAGGACCCTTGACTCAAGACTTCGTCCCGTCCTTCATTTTTCATTTTTCCTTCTTCATTTTTTAGTCGATTGGGGGCTCTGCAGTTGCCTCCAATGCCGAAGAACTACTACCACTTATTGATATCGTTATCAATAGTGTTATCAACGCCTGTGGTTTGGTCCTGTACCTGAGCGGTTGAGTCTCCGGCGAGCTGTTGAGACGCGCGGCCAAAGATTTCTCTGATTTGTTTGCCGAATATCGTAACCACGGCGATAGACGCTATGGCGATAATGGCAACGATGATGATATACTCAGTCATCGCTTGTCCTTTTTTTGACGCCCTCAATTTGCGCCACATTTTCTTAAACATACTATTAACCTCCAAAAATTAACTGTTTTTAGCCACGAATGGACACTGCCCGGATTTAATGATTTTGTAACTGGATGACTTGATGATTTTCTTGCACGTTCGTACGTCAATCACTAAATCACCAAATCATCCAGCCATTAAATCATAACAATCCTTCATTTTTCATTTTTCCTTCTTCATCCTTCGTTAAGGCCCGGGAAGGCAAATAACGCTCGTTATCCTGGAAAAAAATTCCTGTATAGACGCGGGAAGGCTGTTCATAACAGTATTCGTACTCTGAAAACTGCCCATAAACATCTCAAACGAAAAAAACAGAAAGAAGGCCAATATGGCGTATTCCACCATAGCCTGGCCGCTCTGGTCGTTTAATAATGATTTAAGTTTTTTCATAAGCACCACCTGCGGAAATTCCTGCCACGAAGTCGCGAAGACACGAGGAACGACTTTATAATACCAAATATCGGCTTAATAGTCAAGCAATCTGACGAGTGGCCAGTGGCCGGTAATTCGTGCGTATTCGTGTTCATTAGTGGCCAATTAGTTCGTCGTAATCGTCCGTTCTTCGTGCCTTCGTGCCCTCGTGGCTAAAAATCGTTTGTTTTATCTTCTATACTAAATGCAAAGCCCGTGCCAAAGGCCTCGCAAGGCCGCACCTATATAACACGCTAAAGCGCATAGAGTTACACATTGACTATCACGCAAAAATATTATCGGGATGAAATATGTAAAGAATTTTTACATAAAGGTGTAAAAAGGGACGAATTTAGCGGAGTTTTTTAACAACAGATTAAGCGGATACGCTCAGATTACGACGAAGGAGGAAGAATGAAAAATGGAGAATGAAGGACGGACGGAACTCAAGAATGGTAGAATGGCAGGATGATAGAATGTTTCATGAAAAATCTTAATTCTTAAATCCAAAATTTTAAATTTTGATGCCCGCCCCTTTATCGTTCGAAAACCAATAAAACTCATCGTTTTCCGTGTATTCTGTGTGTTCTGTGGTAAAAAATTATCGTCGTTTCGTCTTCGTGTACATTCGTGCGTATTCGTGGCTAAATAACGTTCGGCATATCCTGTTTATCCAATGCAAATATAAGATTTTCTTGTTTTTTTCAACGAAATTCTCTATGTTAACTCAATCGCCTTCGGCGATTTAATGTACTATACTATTATTTTAGGAGTCTTTTACAATGTCTGGTTTTGACGGTAAACGTTCATTTGAATTTCTCAAACAGTTGTCTTTTCCGCGCCTGAGCGCTACCAAAAGCGAGAACCGCGCCGCGGATATCATCAGGCAAACCCTGAAAAAGGCCGGCCTGCCTTACAAGACTGAATCCTTCAGGGAACCTACTTACACCAATACCGCCGCGTCTCTTGAAGTTACCGCGCCGTATAAAAAGACATATCCCGCCGTGGAAGTCGGCTTCTCAGGCAATACGCCGAAAAACGGCCTCTCCGCCGGTCTCGCGGTGCTTGACGCGCAAAACCATTTCGCTCTACAAAACGCTAAAGGTAAAATCGTCATGCTCTACCGCCTGCTTCTTAACGACGTTTACGGCAAATTCAAAAAATATAAAATTCCCGGCTTCATCCGCGTATCAGACCCGGATGGGCATCTCGCGCACCTGCGCGTAAACCAGAAACTCGTTAAACAAAACGGCAAATTCCCAGGCCTGTCCATTGATTACGAAACCGCCATGGAACTCATCCATAAAAAGGCGGAAAAAATAAAGCTCCACGTCAAGATGAACGAATTCCTCGGCACTTCATACAATATTACAACCACCATTAAAGGCACGGCGTATCCGGACGAAGTGATCTTCGTATGCGCGCATTACGACTCGGTGGAAAAATGCCCGGGGGCCCAGGATAACGCTGCCGGCGCGGTATCCATCATGGAATTCGCGAGATACCTGAAAGAAAATCCGCCGCTGAGAACCGTAGTATTGGCGTGGTTTGCCAGTGAAGAGATCGGCCTGCGCGGGAGCTTTAATTACGCGAAGAGGCATGTGAAAGACCTGAAGAAAGTCAAATTGGTTTTGAATATGGACGTCGGCGGCGCGATATTGGGTTCAAACGGCTCAAATATCTGCGGTTCAAAATCCCTTGAAAACTACATCACCGCCCTTTGCAAGGAAAAAGGCATACACGCGGCCATACAGCACGGCGCGTATTCCAGCGACAATATTCCATTTAACACCTACGGCATACCCTCAGTCGCCCTGTACAGGTCGGGCGGGATATACGGACACACGCCCAAGGACGAATCGCGGCTGATAGACGGAGAGCACCTGAAAATGATAGGCGACCTGGGATTGGATTTCCTCACAAGAACCGCCAACGCGATTGAACTGCCCTTCACGCTGGACATAGAAGAAAAAGACAAAAAAGCCGTAGCTGAATACGTAAAGAACGGAAGATATACGCCGATAAAACCGGAAAAAGACAAAAAGAAAACTTGATTTTTCAAGGTTATCAATGTATAATTATAATATAAACATTGGAAGTTCTTAAGACTCCATACTAAAAAGGGATTACTTATGTTCAAAATTGAAGATAAAATCACTTGTGAGCCTAAGGTTTGCAGTGGAAAACGTACCTTAAAGGCATTGGGGAAAAAATCATGATCTGTCAGAACTCAAAAATTATTAAGTATCCTTTTTTGCTTTCTCTTTGCCTTGCTGCCATCTTAATAACATTTGGTTGCGACGACAAGGACGACAAAAACTCATCAATACATAATACGGCTACGCATATTGACGGTCAATCTATATCTAACAATCTCCCAATTAATGCTCTCACAACAAATCATAAAATAATTGAGTATTATATACCCAAAAATGTAAAAAATTCTTTCTACGCCTATGTGTCAGAAGGAGTTCCTGAATTCGATTCCAAGTTAATGGGGGAAAAAAATATTGCATACATCAAAAAAGAAGGGAGCGAAAAAATATATGGAGAATATGAGATTAACTTTCTTAATGGGCTAATATTGTCGCACATGTTAAGAATTGTAGACATGAGTAATGATGAGGTTAAACTTATCAAAAAAATCGTAACTAATTCGATTAAAGGCGAGGTGAATCACGAATTTGTTAATCAACCAGTTATATTGAAATTGCCATCATTTAACGAAAAACTTAAATGGGAATATTGTGAAGACGAAGATCAAAAATATGTTTGCACTGCCGAACTGATCCAGCTGACTGTTGATGGGAAGGAAAAGGAAACAATAAAGGTAAGCAAGGAAATCCATGTAAAAGAACATTCTGGAGAATTTAAAAAGTACGATGTTACAACTATTTCATATTACGTAAAAGGAATTGGATTTTATAAAGAAGAGATGGTATCCGCTACAAGTGTGCAAAAAATATTCTTAGTTCTAAAAAAACAAACGACGGAAGAATATATGCCTGCTATAGAAAATATATTTAAAGACGATGAAATGTGGAAGTAAACATACCCTGCACTATCACAAAAAGTGCAAATTGCTCTTACCTCTCTAAATATATTGTATATATTACGGGAGAGCCACTGTTCATCAGCCCTCTCCGTAATACTTTGGTCAAGAAAAAAGAAAATCAATTATAGACTGAGAATATTGTTCCACAGCCTTCCTAAATCCACATAGATATAAATGAGCACACCCGTCGTCTGAAATGACTTGTTCTTTATACTTTAACGACCACCCAAACGGCCTTCTCTCCTTAAAACACCTTACGAAAAAACTATAATTCTCGTTTTTTAGCCAATCGTTAACGCAGGGCTCTGGGTGCCACTGATCGGTAGTAAGTGGAAATAAAGTAATGATAACTATCTTCCTGTTTGCGCCGTGTATTCTTGAAAACTTTTCCAACAAATTGTTTACATGATTATCTCCAAAAGAATAACCAATTACAAGCAAACGAGAATTTTGCAATATTGCATTATGCAACAAAAAATAATAACTGCTATATGGTTCACATAAAAGCTTATCTGTTTTTCTTAGACCCGTAATAATAGGTCCCATAATTGCTTCTTCCCCTGATTGTGCAGTATTCGTTGAACGATAAAACCATGTTTTTTGCGCTTCCTCGTAAGTACTAAATTTACATAAATCCTCAAAATCCTCTTCTATAAAATCGCTTTGCCTTGTATAAGGATAACCATAAAGAATACAGCCATGCACATGCATTATTCTTGACAAGGTTGTAGCAACAAGTCTTGAAAAGTCAAATTTACAAAAATTTTTCTCAGTGCTTATATATACATCTTCATAGAAATCCACACTCTTTTCAATACAATCATCATAATTCAATGTAAAAATATCTAATGGACATTTCTTACTCACATTTTTCCAGAAAAGCGAAAACCACTCGTTTTCTTTTTTCGGAAAATTAAACATATACTTTTCATTAATTTCATCTGCTATAACTTTGAATAAATTTCGTTTGGCTTCAAGAAGCAATGGGAGATTGCTAAAATACTCATAGTCTATTGGTTTAACAAAATGTGCTAATGGAAGCTTAGGATTTTTCGGGGCACCCAAATTAAAGCAAAAATGATACGAAACAAGCATTTCCAAAACATGTAATATTTCTTCAAAACTACATAAATGTGAGCTATTTGCATTTAATTTTTTGTCTTTTTTTTCAATAAAGTTATATTCAACGTCAACTCTTGCTGTGACATCAAATATGCTTTGTTTTTTAGCTTTAACTTTAGCTGTCAATTCCTCTGTTGTCAAACCCCCTATCTCAACCATACCACCAGCGCCAACAAAAGCAGTTATTCTCATAATGATTTCCAAAAAATAGAACCTAAATTTGCGCTAAAAAACAAAAATTAATTGGAAACAGACTATCTTGTATTCTATTCTTCATATACCTTATATGCTATCACAAACCTAATTATTGTCAAATCTTTCTTCGTAACTGCGGCAGGGTAAACTTTTACTGCGAGCCGCAGTGCTCCTGCATTTACTGCACGTCAATCCGCATCGTCCCGTTCTTCCTTCCGTTTATTCAACCCCTTCAGGGTTGGAAATTCTTTTATATTCTTTCCCATGGGCTTCGCCCATGGCTATCACATTATGCCCTTTCAGGGCAGTATAAACTTAATCAGTTGAAGCTCCCTGTAGCAAGCTTCAGGGAATCTTCTCGTCTAGGGAAAACGAATATGTATTGTGCCTGCTTACCCTGCAGTCCCGACAAGTCGGGACAGGGAATTCGCAGGCAGTGACGATTTAATCCGTTTAATCTATTGTAAAAAAATCGTTGTCGTTTCGTTCGTCGTCGTTATCCTGCCGCAGTCCTGCGACCGAGCGGAGCGAGGAAGTCCTGAGCGGAGCGAAAGAAGCGGAGCGAAGGAAGCAAAGCGAAGGGTATATCCGCCGTATCCGATGTGAATTTCGTAGTCGTATCGCGTTCTTCGTAAGCTTCGCGCTCTTCGTGGTTTTATGAAAGATAATAGTATGATGTTGTACGCAACACCTGTCATTCTTTCACCCTATCACCTTTGTGTATTTAATGATTTAGTGACTGGATGATTTACCCTTCGGGCCGCCTCAGGGTAAACGATTACGCGTCCGTACGTCAATCATCAAGTCGCAAATATCCAGTCATTAAATCCCAAACGTCCTTCCTTCTTCATTATTCCTACTTAGTGTTGATGATTGAGTGCTGAGGAAGATAAACCAACTCTACGAGAATGCCAAGAACCGGCGGTGCGAGAGTGAGCGATACTGCGGTTTATTCCGTTCGTCGTACGGACCACGGAAAACGGGCCACGGGAAACGAACGCGATGATTACCTCATCGCCTGCCACTCGTCATAGGTATCCCTGTCCAATTCCTTGATAAACCTTGACTGTTTGAGCACCACGTCCCAATTCGTTTCCTGCATAGTAGTCGGGCACATCAGGAACAGGCTGTCTTTCGCGCGCGTCGCGGCCACGTAGAACAAGCGGCGTTCTTCCTCCTCGTCTTCCGAAGTGCCGAGGGATTTTTCATCAGGGAATTTTCCGTCCGCGAGCCACACCACAAAGACCGCCTTCCACTCCAGCCCTTTCGCCTGATGCACTGTCGTAAGCGTTACATAATCATTTGACGGCTCCTTGGCCTCAGCCGCGGCCATTTCTTCGCCGGCAATATTGGTCATCAACGCCAATTCGCTCAGGAAATCCGTAAGAGACGCGTATTGCCGCGCGAAAATAGATAACTGCGTAAGGTCTTCCTTACGCGCGTTCGCATTCGGATACGTTTCTTCCATATATCCGGCATAACCCATTTCCATAACTGCCGGGATCATATCGGACGGGCTGTTCTTAACATCCTCTTCTAAAAGCGCGTCAATAATAAAATTCAACTGTTGTATGCCCTTCTCGGCCCCGCGCGGAATAAACGCGTAAACGGCTTCCGATTTAACCGCCTTCAGCGGGTCCGCAGAATTGTTCAGGAAATTCCATATCTTTTCCGCGCTGACAGCGCCAATTCTCGGACACTGTTTCAGAATTCGTTTCCAGGAAAGTTCGTCTTTAGGATTGGCAATTATCTTCATGTATGAGATAACGTCCTTTATATGCGCCTGTTCAAAAAATCTTATTCCCGAACGCACAACGAACGGCACGCCCTGCCGGGTGAGTTCCATCTGGACTTCCATGCTGTGCCAATGCGCCCTGTAAAGCACGGCTATATCGCCGTAGTTATACCCCTGCGAAATAAGTTCGTTTATATGCTGTCCAATGAACAACGCCTGTTCTATGGCGTTCTGCACGGCAATAACCGCGGGTTTGACGTCTTCTTTTTTAACGGGCGCGAGTTTTTTATGGAACTGTTTCGCGTTGCAAGCGATACTGCAATTAGCCAGATGAAGTATCTGCGGGGAGGAACGGTAATTTACTTCAAGTTTGAACGTTTTAGCATCGGGATAACGTTCGGGGAATTGAATTATATTCCGGAAGGACGCGCCCCTGAAGGCAAAGATGCTTTGCGCGTCATCGCCGACCACCATAAGGTTCCTGTTTTTCTTCGCGATAAGGTCAACTATATCGCCCTGGATTTTGCTCGTATCCTGATATTCATCAACGAGAATATTAGAAAACCTTTTTTCGCACCAATCGCGCACGGATTCGTTTTCTTCCAAAAGCATTTTCCAATAAGTAAGCAAGTCGTCAAAGTCCAGGACATTCAATTTTCTTTTACGTTCGCTGTATTTGCGCAGTATAAGTTCTATCTCCTCCATCAGGTGCATGAAATAGGGATATTTCTGTTCCACGGTATCAACGAGCGGCTGTTGGGTATTTACGGAATAAGAATATATATCAACAAGGACATTGCCCCTGGGGAATTTTTTAGGCCTTGCTTTCTTGTCAATGACCGCTTCGGTGCTGGAATCCATAAGCGTCCTGGAATCATCCCTGTCAATGATGGTAAAATCGCTTGTAAATCCCGAGAGTTTTGCAAATTTCCTGAGCATCCGGTTGCCTATATGATGGAACGTACCGCCCCATATCTTAAGCGTATCCAATTTCAAGAGCGTTGCGACCCTGCGGAGCATCTCCTGCGCGGCCTTATTGGTAAAGGTCATAAGCAGAATGGATTCAGGCGGCGCGCCGTTTTCCACAAGCCACGCCACCCTGTAGATAAGCGTACGGGTCTTGCCGCTGCCCGCCCCGGCTATGACGAGAATGGGGCCGGAACCGCAAGAGACAACGGCCCTCTGCTGGTCGTTAAGTTCTTTTTCATAATCAATGGCGAATTTACTGCCTGATGGTGTGTGTTCGGAGATATGATAGTCCTTCATTAGTCTTTGAGTCTTTATATCTTTGAATCTGGAATCGCAAATCGGGACTTCCGTCCCCGGACTCCCGACTCAGGACTTCGCCCCGTCCTTCATACTTCATTTTTCATCCTCATAACGAAGGAGGCGGTGTAAAGCAGGGAGAAATCGGACTGACGCTGTGTCCGTCCTTCATTTTTCCTACTTCCTCCTTCGTATGACTCCGGACTCAGAGCTCATTTTGCGGCTTTTGCTTTTGCTTTTTCTTCATCGGACATTTTAGACGCAAGTTTCTTGCCTGTCAGCTGGCGCAATTTACGCTGTGCGCGTTTAACTTCTTTTTTCAGCTTACGGAATTCCGGCGTAGCCTTGCCGCCGGCGAGGGCCTTTTTAGCCTCCTGAAACTTCGGTTTTGCCGCTTCAAGGCGTTTCTTTGTCTTTTCCGTCTGAGCGGCGACATTTAACTGTTTAGCCATAAAAAAATTCTCCTTTTCAAATGCCCTGCAAATTTTTTGCAAAGCGAAAAATTTGCTACTACCCCCAACGGGAGTCGAACCCGTATCCACAGACTGAGAATCTGCTATCCTAGCCATTAGACGATGGGGGCGTTGGCGATTTAATGATTTAATGGCTGGATGATTTGCGGATTACGAACACGCATTCTTTTAACAGCCATAAAATATTCATATCCAAGGCAGGGTATTATAATTATTTTTCAGGAAATGTCAAACACTTTCTTTCACTGCCTGCAGGAGCACGGAGACCGAATACGGTTTCTGGAGAAAACGGTATTTCCTGGTTTTCAGCAGGAATTTCGGCAATTTCTGGCCGGCATATCCACTGCAGAGGATGACGGACATCCCGGGATTCCTGCGCAGGAAATATTCTGCAAGCTGAATGCCGGTCTTATCCGGCAATACGACGTCCGTAAATATCAGGTCAAACCTGCCTTTTTCTTTCCGGAATATCTTCATTGCCTCTCCGGCATCATGCGCCTTGAATACTACATAGCCGTTATTTTTAAGCACTGCTTCATCAAAATTGCACACGATCTCTTCGTCTTCCACGAGAAGGATGCGTTCTTTATTGCCTTTCAGTTTATCCGGATCAATCTGAGGTTGTACTGTTTTTTCAACGGCTTTTCCGGAAAACGCGGGGACATATATCTTAAAAACCGTTCCTTGTCCGGGTTCGCTGTACACATTTATCCATCCCTTATGCTGTTTAACTATGCCGTAAACGACGGAAAGGCCGAGGCCTGACCCCTTACCCGGGCCCTTCGTGGTAAAGAAAGGCTCAAATATACGCGGTGTAATTTCTTTTTTAATGCCGATTCCGGTATCCGCAATTGACACGCATACGAATTTACCGGGGCGCATTTCATCGGACGAAGCGTACTGTTCATCAGACAGCACGACATTTTCGGTTTTAATTGTTATTTTACCGCCTTTAGGCATGGCATCGCGGGCATTTATCGCAAGATTCATTATGACCTGTTCCATGTTACCCGCGTCCGCCATCGCCGACCAGAGGTCTTTTTGCAAATCGGTTTCAATTACGACGTTTTCACCGATGAGATGCGCAAGCATTTTCAGGATATCTTCAATTGCCCTGTTTATATTAATAATCGTGAAATCCATGGGCTGGCGCCGGCTGAACAGCAGAAGCTGGCGCGTAATATTGCTCGCGCGCGCCGTGGCGTTATGTATCTGTTTAAGATCCCTGTAAAAAGGATGCGCTTCGTCAACCTCGCACATCAGAAGGTCCGTGTACCCCTGTATAGCGGTAAGGATGTTGTTGAAATCATGCGCGATGCCGCCGGCAAGCGTGCCCACGGCCTCTATCTTCTGCGAATGCAATAACTGCATCTGAAGTTTTTCCTTTTCCTCTTCTGCCCGTTTTCGTCCGGTAATATCACTGCCGAAACTTACCGTGCCCGTAACCTTTCCGGATTTGAAAATCGGCGTGGTATTTACCGACAGATTGAATACCGACTTATCAGCGCGCATGACATCAACTTCATAATGCTGAGTCTTGCCTGCCATAGCCTTCTGAAAGACATCCCAGATTCTCGGCAGATCTTCCTGGCGCAGTAACGGCGAAAAATCCCTGCCTATCCAGTCTGCCATTTTAAAGCCGCTGACATCCTCGCCTTTTTTGTTAATATAAGTGAATTTGCCTTTTTCATCAAGAGTCCAGATGATATCGTTTGAATAGTCAACCATGGTGCGGTATTTCTCCTCGGACTCGCGCAGTGACTCGTTTGAAATCGCGTACGCTATAGCAATCGCAGTCTGGCCGGCCATAGTGCTGAAAAATCCTACGTCCTCATCGGCGAAAATTTTCGGTTTGGTTGTCAGGATATGGAGTATGCCGATGGTTTTATTGTTCACTATAAGCGGCACGCCGAGGTACGACGTCAGCCGTCCGTTGCGTATGCGGTCGCGGTGCATCTGCACGCGAGGGTCCTGTTCAAGGTCGTAGATTATGACCGGCTTCTGCTGTTCGGTAAACCAGTGAAGGAGCGAATCCGCAAGGACAAACGCCTCTTTATCCAAAAACGTGCCGTTTGGAAGGCGCATGGCGAATATTTTTGTATGCAGGCTCGCGTCATCGGTCAGGCTTATGGCGGCGGCATCAGCGCCGAGTTTTCTCGGTATGCGTTCAAGGATAACGCGGAGGACTTTCTGGATATCCAGCTGTTGTATGATAGCCTTATCTATATCGCGGAGTGTCTGGAGCCTGATAAGCCGTTCGCTGGCTTCGCGGTACATAAACGCATTGTCAATTGCGAGAGACAATTGACTGGCTATGCCGTTAAGCCATCTTATATGGTCCTCGTCAAGCATATCATAGCGCCGGTCATACACTATGATACTGCCGAACCATTCTTTTTCCCTTCCTTCCATAACCGGCGCATAAAGCGGGATGCTTGCCAGAGACTGCACGTGCTCGGCCTTTATAAACGCCGGCATACCACCGCATTCTTCAAAACGCTCATGCAGGATGAAATCCTTTTTCATTTTTTCCGAGTTATTTTCAGACAGGAAAGAAACTATGCCATGGCAGAAATCTCCGGAAATGCCGCGGCAGTAACGCGCGACATTTTCAGCGCCGTGTTCAAGGTGTATGCACCCGAATTCGGTTTTCAGGAACGCCATAACCTCGTCAAGGATAAGGTTAATCCTTTTATTCAGGTCCATCGTGCTTAATATTACGCCGAGTATGCGGGCGTGAGCCGAGATTTCATCGCGCTGGCGTTTCAGTTTTTCTTCTATTTTCTTCCTTTCCGCGGCATTGCGTATGGCGCCGGCTCGTACGATGTTTCCGTGGTACAAAATATTCCTCGGCGTAATTTCCACGGGGAAAACACTGCCGTCTTTCCTGACGCAGAGTGCTTCATACGGCTTTTCTTTACCGGAAGTGAAAGCCTTTGCGACGACAGCGGCGGATTCGGGCGTAAGCAATTTCATTCCGTCGCTGTTTATAAGTTCGGCCGGTTTATATCCCAGCATTTTGCACAAAGTCAAATTGACATCCAGAATTTTTCCCTTATCGTGGATGACAATGCCTTCCGAAGCCGCCTCGGAAAGCATCTGGAATCTTTTCTCGCTCTCCTTTAGAGATTCGGCCGTCTTCCTGCATTCCGACAGGTCGGTGACGAATTCAAGCACATACCGCGGTTCCGTGCTATCATCATAAAGATATTGCGAACAGATTTCCACCGGCAGAGCAGTACCGTCTTTGCGGACGTATTCGCCTTCGAAGCACTGCTGTTGGCCGGTGAGCCTGAGCTGTTCCATTGCGATGGATTTATCCTTCCGTGATGACAGGGACAGGAGTTCATCCGTACGCATCGTTTTCAATTCCTCACTGCTGTAACCTGACATCGCGCAAAGAGCCTTATTGCAGGTTACTACGGCGCCGTCCGGGTTGCAGGCTATAAAGGGTTGCGAAGCGCATTCCAGCACGTTTGCAAGCAGATACAGGCGTTCTTTATTATGGCATTCGCGCTCTATGTTGTATAGCCAGTGCTGTACCTGGCGCTGGGTATGATTCTTCCCGAGGTATTCTTCGGGAGGAATATAATATGCATTGGAAAATATCCGGTTTTTGCACGCTATTACCGGATGGGTCATGATGACATTCTTGATTATTTCAGGGGGAAATTTTCTCCTGTCATACTGGCAGATTGCCGTGCAGGGATATTTAGGAAAAAAATCCCTGTTAAGTTTCGCTTCGTATTCCGTGAGCCTGTCGGCGCCGAGGTAACCGCGCAGGGCCCAGGACATTTCGCCAGTCACACGGAGCGCGGAATATCCTGCTGAAACCGCTTTTTCGGTTTCTTCAATCAAAAGCGCTATCATTTTATCCGGCTCAAACACGCCGCCGCGCGTATATGCCTGGCTTTCTTTAAGAATGGATAACTGGCCGGACTTTTCCGCCTTATCAATATCCGTACCCGCCCTGCGGAAAAAAGCCCTGACCTGGTCAGCCGTATTGGCATCGGCCACGTAAATACATCTCTCCCTCTGTTCAATGCCGATATTAACAAAAGGAATGACTGTCTCAAGGTATTCGTCAAGAGACTCGTAAATAAGGCAAATGTGTTCCTGCGGCTTTAATTTTTTCAACGCGCCTGAAATATCCGCCGGCGAGAAGTGGATCTCGGCCACGTTTGAATAATCAACGAAATTTGAATCGGGAATTCCGGTTTGGCCGTGTTTAACAACCGGCGTTTTTCTGCAAGAATGCTTTTCCCTGCCGGTGTTGCCTTTTTTTGGCTTTTTCATTTTTCACCCCTTAAACGACTATTTTTAATCCACACATACTTTTCGTTCTGACACGCATTCCTTATGCCGTTATTATACCTTGAATTTCACGAAATGTCAAAAATTAATATTACAAATGTTTTGCTTGACTAAACGAAATTTCTTCATATAATCGGATACAAAACAGGATTACACAACAGCGCCAATACTGCCAATTCCGCAATTTGTAATCTTAAATCAGAAATCTTTGTTTCTTGTAATCCTTGAATCTTATAATCTTAGAATCTATAATCTTTGAATCAGTAATCTTTGAATCTGTAATCCATAAATCGTTATGATTGACATTGACAAGCATTTTCTATACATATCGGATTTAATCGGGAAATCCGTGGTAAACGCCGGTTCCGGCAAGGGAATCGGCAGGGTAAGCGATATTATTGTCACCAACAAAGCGCCTTACCCGGAGATTTCATCGGTACTGGTAAAACCGGGATTATTCGGCAAGCCGGTACTGGCGCCGTGGGACAGTATAGAACCGTTTGAACTGCCTTTAAGGCGCTTGAAAATCAGAGATGCCGCGCAATTATCGGACCGCGGCCCGGCTGAAAACGAAATTGCCGTATGCGATACCTTCATGGACAAGCAGATACTTGACCTGGACGGCGCCAAGGTCATACGAGTCAACGACCTGCACCTGCTTAAAGAAAACCACAAGATATGGCTTGTGCACATGGACGTCGGCATGCGCGGATTTTTAAGACGGCTCGGATGGCTCAAAATAATAGATACCGTGACGAACTGGCTTGTATCAATGCGAATACAGCCGAGATTCCTTTCGTGGAAACACGTGCAGGCTCTGCCGACAACTACGCAACCGGACCAGTCCGGCCAGCTCAAACTCAAGGTAGTCCACCAGAAACTAAACACGCTACACCCCGCGGACCTGTCGGAAATCCTCAAGGATCTTTCTTATTACGAAAGAATCGCGTTATTCAGATCGCTTGACATAGTCTCCGCGGCGGAAACGCTGGAACAGCTGACGCCGGATTCGCAAAAACCGCTGATTGAATGCATTGATAAGGCGAAGATTCCCGGGATAATAGCAAAGATGTCGCCGGACAAGGCCGCGGACATGCTGGCAATCTTGTCACAGAGGCGCCGCACCGAAATACTCAAGGCGCTTCCGGACGACCTGCGCGAGGAAATGACGCGGCTGTCGTCGCACCCCGAACAAACCGCCGGCGCAATAATGACCACGGATTTCATAACGCAACCGCCGACAGCAACGGTTCAACAGGCGCTTGACATCATCAAGCAGGCCGCCGGAACTACCGAAGCCATATATTATATATACATAGTCAATCCCGAAAACGTGCTCCAGGGCGTAGTAACGCTCCGCAGGATAATGCAGGCCGCTCCGGAAACCGCATTGAGTGAAATAATGAATTCCAAGGTCAAAAAAATAAGTGAAAACGCCCACAAGGATAACGCGATTAAACTGTTTATTAAATATAAATTCGGCTCCGCCCCGGTGGTAGATTCGCACGGCAAGTTAAAAGGCGTCATTCTTTTCAAAGATGCTATGACAGAATTACTCCCGCAAATGGAAATAAGATTGCCAAGATAGAGGATTACAAGATGCGAAGATTACAAGATGCGAAGATTGCAGGATGCGAAAATTGCAAGATTAGAAGATTCCAAGATGCGAAGATTACAAGATTGGAAGATTATAGATTATGAACGGCAACGGTCTTAACAACCATAAAGATACCGCGCTGCTTGAACCTGTCAGGCCTTCCATAAAATTGGGCTGGTGGGCGAGCATCATCATGGTGCTGTCCGTATTCGGCCCGGGCATTATTACGGGCAATTTCGGCAACGACGCCGGCGGTATAACCACGTATTCCATTTGCGGGGCAAAATACGGTTATCAGATGCTGTGGACCATCGTGCCAGTGCTGTTCGTACTCCTGCTGTACCAGAACATGAGCGGCACAATGGGCATAATTACGGGCAAAGGACTGGCGGAACTCATACGCGAACAATTTGGCGTTAAAACAGCATTTTATGTCGTTATAGCGAAGTTCATAGCCGGCATCGCGAATACGACCGCGGAATTCGCGGGGGTGGCCGCCGCGGTGGAATTGTTCGGAAGCAACAAATACGCCGCCATACCCATCGCGGCATTTCTGGTCTGGATGCTTACTATCAAGACCAATTACAAGAAAATTGAACGAATATTCCTGATAGGATGCTCCTTCTTCGCCGCTTATGTCGTATCCGGCATCATAGCATTGAAAAAACCCGATTGGATTGAAATAGGCGGCAGTCTCGCAAGGCCCGATCTCGGGCCGCTTTTGAACTTTGACAGGGATTACTGGCTGATACTAATAGCATTGATCGGCACCACCCTTGCGCCATGGATGCCTTTTTATCACCAGTCTGCTGTCGTGGAAAAAGGGATGAAGAAATCGGATTTCAAATATTACCAGTGGGAAACTCTCGGTACGGGGCTGAGCGTGGGCATCGTGATATTTTTCATCATCGTCACCTGCGGAGCAACCCTTCATAAAAACGGAATACAAATACAAACCGCCGATGAAGCCGCAAGGGCCCTGGGTCCCATGGCCGGGGTTTACGCGAAGGAACTTTTCGCCATCGGCCTTTTGGTAGCAAGTTTAGGCGCCGCAATAATACTTCCGCTGTCAACGGCTTTTTCAGTTTCAGAAACCTTCGGATGGGAAAGCGGAGTGAATAAAAAATTCGCCGAGGCGCCGCAGTTCTATACCCTTTACACCATCAGCATCGTAATAGGCGCCTCAATCGTCCTGCTCCCGGGTATTTCCCTCATCAAGGTCATGCTCTTTTCGCAGGCGATAAACGGGCTTATACTGCCCATAGTCCTTGTCCTGATGGCCCTTCTGCGCAATAATAAGAAACTCATGGCCGGCGAATGCCCGGGTTTGCTGTATAATATTATTCTTGTAACGGCAACCATACTTATAAGCGCCGCGGCAGTGATAACGGTCGTGGTCTCGTTGAAATGACGATTGCCAATTGTCAGCCTATGAACGATGATCGCCGGTCGTAGACAGAAAACATAAGACGAAAAAACGACAACCGTTCACAAACCCCGTAACCCTTTGACAGGGCGAATACATAGATTCGCCACTACCCCGTAACTCCATAACCCTGTAACCCCTAAACTCCTAAAACTTCTTACCCCCTTCTGTTTAAAATATACCGCGATTTCTCAATTCTTTCAGGCTTTTTATCGTATATGCAGGAGAAGTCTGTCCAACGATTTTCGCGTACTTCCCGCCGCGGTTTATCTTTACCGTTATCATCCCGGCCGCGTTTGCTGGGTCAATATCGGTCGCAGGATTGTTTCCTATATACATTACGCGGTCCGCGGGAATGGAAATGGACTGCATTGCGCGCAGGTACAGCTTGACGTTGGGTTTGCTTATGCCGATCTGGTCGGAAATAAAAATCGCGTTCGGCGAGAGGCGTCCGTATATCCCGAGCCTTAGAAGTTTCTCCGCCTGTTTCACTTCCAGTCCTTCCGTTATAATGCCTCTTATTATGTTCCGTTGTTTCAGGAATTTCAAGAACGGCATTACGTCCGGAAACGGCTTCAGGTGCGTGAATTTCGTATGATGATACGCCATCACCGCGGAGGAAATAAGAATTGCCGGGTTGATGTCCCTGCGATACTTCACCGGAATCCTCAATATGAGTTTTTCAAAATGGTGTTCGTAGTTGCTGGAAAATTCCTGGATGACTTCCATTAATTCAGCGTAGATTTTTTTTGCAGGCCATTTCAGGCCGAGTTTGGACATGGCCTTTGCCGCGTTCATTCGCGCCAGGCGCGCGAAATCCGTGGTGGAATATAAGGTATCGTCAATGTCAAAAAATACCGCCCTGATTTTATGTTTCATATAGAGTATTATTATACGAAAACCGAGTGAAAGTGCAAATAAAAAATATATACTTGTTTATAATGGAAAAACTTGATAAAGCAATAAAAATCATTGACGAACTGCAAGCTTCCGGTTTAATAAAGAAATATGCTGTCGGTGGCAGCATTGCCGTAATTTTCTACAGCGAGGTGTTTTCCACTTACGATCTGGATATCTTTTTCATACCGACAGGCAGGATTATTTGAGAATAACCGAATTTTTGGACAATGTTATCACTCGGAGCATAATATACTTGGCATTTATAGCCAGCGCTAAGGTAGCCGCAACCTTTAGGTTGCGCTGTAATACTGGATTCTAAGCGCAGGCTAAAGCCTGCGGCTACCTTCAAATGTCAAGTATATTATGCTCT
>JACRIJ010000059.1 GCA_016220095.1 Planctomycetota bacterium | reverse complement strand
TAAAAAACGCCGCGTTCAGCTTGCAGTAAATAATCTGGCAAAGGACCTTCTGGAGATCCAAAGCGTGCGCCGGCAGGAAATGGGAACCGCCTATCCGCTTGATACGACTTGGCAGAAGGAATTTGAATCGTCATTTCCTTTTGAAGATACCGAGGACCAGGTGCAGATTACGCAGGATATTAAAAAGGATATGGAAGCCCGTAAGCCGATGGACCGGTTGATATGCGGCGATGTCGGATACGGTAAAACGGAACTTGCCATGCGCGCGGCTTTCAAGGCCGCTGTTACAGGCAAACAGGTCGCCGTGCTCGTGCCTACGACAATCCTTGCCCAACAGCATTATAAGAATTTTACCGAGCGTATGGCCGATTATCCGCTGAAAATCGGAATCTTGAGCAGGTTTAAGACCAAAAAAGAACAGCGTACGCTGGTGAAAATGCTCGCAGACGGGGAAGTTGACATCGTTATAGGCACTCACCGGCTTCTGCAAAAGGACATCAAATTCAAAAACCTCGGCCTGGCTATAGTAGATGAAGAACAAAGGTTCGGCGTTGAAAATAAGGAATTTTTTAAGAAGATACGCGCCACGGTTGATGTGCTGACCTTGACGGCAACGCCTATTCCGAGGACGCTCCACATGGCGCTCATGGGCGTGCGCGACATTTCAAACCTGCTTACCCCGCCGCCTGACAGGAGGGCAATCAAGTCCGAAGTTTGCTTCTACGACGAAAAAAGAATTCGTGAAGGAATTCTAAATGAACTTAACCGCGACGGACAGGTCTTTTTCGTGCATAACCGCGTGATGGATATAGATAAGGTCGCGGACAGGATACGATACGTCGTTCCCGAAGCGCGAATCAATGTCGTACACGGGCAGATGAAGCCGGAGTTGCTCGAAGAGCGCATGCTTGAGTTTATAACCGGGGAATGCAACGTGCTTGTTACGACTACCATCATAGAATCCGGCGTGGATATACCTAATGCGAATACGCTTTTTGTGAATGAGGCGGACTATTTCGGCCTTGCGGACCTGCATCAACTGAGGGGCAGGGTAGGCCGTTATAAGAACCAGGCGTACGCGTATTTTCTTTTGCCGCGGCACAGGCCCATAACGCCGGAAGCGGAGAAGCGCATTAAAGCTATTGAGGAATACATGGAACTCGGAGCCGGGTTCAAGATAGCGGTCAGGGACCTTGAGATACGGGGCGCGGGTAATATGCTCGGCAAGGAGCAGAGCGGCCATATAATGGCGGTAGGGTACGATTTATATTGCAGGCTTTTGCATCAGGCGATCAGGCGCATTAAGAACGAGAAGTTTGATGCGGATGTTAATTGCGTGATGAGCCTGAACTTGGATTTGAAGATGCCCGACGGTTACATACCGGACGAGAGGCAGAGACTGCATTTTTATAAATTATTGTCAAAGAGCAGGGGAGTTGAGGACGTTGACGCGGTCAGGAATATAATGATTGACATGTACGGCAGGCCGCCGGAAGAGATGGAGCCGGTTTTTGATATGGCGCGGATAAAAGCCCTCGCTGAAAAGGCCGGGATTTACGAGATTACCCAGTCGGAAGACGCGCTGGAATTCAAGTTTGTGGACATGCGCAAGGCGGAGGCGGCGGAGAAAGCGCTTAAAGGCGCTCTGCATTTTAGAGACGACAGGGCTGCGTATCTGCCGTTGAAAGACGCCCTGGAATCCCCGGAACAATTGCCGGAATTTCTGAAAGGGAAGTTGAAGGAAATAACGGATAGTCTGAGGTGAGTTGAGGAGTTGCGGGGTTACGGGGTTACGAGGTTGCGGAGTAGGGGCGAATCCATGTATTCGCCCTGTTAATCAGGAGTTCAGGGATTACGGGTTAGTTTAAACGGATCACGGGCCACGGGAAACGGATCACGGAACCGGCCCATAGACTCCGAGTTATTTAAGCCTGTCAAAATACTTCAACAACAGTTGTTTGTCTTCCTGCGGATATTTTTCCTGTGCTATGGTGTCTTCCGCGAGTTTTCTGTATTTTGTGATGATTTGCTTCAGGGGAATATTAGGAGGGGAAACGCCGTCGGCCTGTTCGTCATTGTAAACGTCAACTTCCTTTGTCTGCACAGGGCCTTCGCCTATAAGGGGGTCAACTATCTTCGGCACTTTGTTGGCGCCTTCGGCACGGTCAGGATTTCCAAACAGCTCCGGACCTCCCTGCTTGTAGACCGTTAAAGGCACGTCTAATGTAATCAGCGTTTCTTCTTCAGGCGCTATGATTTCATGCGTATGCCCCGGCAGTCCCGCAGGTTTTTTCGGATCCGGTTCCGCAGGTGTAAAATACCCGACAGAAACAATCGTTAAATATCCGAGCAGAATTCCCCATCTGTAATTCGGCTTTGGCATGTCAATAATCATGCGCGTGTCTAATTCGTCAATAGCGTTGCCGGCGTCTTCCTTGGCAAGTTCTTCAAACGCGCCCGTTCTCTCTTTTAAAATGAATTCCGTGACCGATGAAAACCTGTCCTGCAATCCGAGCGCGTTGTCGGCGGTCTTTGCGATTCTTACCATGGGATCGGTTTTCTGCCTGAGATAGTTTCGCGTCATTATAGCCGCAACAGCTATGCTTGCAAGCAAAAGCGCCCCTTCTATCGCAATTACGGCATAATTGGAGATGTGCCAGAATGGGGTTCCGGTAAACGCTATCGCTATTATCCTGTCAATGACAAATATCAGCGCCGAACCGTAAACCATAAAAAACAATATCTCCATCAGCCAGTCAAGAAAGACGGATATCTTCTTGCGTCTTAAAAGGAGATTTGCATGTTTGAGTATTTTTTCGTCATGTACCATACGATTAAACAACTAAACGGCTGAAGAACGATGATTTTGCCACGACGGCACACTTCGTTTTGCGCAAAGACAGATACGAATGAGGAAAAAGAAAAACGAAGGAAGAAGAACGTACGAACGTTGACTCCCGGATTCAAATACCTATAGACTCATAGATTTCGTTTCATGCACATTCTTTCCGCCGGGCATTCAGGGCATTTCGGGGATACAGGCCGGCATATCGTCTGCCCGTGCCTTACCATTACCGCATTCAGCGCCAGCCAATATCTGCGCGGTACAATCTTTATCAGGGCAAATTCCGTTTCTTCCGGTGTTTTTGTACGGACTATTCCCAGGCGGTTGGAAATCCTGTGTACATGGGTGTCCACGGGTATTGCAGGCCTGCCAAATCCAAAAACCATTACAATATTTGCGGTCTTCCTGCCTACGCCGGGCAGTTTCATTAATTCATCAAATTCGTCGGGCATCTTGCCGCCATGCTGTTCCAGCAGGATTTTAGAAGCGGCAATTATATGCCGCGCCTTAGTCCTGTAGAATCCCGCGCCGACAAGAAGCTTTTCAAGGCGGCGCACGGGCAATTCTGCCATTTCCGCCGGGGTTGACGCAACGTTAAAAAGCCGCGCGCTGACTTTATCGGTCTGTTCGTCGCGCGTGCGCTGGCTGATTATGCACGATACCAAAACCTTATACGGGTCGGCCTGCCTGCTTACAGGCGTATAAGAATCCTTATGGAATTTTATCAGGGTTCTTATAATAGGCAGAATTTGCTTATTTGCCGTATTGTTTTGCGTAATAATTCTTATATTCACCTGATTTAATTTCCTGCCACCACGCGGTATTTTTTTTATACCATTCAATGGTGGATTTCAATCCGTCTGTAAAATTCCATTTAGGCTTACACCCGAGTTCTTTTATGATTTTGGCGTTATCTATGGCGTATCGCCTGTCGTGGCCGGGCCTGTCCTTAACAAATTGTATCATGGAATCCGGTTTGCCGACAAGCCGCAGGATTTCCCGCGCGATATCAACGTTGGCGCGTTCGCAATTGCCGCCTATGTTATAAACCTCGCCCGGTTTGCCTTTCTCCGCCACGGTCCAGAGCGCTTCGCAGTGGTCTTCCACATGTATCCAATCGCGCACGTTTTTTCCGTCCCCGTACAGCGGTACGGGTTTGTTCTCAAGCGCGTTTGTAACAAAGAGCGGGATAAATTTTTCAGGGAACTGGTAGGGGCCGTAGTTATTGGAGCAACGCGTAATGATAGTCGGATAGTTATAAGTATGAAAATACGCCCTGACGAGCATATCTGCGGACGCCTTGCTTGCAGAATACGGACTGTTAGGAGCGAGCGGGGTAATTTCTGTGAAATATCCGTCCGGGCCGAGCGAGCCGTAAACCTCATCAGTAGAAACCTGCATGAAGAGCGGCACCTGGAAAGTCATTGCCGCATTCAGTATGGTTTGAGTGCCGGCAATATTAGTGCTGATGAAATCCGACGGGTCCAGAATGCTTCTGTCAACGTGGGATTCCGCGGCGAAATTGACAACGAGGTCAAAACGCCCGTCTTTTATCAGGGTGGAAACCAATTTGCCGTCCCTGATGTCGCCTTTGACAAAGGCATAGTTAGCGGAGTCTTTAAAATCAATAAGGTTTTTCAGGTTACCCGCGTAGGTAAGAGCATCCAGATTGGTTATATGGATACCTTTGATTTTATTCAGCGCCATACGCACAAAATTGGAGCCTATAAAACCGCATCCGCCGGTGACTAAGATACGTTTCATTTAAATATTTCCTTAATATGGGCAAACACATAGGTTTGCTCGGAAATGGGCAAACACATAGGTTTGCCCCTACGGTTTGGTTTTTTTTAATATTTCCAATGCCTTCGGGAAATCGGGCACTTTCATGAGCGCCTCATTGGCGTCTGAGATTGCCTTGATTTTATCGCCTTGCAGGAGGTACATCTCCGCGCGGCTGGAATACAGAGTTGCGATGGCTTTTAAATTGGTTTCATCTTCTTCCATTTCGAGCATTTTTTTGCAGAGGGCTATTGCGACAGCATATTCGGTTTCGGCCTTGGGGAATTCTTTTTTGGCTATATAGCAGTTTGCCAGCATATCATGCAGTACAAGGTCGTTAGGTTCAATAAAAACCATCTGGGAGAGCCATTTGGCGGCGCTGTCGTAATCTTTTTGCGCGATATAAATTTTTGCGAGCTTTTTACGGCCAGCAAAATCCAGCTGGTCAATGGTAACGAGTTTCTCAAGGTATTCTTTGACTTTAGGAATATTTTTCTGAGTAGCGTACACTTTTACAAGGCGGTCATAGGGGTTTTCATTTCGTTTGATGAATTTGGGGAAGCATTCAATTGCCTTAAGGTATTCTTTTATTGCATTATCCAGATCGCCCGTTTTGTCATAAGATTCCGCGAGCGGGAAGTGCGCCTGGTAATAGTCGTAATTAAGTTCGTAAATAGCCTTTTTGAAATACTTAATGGCGCTGTTATAATCCTTATTCTGGAATCTGCTGTTGGCCATAGTTACAGTTGCGTTAAGCTCGTTGGGATTAATTTCCAGGGCCTTGGCGGCGTTTTGTTCGGCGGGGGAGAGTTCGCCTTTCTGCAGGTATGCGATAGCGAGTTTGCCGTAAGCGTCGGCGTCTTCCTTATTTTGCGCGATTTTGTTCAGGAGGTTTTTGATGTTGTACTCTGCCGGATTTCTTAAAGGCGCGTATTTTATGTTATCGGCCCAGTTTTTCATATACGCGGCCATTTCAACGTCAAACTGTTCAATTGTTTTTCCGAGTACGGTTTTGAAAACTTCCTCGTCATTTTTACCTTCACCCCAGAGCTTGAGCATTTCAACTATCTTGTCAAATCCATAGTGTTTGTCAATGCATTCGCAGATAAGAGAGCCGTAGTAATATAAATTTGTAAGGTCGCCGCTCTCTTTGAGTTTTGTCAAAGTGCTCAATTTGCCGGTTTTATAAGCCATCCACAGGTCCAATTCCATATCCCTGTCCCAGCCGGGCCGGCAGAAACTTTCCTCATAAGTAGAGAGACCTTCGGTGAACCAGCGGGGAACGTGGAATTTGCTCAATTGCAATGCGATAACGTGCGCGAATTCGTGCCAGAACACGACACCCCAATTGAATTCAACTGCGCCGATCTGGGCGAGCTGTTCCCTTGCGTAAGGCGAATCTATAGTTACGACCTTGCCGAGGCAGGCGCCGAGGGCGCCGAGGCCTTCAAGTCCCATGGTGCGCACTGAAAAATCGCGGTGGTCAGCAAAGACTTCAAGGAGGGTTGGATTTACGGGTTCAAATTTGTATTTGGCAGTGAGGGTTTTATAGGTTTCCTCTGCGAGGTCTTTTACGTAAGGCTCCATGAGCTCCTTTTCGTATTGGTGGATGCGGATATTGAAATGAGGAGTGCTGACGCTCACGTATTCTTTTTCAAAGATATCGAGCAGTTTTAGATAGTTTACGACGCTTACGTTGAAAGGGTCCTTAGCATAAGAAGCTTCAAGGGCGGCCTTGGCCTTGTCTTCAAGGCCTTCGCGCATGTAATTTATGCCGAGTTCGGTGATTGCCTTCATGTTTTTAGGGTCTGCCTGGACGGCGGTATCATAGAATTTCTGCGCGCTTTCAAAGTCAAGTTTCCTTGAGAAATTTTCGCCGAGGTAGTAATAGAACAGGGATTTGTTTAGTTTGTAATCGTCCACTTTTTTGCATACTTCGTCAAAGGATTTACGGTCTTTTTCAAGGAGGAGCCGTATGCTGGCGAGGTTGGCGAGCGATTCAATGTTTTTGGGATTGGCAGTCAGGGCTTTATTAGCGCAATCAAGGGCTTCTTTAGTTTGTTCTTTGCCGGCGTAAAGCAAGGTGAGGAGGTTATAGCAATCCGTAAATTCAGGGTAAGCCTCGGCAGTTTCAACGGCGTACAGTATGGCCGTATCTACGGCTACGTCTATTCCCTGCGATTGTTCAAGGATGGAAATAATCAGGCCGAGTCGCGATATGGGATGCGCGGAATTTATTTTTACGGCATCGCTGAAAGCGCCGCCGGCCCCGGAGGTATTGTATTTTTCAAGGTAGCAGGCGCCCCAGAAGGAGAGAGCGAGGTAGGAATTTTTATCTGCCTTCAACGCTTCGCCGAGGATGGAATCGTTGCCGCCGGCGACTTTATGGAACATTTCCTTATCGCCGCGGCGTTCCGCGAGGATCCAGCATCCCTGGGCGATATAGAGCAGATCTTCAGCAGGCAATTTTTCATTGCCGTTGTAATAGTCAATGAAATATTCGCAGAGCGGAATGATGCTGTCAAATTTGCCGGCAAGAAGCAGTACCTGGGCAAGGTTGGCCCGTGCGCAGAGGTTTTTCGGATTTTTTTCAAGGGCTTTTTTCAAAGCGGATTCGGATTCCTCGTACAGGCCTTTATTGAGCAGTAATTCACCTTGAGCGGTGAGCAATGCGGAATCGTCCGGGAATGCCTTAAGGCCATAGGTAATGGTTTTTTCGGCGTCAGTTAACTTGTATTGTTCAAGCAGGAGCCGTGCCAATCCGGCATAACTGCCGGGGAGATTAGTCTGGTTTTTTATATCATCCTGGAGTTTAGCCGTTTCCGCGTCATACAAAGCGCGGTTAATCGGCGGCAAGGGGGGCGGGCCTTGCGGGTGGCCGGGCGGCTGTTGCGCGTACAGGGAAGCCGCGAGGAGCGGCAGAATCAGCAAAGACACAACAATTTTTATTTTTAACATCTTATGGCCTTTCATTTTGATCGATATTATCACCGTAAAACGGAAAAAGCAAGCATTTTGAAGTAAGACGGCATATATATTAGACGACTTTATTTAAGAAAAGTTTGCGTTACCTTTTTTCGGGTATATCGTTTAATAATAAAACAACCTGCGGTTTACGTCCTCGGGCTATTCAGCAGATGCGGGACGGATGCCGCGTAAAAGAAAGGAATTTGGCAATATGAAAAACATTACTTTTTTGGCGATTGCAGTGATTTTTGTTATGGCAGGGATGTTCGGGCTTGCCGGCGCCGAGCAAATTAAGGCGAAATCTTATGAAGAAGGATTCAAGACCGCTCAGGAAAAAGATATACCCTTAATGCTTAAGGTTGGCGCATGGAATCTGCCGGCTAATTCGGACCCGCACGGACTGGTTTCTAAATGGAGAAACGTCCTTAGTACTCTGACTCCACAGAAATGCGTAGTAGTAGAGATTGATAATCAGAATGAGGAGTCCTGCAACAAAACTAATCTTGATATTCTGGGCATGGATTGCCTCGTTTTTGTTTCGCCCTCAGGCAAGATAATCTTTATAAGCCAGTCACGCATGTATTATGATTCGGACGATGACGCGGAAACTAGGAAAGCGGCAGAAGAGGAGAAGAAATGCATAAGCTCTCTGGTTAAGGAAATCAACTACATTGAAGGCAAGATTCAGGGATTGCGCAAGGAAAAAAATACCAAGACAGCTCAGGCGGTTTTGAAGGAATTATCAGGCTATAAGCCGAAATTTGCCGGTACGGAATATAATAAAGAAGCGGCGGAGAAGTCCTTCGCGGCTTACTGGACTGAGCGCCTTGATGACGCGAAATCCATTACCGAAGGCGGCGCAGTTCAGCCCGTGCAAGTTGGTAAAAAAAGATGGATGGGAAGTACTATGGGAAATACTATGGAAGATGGAAGCCAGGCATTGCGGCGTGAAGGCGCGAAGATTTGTATCATTGACTGCAAGAGCGGCAAGGAGGTATTGCTTATCGCGAAGGATATTTCCAGGCGGCCGAGGCCTGACGCGGTATCCGACGAACTTTACGTTAATCCGTGCATGTCTTCGGACGGAAAAAACCTGGCCTATATGAACCAATTCCGTTCTAAAAATCCTCAGGAATATGAAATTGCGGTGATTAATCTGGAATTGATGAAATCCAAAACGCTTTACAGCGGCACGGATTTTCCCGGATCGCCGACATTCAGCCCGGATGGGGGATTCGTCGGATTCGCCGTCAATAGTTTTGTCTATATCTGCGACAACTCTGGAGGAAATCTGAAAAAGACGAAACTGACAGATGTCGTTGCAGGACCAATAGCAGTTTTTCCGGGCGGAAAACAGGCTGTGTATAGTCCCTTGGATGAGCAGAACAGACTAATCCTTCTGGATATAGAAACGGCAAAGACAACCGTATTTGATACTATCGCTATCCCAAGCACTTTAAGTAGTCCGGTATTATCACCCGATGGCCAATGGATATACTATGAAAGACGTTTTGGAATAGAAAGTGATGATATGGAGATCCGCGTTTACAGCATGGCGAATAAAGAAATGAAAGTCCTGAAATTAAATAAGGCCGGCTCTGACGTATATTCATATAAAGGTTTTTCTGGCGACAGCAAATATTTGATATGCGACGCGGGCGGGAAACTTGTTAGAATTGACCTTGCAACAGGCAAGGCGGAATGAGTCAGGAGTCCGGGGTCTGGAGTCTACGTCCGGTCTTCATTTTTTCTTTTTCGTAAATAATGGCAGGATGATAGAATGTTTTTAATCGTCACCCGCCTGCCGCAGTCCTGAGTAAGACGAAGGGCGAATTCCCTGTAGCGAGTTTACCCTGAGCCGTAGCGAAGGGCTACAGGGTAAGCAGGCGGAATACAATAATCGTATTCCGTGGACGAGAAGATTCCCTGCTGCTTGCAGCAGGGAGCTTCAACCGGACATTTTATATTACACATTTGCTCATGTTTATACGAAGGAGAAAATATGAAAAATGAATAAGGAAGGACGTCGTTCGAGTTCCGAGTGCCGGACACCGGATCCCGAACCCCGAATCTCGGATTCGTCGTGTCTCGTTCAAGTCTCGTTATGGCGCTGTTAATATTCACTGAAATCACGCCCCGCGAAGGAGGGGGTTTGTTCCCTTTCCACGTTCATTACTATGCCGAGTGACAGAAAACTCAGGAGCAAAGATGAACCTCCGTAGCTGACAAAGGGCAGAGTCAATCCCGTTACCGGCGCCAACCCGATAGTCATTCCGAGGTTTATATAGACCTGCATCATTATGTATGTAATTATGCCGACCACGAGAAGCCGGCCAAAAGGTTCCCTTGTCTGGTATCCGACCTGCACGCATTTAATGAGGAGCAAGAGGAACAATAACAGGACTGCCATTGCCCCTATGAATCCCCATTCTTCACAAATTACGGCAAATACGAAATCCGTATGGCTTTCGGGCACGAAATTATCCATGGCATTGCCCCAGCCTTTGCCGAACAGGCCGCCGGTGCCTATGGCGATTTTGGAGTGGGTAAGCTGGTAGCCTTCATACATGCTCAGTTGTTGTGTGTTGAACAGGGCCTCTATGCGCATCTGCTGGTAGGGTTTAAGCATGTAGAAATAGGCCAGGGGCATTGACGCGATGGCTATCAGCACGGAAAATGCCAGATGCCAGATCTTTGCCCCTGCGACTAACAGCATCATGATAAGTATGGGAAAAAACAAAAGCGCGGTTCCCAAGTCAGGCTGTAGTATTATAAGCGCCATAGGGCACATCGTCATAACCACAGGAATTATGAGACTTGTAATGCGGGCAAGGTTGTCTTTATACATCATATACCGTGCGAGGGCTATTATAAGGGCGAGTTTCATGAATTCTGACGGCTGAAAATTGAAAAAACCCAGGTCTATCCAGCGCCGCGCGCCGTTCGTTATCTTGCCTATTGAAAACAGGCCTATGAGCACTATAATGCATATTCCGTACAGCACGTACGAGAATCTTTTCAGGTGCATGTAACTGATTGAAAGCATTACTGATATTACTCCCATGCTTATAAGGAGCGACAGCAGTTGTTTTATCGGGTTTGATTTTACAAACATTTTTATCCTGGCAAATCCACCGATATGTTCAGGTATGCTGACAGGTGAGGCGCTGAAGATGGCCAGGATGCCGATGCTGGTCAGCGCTAACGCGATATATAATAAAGTAAGATTGTATCTTTTCATTTCTCATTCTTATTCAGGTCATTATAAGCCCTGAGTATTTCAACTGCTACCGGAGCCGCTGCCTGGCCGCCGCTTCCGCCGTGTTCTATCAGGACAACGAAGGCGACTTTGGGATTCTTGATTGGCGCGTATCCTGAGAACCATGCGTGGTCCTTATATTGGGCGAGCTGGGCGAGGTTTTCACTGCTTACCACCTGGGCGGTGCTGGTTTTCCCGCAGCAATTAAGGTTTTTTAAATCCGTGGCGTACGCGGTGCCGCCGGGTTCGTTTACTACGGCGTAGAGTCCTTTTCTTATGGCCTCAAGCGCCTGGGGATGGGTAAGCGGTATCTTATATTTTTGCATAGGTTCGGCGGTTATAAGGAGATGAGGCGTCACGAGATTTCCGTCATTTGCTATTGCGGACATCATTTCAGCAACCTGTATGGGCGTTACGGTAAGGAATCCCTGGCCTATGCCGAGGTTCCACGAATCGGCATCGCGCCATACGGGGTCAAGCCCGCGTACGTTTTTGGCGTATTCTCTTTTCCATTCTCGGGAAGGCATAATGCCTTCAACTTCGCCGAAGAGGTCTATGCCGGTTTTTCTGCCGAATCCGAGAGTATAACCCCATTTATAAAGCGCGTCAATTCCCGCCTTGGCGCCGGCGTTATAGAAAAAGACATTGCAGGAATGCATAAGGCCGCCGACTACGTCAAGCGGGCCGTGTCCCAGGCCTTCGCCGCGTTTGGCTATCCAGCATCCCATTTTCTTCTTTTCCGGGAAAAGATAGCCGTTGCAGGTAAATTCCGTTCCAACAGAAATTTTTCCTTCTTCAAGAGCGGCAAAAGAAGTAGCGATTTTGAATATGGAGCCAAGCGGATATACGGATTCTATGGCCCTGTTCATCATAGGCGTTTCGGGATTGAAATTTACGTATTCGTTATATTCGCGGGTAACGGGCGAGATGAGCATGTTGGGGTCAAAATCCGGACAACTTGCCATTGCGAGGATTTCGCCGTTTTGGACGTCTATAATTACGATGGCGCCTTTTTTGCCGAACAGGGCGCGTTCCGCTCTTTTCTGCAGTTCTATATCAATGCTCAGGTAGATATCGGTTCCGTGTTCAGCCGGTATTTCCTTTACGATTTTCTTTGTCTTGTGGTAGATTTCCTTTTGTATGTGCATCGCGCCGCGTTTGCCTTTAAGGTATTCGTCATAGTAGCTTTCCATGCCTTTTCTGCCGACGGTTTCATCCATGAAACCCCAGACATTCTGGATGTATTCGAATTCCTCATCCTCAATGCCTTCGGCGAAATGCCTTCGGAAATAGCCGGATTTAAGGAGTTGTTCGTATTCACCCTTGTAAAGGGGGCTTACGAAGCCGAGGATATGGCTTGCGGTTGAACCGTAAGGATAAACCCTTCGCGTGGTTTCCCTGACTATAATGCCAGGAAAATTTTCCGGCGAGGTGTCTATCGGCACTATGGATTCAAATTGCCTGTGTTCAAAGAGTTTGAAAGGCGTATTCAGATCCCTTTCAATAAGCCTTTTCCGTTCCCTTGCGGGTTTGTCGTCCCATTTCGCGTTAATGGCGTCAATGCGGCCGATGACTTTTTTCTTAAGCTCTTCAAAATCCGCGTTCAGGGTAACGCTGAGCCTGTAAAGAACGGTTATAAGGAGGTCTTCGTTTTTTAATTCAATAGGAAGGATATGCACTTCAAATTCCCTCTGGTCGCAGGCAAGGATGTTTCCGTTGCGGTCAAAAATCCTTCCTCTTGCGGGTTTGAATACCTCTATGTAGTTGTTTTTGGAATGCAGTTCGCCTTCAAAGTAGGCGTGATTAATTACCTGCATGGAAAACAATTTGCCTATGATTGCCGTAAACGGAACCAGAAGAAGAATTGTTAGTATTATAAGGCGTTTTCTGTAATTCATTATCGCAGTCTTTCCATTCGCAGGCTATACAATAATATATAAAAGAACGGCGCGGCGAGGGCTGTATAGAGAGCTATAATGCCGGATTTAAACGCGGCATGCCAGAATCCGTAAGGACTGTAGAAATAGACGATGGAAATTCCGTAAAGTATATTCGCCGTAAAAATCGCCGTGAAAACAGTTCCGAACTGGAACGCGATATTTTCCTTGACAATCAGGTCCCTGATGTGCAATATCAGGAACGTTACGAGCAGGAACAGCATCGCCCATGTGCCGAGCGCGGTTTCCGACAGGCAATCCCTTATCATGCCCATAAGCCAGTTGAGGACGTAAACTTTTTCTTTCGGGCCGTACAAAGCTATGAATACTGCAAGCAGGAAATACAGGTCCGGCATGGCGCCGTTTATCGCTATGCGGGAAAGAAAGGTGTTTTGAAAAACCAGTATAGGTATGGATAAAAATACCAGCCAGAAAGCTCTCATTATCTTATCCCCCTGGGAAATTTCAGCACGAGCGCGTTTTTGACCAGGGGCAGGTCAATTTCAGGTTCAACGGTTATTTTCAGATACGCCCCGCGCGAAGCGGAAACCTTTGTCACCTTGCCGAGGACAAAGCCCTTGCGCCAATACCCCTTTTCATCGCCTTCCGAGAGCACGACCCAGCCTTCTTTTATTGGAACGTCCCACATGATATGCTCTACGATGCAATCGTCTTCGCCCGTGCCGTTAAGAATGCCTGAAAAACGCCTGTCCACGCCTGCCGTGTCAAGGTTATAATCCGGCAGAATAGTGACTTCCATATGGAATCCCGGGTCTGTGACAAGCTGTACGCGGCTGACAAATTGCCCGACCTCGGATATCCTGCCGACTATGTTTCTTCCGTAGGCCACTGGCAGGTTCTCTTCAATGCCGTCTTCATAGCCGCTGTTGATTACGAAAGACCTTCTCCAGGGCGACGAATCCCATGGGACAATTACATCTACCGCGAGGACTGCCGGCAGTTCCGTGAGGCGCGATTCGCGCAATTGGGCGACGGACAGGAATTGTTCTTTCAGCCGCAGGTATTCGTCCTGGAGCTGGACGTATGAGGCGTATAATTCAGCTTCGCGGGAATTAAAATCCGTTTGATCGCCAGAGGCATAGCCGAACCAGCCGCCCATCCTGCGTATGCCGGAATCGGTGCCTGATACGAGGTGCGAAGGGAAAAGTTTTGGAACGTTGGTAATGAAAGAGGGCAGAAGAAGCAGTATCAAGGTCAATAAGACCAGTATTGCCTGCATTTTCCTGTTAATGATGAGATGTTTCAGGAACATAATTTATTTGGATAATCCAAGTTGCCTTTCGATTTCCATCCAGTCTTTTACGTAATGGGCCGAGACCGGGACTTCCGCGGATGTATCCGGCGCGGAAATAATAAAACATTCTATGCCGTTCTGCGAATACGCATCCATATCGGTTTTTTTGTCGCCGAAACCGTAAACTATATTGGGCCATCGGGCTTTTAATTCCCTTACAACGGGCGTTTTGAATTCCTCCGCGTTCAGCGATGAATGCGGGAGGTCGCTGTAATACGATACCCCTGCGGGGAATCCTTTCATCTTCAGCCATTCTTTCGTACGCAGGAGAAACCTGTCATCCCTGTGGGTCAGGTAGATGACGGTATATTTTTCGGCCAGAAGATTCATGGCTTCCACGGAGTTTTTCAGCGGTTTGACATTTGCGTTTTTGTAAAGAAGAAATTCCATTATGGACGCGTCGCAAAGCGTATGGTCTATGTCTGAGATGATAAATTGCTGTTGCTGATTCCTTACGGCAAGCAGGATTTCACCGCCGCGGGTCTTTTTGAATTTGCTGTCGGTTGCGAGGTTTGCCGTTACGATATAGTCGCCCGTTGAGGCAGGCGCGTCAAAGCTTATCCGCGCATTGCCTTCATCGTCCGTTATTGCGGTGCCGATTTGCCGGTTTTTCAGCATGAAAATCATGGTTTCGCTGCGGATGTCTTCTCTTATGCCGAAGGTATCGTCTGTTTCAAGTTTTGCGGTCAGAGTTGTCTTCTCGTCAGGATAACAGAGCGCATCGTAACCTGATATGATTGTGGAAATCTTATTGCCGGTTACCACGGAGCATATAGCGCATGATATGAGCATGATACAACCCGCGCCCAATAAGACGATTTGCGGCAGGGAAACGGTTACTTTAAACAGTTTCATTTCTATTCCTCATCATGGTCATGGTCTTTTACGAACAACAGCGGAAAAACGATATCGCTGAAACAACATGGGAGCATTACGCAAATGACGACAATCAGAAAAATCCATCCGAGGTTGTTGAGCCAGTCCTTTACGCCGAATGAGATAAGATAAAGCGTAGATGCCACACTGCTGACGAGCACATGCCCGGAATGCGAATAAACGGTGCTTTTTTTAATAAAGTCTTCCGCGAGTATTCCCGCGGCTATTCCGATAAGAACGAATGGCACTACTATATGAGGATGTTCTGCGAAGCAGATATGGAATTCCATGTGCTGGCCCAGTGCAAGTCCGCCCAGATAGGGCAGTACAACGTCGCTAATGCCGCAGATTCCGGCCGAACCGACGAATCCTACGCCTATGGCCATAACGAAACGTTTGTTGTATCGCCAGAACATGCCGGTTGTAGCGGCGGCGCTAAGGAGCAGGTGCCCGGGGTGGAAGAGGTGGAAAAAGCCCTTGAATACGCTCTCACTGCCGGCGTAGGCTATTGCCGTAACAAGCACCATTCCGGCCAATACAGAAAAGGTAGAATAAGGCAGATGATGTCCGAGTTCAATTAAAATGTTTTCTTTGTGGTTATGTTCATGCATATGGGTTTAAGGGTTACGGGGTTAAGGGGTTTAGGAGTTACGTGGCATCGAAATTTAGTATTTTAGGTTTTAGAATTAAGATTTTCGAGCTTTTCATTGGCCTTATATTATAGCCTACTTATTGCTGAAAATCAAGACAAATCTATTCTGACATTGAAGCTCCCTGCTGCAAACAGCAGGGAGTCTTCTCGTCCACGGAATACGATTATTGTATTCCGCCTGCTTACCCTGTAGCCCTTCGCTATGGCTTACTTCGCTTTGCTTCCTTTGCTCCGCTCAGGACTTCCTTTGGCCGCAGTACTGTGGCAGGGTAAACTCGCTACAGGGGAAGCAGGCGGGTGACGATTAAATAATGATTGACTTATCAGGAAAATTTATTATTATATAAGTAACAGGAAGGTGTAAAAGAGTATTATGAAAAAGGGCGGAGGGTATTACTGATTTAATGATTTAGTGACTGGATGATTTGGTGATTTTACGATTACGCGTACGTCAGTCATCTAATTCCATTTTTTTTACGGGTAACCGAATGAAACTTGCCGAACATGCTGACAATCCGGGATTGAAGTGCGTATGGGAAGACGTAAACAGCAATTATTACGCGCGGATTTTCGTGTCCGAAGACAGGCTTTCCGCGTACATTTCAATTAAACCTGTTTCCTCGTCGCCTTCTGTTGACGTTGAAGGTTTTGTCGAAAAAATCGTTGGCATGGGATTTTCCTGCACCGATGAAGATAAGAGGAATTTCAGGGAATTGCTTGAGGAATTCAATAAGACGCGCGTTCCCGTGGAGCAAATCAGGTTTCTTGAAGGCATAAAACCCCTGAGCGGTCTGTCCGGCCGCATTAAATGGGAAACGAATATCAGTAACACGAGGGATGAACAGGATGATTCAAAGGTGGATTTCAAGGAAAAAGGCACTATTAAAAATGTGGCAAAAGGCACCGTGCTTCTGACTTTGATTGAACCCCGAAGAGGTACGCCGGGCGTGGATGTATTTGGAAGAAGCATTCAGGGGGAATTGGGGGCATGCGCGGTGGTTTCGGCCGGCAAGAACGTGGCTGTTTCGTCTGACGGCAAATCATTCTCCGCTTCCGCGGACGGGATGGTTGTCTTTGAAAACAATATCATAAGCGTTGAGGAGATATTGATTGTCGAAGGCAATGTTGATTATTCGACCGGCAACATAACTTTTAAGGGTACCGTGTATATCAAAGGAAGCGTGCTTGACGGTTTCAAGGTCAGTGCCGATAAAGGCATACAGATCGACGGAGGAGCAGGTTCGGCCGTGCTTGAATCCGGCGGTGATATTGAAATCAACGGCGGTGTTGCGGCTAAGGGAAAGGGCACTATCAAGGCAAAAGGCAGGGTGAAGAGCAAGTACCTGAACAACGTGGAAGTGGAAAGCCAGTCCGATGTCGTGGTGCAAACCGAAATGGTTAATTGCAAGGTGGATGCCATGGGAAATATAATCATTAAAAGCGGCGCAATAATCGGATGTGAATGCACTGCTTACGGGGAAATAGAGGCCAGCGTAATAGGTTCAAAGATGCATGTAAAGACAATGGTTGCTACCGGTGTAAATTTTGGAGCGAAACAACGGAATAAGGCGCTTGGCAAGGAAATCGCCCTGCTGTCCGCAGAAGTAAAGGCGCTCACTGAAAAAATCATGCCTTTCCTTATGGATAAAGAGAAAGTAAAAAGCGTGCCTGAACAGACAACGGCAATACTTCGCAAGGACCTCGCGGAATTCCAGAGCAAAAAGGCAAGGCTTGCGGAGCTTGAGAAGGAACTTAACGGCACGCAATCATCAAATACCGAATTAAGGCGCAGGGGTATTAAGGTGCATAGGCATATTTACGGAGGCGTGGAGGTGCAGATAGGCGAATACAGAAAGATGTTTGCGGACGAGCTCAGGGGGCCGGTAAAGATAGTCATGGATGAAAATAAGACGTTGAAGGCAATTCCCTGGTAGCTCATACGAAGGAGGAAGTAGGAAAAATGAAGAAGGAAGGACGTTGTCCGGTTCCCGTTTAAACGGGCCACGGTCCACGGGAAACGGGTCACGGAGTAGACCCCAGATTTCGGAGCGGCTGACAGCAGACAGTATATCCCAGATCGCAGATCCCAGATCTTAAATCTCAAATCTTAAATCTCAGATCCCATATCTCACATCCCGTATATTATTCATATTTATATTTTGAACCATTTGTGCGTTCCTGCGTTAAACCTTACAGAAGAAAACAGTTGATCTTTTGGAGGTTTTGATTATGAGAAGGAATCACCAGGAAATACCGGAAGAAACAACCGGCGTGCAGGAACAGCAATACGGGGAAGAGGGGTTTGATTTCAATATCTGGATGCAGGGCGCGATGAAACATACCCCGTGGTGGGCCATGTCGTTTGCGTCTCACGTTTTAGTCGGATTGATACTCGCGGCTATATATGTGCCGGCCGATGCAGTCGCAATCCTTCAGCCCGTCATATACAAGAACATGGAAATTCCTAAAGACAAAATTGAATTTAATAAGGAAGAAATATTTAAGAATGAAAAAATTGAGACGGATGAAGTTATAGATCCTACTATCAGGCCTGATGTGGAGATATCAACTAAGGATGAAACCGACAATAACGAGGAATTTGAGATGGCCAAAGGCGCCGACGACATGCTTTCCAACAGTCCGTTAAATAATGAATATTATTATGATTCAGTCGGCATCGGCGGCGGTTCAGGCGGAAAATTCGGCGGCAGGTTTGGCGGCAACGATAATACAAAAAAAGGCGGCACCCCAAGGACGAATCTGGCTGTTATGAGCGCGCTCAGGTGGCTTGCGAAACACCAGAGCCCGGACGGTTCGTGGGATGCGGATGGTTTTTCAAAGATGTGCAAGGACGGCATTTGCGCCGGCAACGGCTATCCGGAAAACGACATCGGCGTAACAGGTTTATCTTTGCTTGCGTTCCTTGGGTACGGATTTACGCATCTGACAAAGGACCAGTTTGACGGCATATCCTACGGCGAAGTCATTAAAAAAGGCTTGAAGTGGCTTATAGCGCACCAGGATAAAGACGGTTGTTTCGGCCCGCAAGCCGGCAAATTCATGTATAACCATTGCATAGGCACCCTCGCGCTGGTGGAGGCCTACGGAATGACAGAAAGCAATTTATTCAAGGAACCGGCGCAACGCGGAATTAATTTTATATCAAGGGCCCAGAATCCTTATAAGGCGTGGCGGTATCAGGTTCAGCCCGGCGATAACGATACTTCAGTTACAGGCTGGGCGGTGATGGCGTTCAAGTCGGCGAAAATGGCCGGGCTTAACGTGCCGCAGTCGGGGTTTGACGGCGCTCTGGGATGGATTAAAGAAGTTACGGATGAATCATATTATTCCGTAGGTTACGATGCCAAGGGCACAGGCAAGGTTTATGTAAAGGACATGAACGAGAATTGGGCCGGGCATGAGGCATTGACCGCGGTCGGCATGATGTGCAGGATATTCATAACTTATGACAAAAGCGATCCGGCCCTTGAAGGCGGCGCAAAGCTCATTTCAAAAGACCTGCCCGTATGGGATGTCTCAAGGCAGACTGAAAAACCGATAGATTACTATTATTGGTATTATGCGGCCCTTGCGATATTCCAGTATGACGGGCCTACAGATAAGGACAAAGAAGGCGGCAAATATTGGCAGGGCCTTAATAATGCCCTTGAGAATGCGCTCGTTCCGAGCCAGAAACAGAAGGCGGATGGATGCCGATTTGGAAGCTGGGACAGCGATGTTGACAGATGGGGCTTTGAAGGCGGCCGCGTGTATGCTACAGCCATTAATGCCCTTACCTTAGAGATATATTACCGTTATCCGAATGCCTTTACAGGCGGCGAAAAGAAGAAAGTCGTGAGCGTTAAAGAACATTAGTTTCTAACCGATAGACTTCCGCGCCTGCCTCCGCCGAAGCGAAGCATCGGCTTCGTGCTTACGCACCGAAGCACGCCTTCGCGAAGCCCGCTTCGGTGGGCGTAGGAAGGTGCTTCAGCACGCAGGTGCGCGCAGGTAGGTAAAAAACACAGAAGATTTATACGGAAATTAACCACCGAAAGCACCGAAAGCACCGAAAGCACTGAACCCACTGAATCGTAATATAGTATATCATTAAAATGCAATCCCCTCCCCCTCACGACCGAAGGAAGTCCTGCCGCAGTACTGAGCACTTCGCTTCGGCTCAGTGTAAACTTGGCGAAGCAAGCGAAGCGAATGGAGATGGGGGAGGGACAGGGTGGGGGTGAAAACGTGTACTTAGTTGCGTGTACTTTGTACTTTGGACGCCGCTGTACAAACTACAAAGTACAAATAATTACTCAAGAGGGAGGGGGGAGAGACGCTAAAATACGTTTTCGGTGTGTTCAGTGGTTAATTATCGTATTTCGTGGTCTTAGTTGCCCCTTACCCCGCCACTTCGGGCGGGACTTCGGCTGGACTCCCTTCGGTCGCGGCTTAGCTGTTTTATCGTGCTTTGCCCTTCGTTTCACTCAGGAGTTTTAAATATTTTTGGAATTTACTGAACTTTTTTGGCAATCCTGCGTTTAATTCTATAGGTACAGACAGTCTGATACCGGCGCCCGGCGCCGGTATTCGCTTTTTTATGTCAATTTTCGCTTGACTTTTGATTTTTTTTGTGTAATATACACTGATTGGGATGGCGGGAATTTTTGGAGATATTGATTATGGCAAAAAGATATCAGGAAATGCCGGAAGAAGAAAATGGCGCGCAGGAACAACAGTACGAAGATGAAGGCGGTTTTGATTTCAATATCTGGATGCAGGGCGCTATGAAGCATACCCCTTGGTGGGGGATGTCTTTCGCGGCTCATGTCTTATTGGCCTTAATTCTCGCGGCAATCTATGTCCCTGAACAGGGCGGCGCGGCGCCTCCTCCCGTAGTTTACAAACAACCCGAACCTCCCAAAGAAAAGATTGATTTTAAAGAAGAGGAGATATTCAAGGACGAAAAACTTGATACTGAAGAAATTATAGACCCGACGATCAGGCCTGACGTTGAAATATCCGACCATGAAGAAACCGACAATGACGAAGAATTTGAGATGGCCAAAGGCGCCGAAGACATGCTTTCAAACAGCCCGTTGAACAATAATTATTTTTATGATTCAATCGGCATCGGCGGCGGTTCAGGCGGAAAATTCGGCGGAAGATTCGGCGGCAACAAGAACCTTACGAGAGGCGGCGGCAGTTCCAAGACGCAGGACGCAGTCATAAACGCGTTAAGATGGCTTGCAAGGCACCAGGGTCCGGACGGTTCATGGGATGCTGACGGTTTTACCAAGATGTGCAAAGACGGCACTTGCCCGGGCAATGGTTACCCCGAAAATGATATCGGCGTTACGGGTTTATCCCTTTTGGCATTTCTCGGATGCGGTTTTACGCATCTTTCAAAAGATAAATATGACGGAATATGTTTCGGAGATGTAGTCAAGAAAGGGCTTAAATGGCTTATTGACCGCCAGGATAAAGACGGTTGTTTCGGACCGCAGGCAGGCAAATTCATGTATAACCATTCCATAGGCGCGCTTGCGCTGGCAGAGGCTTACGGCATGACGGAAAGCCAGTTGTTCAAGGAGCCGTCACAACGAGGCATTGATTTCCTCTCAAAGGCGCAGAATTCTTATAAGGCGTGGCGCTACCAGGTTCAGCCCGGAGATAACGATACTTCCGTGACAGGTTGGGCGGTAATGGCGCTCAAGTCGGCTAAAATGGCCGGACTCGTTTCTCCCCAGACAGGTTTTGACGGCGCTTTGGGATGGATTAAGGAAGTTACCGATGAGTCTTATTATTCTGTTGGTTACACTGCCAAAGGCACCGGCAAGGTCTATGTCAAGGATATGAACGAGAACTGGGCCGGTCATGAAGCGCTTACCGCGGTTGCCATGATGTGCAGGATATTCATAACTTACGATAAGAGTGATCCTGCTCTTGAAGGCGGCGCAAAGCTTATTGTAAAAGACCTGCCTGTATGGGATGCATCCAAGCAGACTGAAAAGCCGATAGATTACTATTATTGGTACTATGCGTCTCTGGCCCTGTTCCAGTATGACGGCCCTGAAGGCAAGTATTGGAAGGGGTGGAATGACGCCATGAAAAACGCGCTCGTTCCGAACCAGAAACAAAAGGCGGATGGATGCCAGTTTGGAAGCTGGGACAGCGATGTTGACAGGTGGGGTTTTGAAGGCGGCCGCGTTTACGCCACAGCCATTAATGCCCTTACTCTGGAAATATATTACCGTTATCCGAATGCGTTCACAGGCGGCGAAAAGAAAAAAGTCCCGGGCGCGAAGGATGACAAGAAAGACCATTAACCGCAATGATGCGATAGCCGGGCGCTGAATATGGGCCGCACGGCTTAATTTTGAAAATAAAAACAATAAACATCCTGATCTGAAAAGGTCAGGATGTTTTTTTTTGTTTGAACATTTCCGGAATAACTGCGTTACTATAATTGTGAATGATATCTGTGATTTGAGATTGGGAGAATTTTTGGAGGATAGGATTATGGAAAACACTGAAAGAAATGAAGCGGTAATGTATGATGAAGAGGGGTTTGATTTCAATGTCTGGATGCAGGGCGCGATGAAACATACTCCGTGGTGGGCCATGTCAATAGTATCGCATGCCTTGGTGCTTATAATATTTGCCGCGATTTTCATGCCCGAAGAGGCCGTAAAGGAAGTCAACGCGATTCAATACACGGAATACCGCCCGCCGCAGGAAATAATAAATCTTGATGAAAGAAAACTTTTTCAGGATATAAAAATAGAAGTGCCTCCTGATGAACAGCCGGACGAAATGAAAAAACCTTCAGACCATGTTGAAGCCGATAAGGATGAAGCGTTTGATGAGGATTTCGGAGAGAAGGATTCAATTAGTTCGGCAAATTGGGACAGTGAGTATAAAAATAATGTTATAGGTCCCGGCCCTGGCGCCGGCGGGCCAAAAGGCAAGGGTCGCGGCGGAGACGAGGATTTGTTTGTTCCTTTAACCGCAGAGAGGGGAAAGAATCAGATTCCCGTAGTCATGAATGCTCTCAAATGGCTTGCACGCCATCAAAGTCCCGACGGTTCCTGGGATAGCGATGGTTTCAATAATATGTGTAAAGGCGCTCCGTGTGCAGGCGAAGGTTATCCTGAAAATGACATCGGTGTTACGGGGTTGGCGCTGTTGGCTTTTCTCGGATGCGGATTTACGCATTTTTCCAAAGATGAATTTGACGGCATCAGTTTCGGCAAGGTTATCAGGAACGGATTAAAATATCTTGCTGACCATCAGGATAAGGACGGATGTTTCGGGCCCCAAGCCGGCAAATTCATGTATAACCACTGCATTGCCGCATTGGCTATGGCTGAGGCGTACGGCATGACCGAAAGCAAGCTGATAAAAGAACAAGCGCAGGCGGGCCTGGATTTCATATCAAAGGCGCAGAATTCTTACAGGGCGTGGCGCTATCAGGTGCGGCCCGGCGATAACGATACATCCGTGACAGGATGGGCGGTTATGGCCCTTAAGTCAGGCAAGATGGCAGGTCTGGCTATACCGCAATCAAGCATGGATGGCGCCTTTGCGTGGATTCAAGAAGTGACGGATACGAACTATTATTCCGTCGGTTATACCGGCAAGGGCACAGGCAAGGTATATGTAAAGGACATGAACGAGAATTGGGCCGGGCATGAGGCCCTGACGGCAGTCGGCATGATGTGCCGGATTTTTACTAATTATAATAAGAAGGACCCGGCGCTCGAAGGTGGGGCTAAATTGCTTGGAAACGACCTTCCTGTTTATAATACTGCAAAGCAAACCGAGAAGCCGGTGGATTACTATTACTGGTATTACGGGACAATGGCGCTTTTTCAATTTGATGGTCCTTCCGCCAAGGATGAAAAGGGCGGCAAATATTGGAGGGAATGGAATCCTGCTATGCAGAAGGCTATCGGGGGTTCGCAGAAGACGCAAGCTGACGGATGCGAATTTGGCAGTTGGGACAGCGATGTAGACAGGTGGGGCTTTGAAGGCGGACGCGTTTATGCAACGGCTATCAACGCGCTTACCATGGAAATTTACTACCGCTATCCAAATGCCTTTACAGGCGGGGAGAGGACAACGAAGTAGTGAGCAGCGAGGGACGGGACGAAGAACAGTAGAACAAATGATCAGGGGAGCAGGTGAAATGACGGCAATTATTGTAAATTGAATATAATAAATTGCAGTTGTTTAGAGGTCGTGATTTCGTAGTTTTGCCATTTTGCTTTGTATTACTGGACCCGTTCCTTTTCTTTCAGGAACTGTTCCTTATTGTGGTCCCACCATTTGCGCCATGCAATCTGGTCGTCTCCGAGGTCTATTTTGGTAAGGAGTTTCAGCACCCTGAGCGAATTCGCCCTGATCTTGAAATCGCCCGATTCAATATTGGTTACCAGTATTTCAACAACAGGATCATAACATTCCAGGGTTTGCAGAGCCAATATCGTATTGTCCGAAACCGTAGGCACCGGATCGGATAATGTTTTTTTTATGAGATGTTCAGCGGCCTCTTTTTTCCCGATCTTCATAAGAGCGCGGACCGACTGGTTGCGTACGCCTTCGTCAGGGTCGTCAAGCCCCTTTATAAGGGTTTCATAACTGCCTTTATCGTTGCCCGGCTGGACGATTTTGTAAATCGCGAACGCGCAGGAATTGCGGACATCTGCGTCAGGGTCTTTTGCCATCAGGTCAACCAGCAATGAGATGGAAGTGTCCTTGTCTGCCAGCATACCAATGCTTATTGCCGAGTTTGCCTTTACAGTATTACTCGGGAAATAGAGGTTATTTAACAGCACAGGAAGGGCGTTTTTGTTGTTGCTGAATCCGAGCACTGCGGAAGCGATTTTCTTGCCGACAGGTTCGGAGCCTTTTGCGACTGTGAGAAGAAAATCAAAATTTTCATTCGTTTTTGTCCTGAGGTCTTCTTCTATTGTTCTTAAATCCTGGCCCGAATAATCAAATGCATTCTTCCAATCCATTTTCAGGGATTCAAAATCAACCAGTAGCGCTGTCTGTTTGGATGTATAAACCCTGCTGGCTTTAAGTTTGTCGCTAATCTGGCTTAAAAGCGTTTTCTGTTGGCTGTCCTGGGGCGGATTTACGTCGGATTTGCCTTTGCAACCGCATAACAGCGCCAATGCCGCGATCACGTAAATTACCAGTATTCTTCCTGTCATTGTCTTAAATTCCTTATAAATAACGTTTGTTGCCGTCTCAGTATCGGGGCATTGCAATGCTTGTGCAACATAGATAATACGAAGACTCTAACAAGTTTATTGTAAAAAATCAAGTTCTTCTGTTGTTTTGCAGTCTATTTTACAATTTGATATTTATGATTTTCAATTTGCAATAACTGGCTGGATATGCGATTGTGTGCGAACACACGGACAGGGCGAAGATGAAGAATGAAAAATGGAGAAGGAAGGACGGGACGAAAACCAAGGTGTTTGGCATTTCGTTCGTCGTTCCCTCGCTACTCCGCAGACCCTGTCGCAATCCTGCCGCAGTCCTGCGACCGAAGGAAGTCCTGAGCGGAGCGAAGGAAGCAGAGCGAAGGGAGTGTAACGAAGGGAGCTTGCCGAAGGGTCGCTACTATCTACTGGCTACTCGTAATCACCACTTGACGTGCAGTCGTTTCGGCGCGCCTTTCCTGGCTTTCTGCACCCCTTCATCACCGGCGATTTTCCGGATTTCCTCTCTTACGCGCGCGGCGCGCTCAAAATCCAGCTTTTTAGCGGCTTCGTACATCTCGGATTCCAATTCTGCTATCATTTCCGCGCGAGAGTATTCCTTCTGGCTGAATTTTATGACTTCTCTCGCAAGCCGGTTTGCGCGCACTTCTTCTTCTATTCCTTTTTTAATTTCTTTTTCAATCGTTTTGGGGGTAATATTGTTTTTTTTATTGAAAGCTGTTTGCAGTTTTCTTCTGCGTTCTGTTTCTCTGATGGCGCGTTCCATGGAATTGGTTATTTTGTCCGCATACAGGATAACTTCTCCGAAAACGTTTCTCGCTGTCCTTCCCACAGTTTGTATAATTGACGTTTCAGACCTTAGGAATCCTTCTTTATCGGCGTCAAGGATAGCCACGAGCGTGACTTCCGGCAGGTCCAATCCTTCTCTCAGGAGGTTTACCCCGACGAGTACGTCAAATTTTCCCTCCCGCAGGTCTCTGATTATCTGCACTCTTTCGATGGTTTCAATTTCCGAATGCAGGTACCTGCCTTTGACGCCGGCTTCCTGAAGGTATTTGCTCAGGTCCTCAGCGAGGCGTTTGGTAAGCGTCGTGGCAAGTACGCGCTCTTTGCGCGCCGCTCGTTTTTTGATTTCATTGACCAAATCCTTTACCTGTCCGGGATATCCGCCGGGTCTTTCATCAGAGCGCGCGGGTTTTACGGTTATCATCGGATCTACAAGGCCTGTCGGCCGTATTACTTGTTCGGCTATCAGGCCTTTGCTTTGTTCAAGTTCGTATTTTGACGGAGTGGCCGATACGAAAATCGCCTTGTTCACGCTATGTTCCCACTCTTCAAATTTCATGGGCCTGTTGTCAAAGGCGGACGGCAGGCGGAATCCGTATTCTATCAGCGTTTTTTTGCGCGCATAATCGCCGTTGTACATGCTGTGCACCTGCGGGATTGTGACGTGCGATTCATCAATAAACATAAGGAAATCTTTCGGGAAGTAATCTATCAGAGTGAAAGGCCTCTGCCCGGGTTCTCGGCCGCTCAGGTGCCGTGAATAGTTCTCTATGCCTTTGCAATAGCCGACTTCTTTGAGCAATTCTATGTCGTATCTTGTCCTTCCTTCCAGGCGCTGGGCTTCAAGCAATTTGCCTTGTGAGCGGAATTCCTTAAGACGTCCGGCAAGTTCTTTTTCTATGGATTCCATCGCGCGTTCTATCTTGCCCTCGGGCATTACGAAATGTTTGGACGGGAAAAGAGTATATTGCTGGAGATGGTTTATTGCATTGCCGGTCAGCGGGTCAATCTGTTGAAGCCCGGCTATTTTATCGCCGTCCATTATTATGCGCAGGCCGGTTTCCTCGTAGGCTGGAATCACTTCTATCACACTGCCCCTGACCCTGAATTTGCCGCGGGCGAATTCAATTTCATTGCGTTCGTATTGGATTTCCACGAGTTTCTGGAGTATGATTTGCATTTCTACGGTGTCATTGACTTTTAACGGAATTACCATTCCGATATAATCTTCGGGCGAGCCGAGCCCATAGAGGCAGGAGACGCTTGAAACGATAATGACGTCTGAGCGCGACATGAGCGCGCTCGTGGCCGCGAGCCGCAGGCGGTCTATGTCTTCGTTGATATCAGCGTCTTTTTCAATATAAATATCCCTCTGCGGAATGTACGCCTCAGGCTGGTAATAGTCGTAATAACTCACAAAATAGTGTACCGCGTTTTGAGGGAAGAATTCCTTGAATTCCATGTAAAGCTGGGCTGCAAGTGTTTTGTTGTGGGATATTACGAGGGCCGGTTTCCGGTAATTCTGGATGACATTTGCCATCGTAAAGGTCTTGCCGGAACCGGTAACGCCGAGCAGGGTTTGAAACTTGCCGGCAGAACGAAGTCCCGTCGAAAGCCTTTCAATTGCCTGCGGCTGGTCGCCGCATGGATGGTATTTGGTTGTTAAATTGAATTCCATATGAGAGTTATGGAGTTTAGGAGTTACGGGGTTAAAGGGTTATGGAGTTTAATATCTTACGTTTCAACTTTTCCTTCGGCACGCCTTACTTCGTTCTGCTCAGTACTGCGGCAGGACAAGTTTGCAAAAAGCATAGGAGATAAATCGAACGTTTTTTTGCCACAGAGTGCGCAGAGACCACAGAGAACGCGACGAATTAGACAGGAACTTGTGGAGACTTTAACGAGACCGGCGACGGTCCCGAAACAATAATTTAAACAGATTAAGCGGAGTTACTATTGCAAATTGAAAACTGTAAATTTTAAATTGTAAATCCTTTGAACCATATTCGTTTCGTTCGTCGTCCTTCATGCTTCATTTTTCATTTTTCCTTCTTAGTTAGAGATGCAGTACTTATTCCTGCCGGTTTCCTTTGCCTTATAGAGGGCCTTGTCTGCTGATGCCACGAGGGCTTTTTCATCGGCCATGGATTCCGACCATTCAGCCAGGCCAAGGCTGATGGTTATCTTCAGGGCTTTGCCGGATTCGGATTCAAAGGATGTTTTTTCCATTTTCTTGCGCAGGCGTTCCGCGGCCACTTCGGCCTCCGCGGCAGTGGTTGAAGGCAGTATGATGGCTATTTCTTCGCCGCCGTAGCGGAATGCCTGGGAAGTTGAACGCAGTGATTTCAACACGATGTCTCCAACGCCTTTAAGGACGATGTCTCCCGTCAAATGCCCGTAGGTGTCGTTTATCTTTTTGAAATGGTCTATATCAAGCATTATTAGGCAGAAGGGCTCCTGGTTTCTTTTTGCGGCGCTTACCCAATAGGAAAGCTGGTTATAGAAATGCCTTTTTGTGTAAAGGCCTGTGAGGGCGTCTATGACGGCCTTTATGTAGAAATCCGGCGTGCGTATGGCCAGAGAGAATACGCTGGTGAAAGAACGCAGGTGCGTTTCAATCAGCTTGAGCCAATCCTCTTTTTCGGAGCTCGTGCCGTCGTGGTACGTTTTTATCCTTAGTACTCCGGCTATCCTGCCTGCCACGGAAAGAGGGAATATTATTACCACTTCATCTTTGCCGCGGGCCGCAAATGTGGTTTTGCAGGATTCAAATGCCTCGGCAACGCCGGTACGGTCTATGGAGGTTTTCCTCAATGCTTCGCCAAGGTATACAGTATTGCCTATGAGATGGGCCTTTGGCTGGAGTTCGCCGTTTAATTCGTCAAGCAGGTACATTGTTATTTCCTGTTCGTCTTTTGAGCCTAACAAGCCGGCAAGCTGTTTGAGCACCTCGGAATTGATGCTGTCCATGTCAATGTCGTTGTTTATCTTGTTTGCTATTTCGCGGATCGCGGAAAGCGATTCTTTCATGAATTCGTCGTCTTTGCTTTTGGCGGACATTACGGATTCCTTGAATTTTAACTGTTCAAAGTCCTTTGATATGGCCTCATGTTTTTTGTCCGCGTTGTCGTATAAGGCCACAGCTACGAGTGCGATAAGGCAGGACATGCACGAAAGCATGAAGAAAAGTATGGGAAGTACCTCAAGGTCGGTGAATTGCTTGTGGTATTTAGCGGAAAAGAAAATACCCGCGGCGCATGCCAGCGTCAATAGCGGCATGATGTAAGCAACTGTCATTACAAATGATTTGTCGGATTTCATACGAAGTTAAGGGGTTTAGGGGCCACGGAGTTTAGGGGTTACGGAGTTACGGGGTTATGGAGTTTAAGGGGTACGGAGTTACAGGGGGTAAGGTTTAGAGTCTAATTCCTCAACTTCCGCGTTTTTTGCACAGAAGTTTATAAACAATAGTTACTTTCGTCGCGTCACTTGGCGCTCTTGACGTTCTCTGCGGCTTATTGCGTTCGTCCGTCGGTTCGGACATCGACGGCCGGAATAAACCGCTAAGAGCGCAAAGAGCGCAAAGACGACGGATATTCGTATTGTCTTAGCGAGCTTAGCGCACTTTGCGGTTAAATCGTCGTCGTTAGAACGAACGACGTTTTGACCGCAAAGGCCGTTAAGCGCGTTTACCTTGCCGCAGTACTGAGCAAAGCGAAGTGAGTGTAACGAAGGGCTAAGTACGACTAAATAGCAATCAAGTATCCTTGATTTCTGATTTGGTTGCGCCTGCGCACCGAAGCGCCTGCCTTCGCGCTCCGTCGCTGAAGCTTTGGAGCGTAGGCGACCGAAACGAAGCATCGGCTTCGTGCTTACGCACCGAAGCCCGCCTTCGCGCACCTGCGTGCCAAAGCACTACGGTG
>JACRIJ010000060.1 GCA_016220095.1 Planctomycetota bacterium | reverse complement strand
GCCCTTAACATAACGCCATGAATGGCGTAAGTATTAGGCTTTTGGCATACAAACCCAGCCATAAATGGCTGGGCTACTATACGCTTTTATTTTTTCTATTATAACTACTATGTTAAAATGCCACCTCTACTGAGGCCTTACTCGGACAGGGTAAGGCCTCAGTAGAGGCGGGTTTAGCCGCTACAAAAAGACTTTATCGAGACACTGCGACGCATTTTAACAGTGACTTGACGAGACCTTAAGAGACCGACGACGGTTAAGATATGGCCTGAACGAGCCGCCGTCGAGTCTCGTAAAGGTCTCTTAAAGTCCCTGTTTAAAAACGCCCGTAGTCCGTGTTTGCCCGTTCACTGACGGGTTGCGCGGGCAGGTAAGGCGTCAGTAAAGGTGAGATTTGGGATTTGAGAATGGGAAAAACAGACGGTGGTCAGGCTCTGCAAGTTACCGTTTTTTCTTATGTTCATACGCGTCCACTATTTCCTGCACCAGGGGATGGCGGACGATGTCTTCTTTTTTGAGATATGTAAATTTTACCCCTTCAATCTGGCCCAGAAGCGACTGGACTTCCACAAGCCCCGACACCTTGCCGGGCGGCAGGTCTGTCTGCGTTATGTCGCCTGTTATGACAATCCTTGAGTTATTGCCCATTCTTGTAAGGAACATCTTCATCTGTTCCGAGGTGGTATTCTGCGCCTCATCCAGTATTATGAACGCGTTATCCAGCGTTCTTCCGCGCATGTAGGCGAGAGGCACTATTTCAATTACTTCATTGTCAATAAGGCTTTTCAGCTGGCCCATTTCAAGGAACGAATTCAGGGCGTCATACAATGGGCGCAGGTAAGGGTTTACTTTCGCCTGGTAATCACCCGGAAGGTAGCCGAGACGTTCTCCGGCTTCCACTGCCGGCCTTGCCAGCACTATTCTTCTCACCTTGCCGTCCTTAAGCGCGTTTACGGCGTTAGCGACTGCGAGATACGTTTTTCCCGTGCCTGCCGGGCCTATGGCGAATACTATGGAGTAATGCGTCAGGTCTTCCAGGTATTCCTGCTGGCCTTTTGAACGCGCTTCAAATTCAGGCCTTCGCACCGTTGCCTCGGCTGTCGTATGGCATGGCTCAGTTGATTTTACGCGGGCATGCAGGTATTTATCTATGATGTGTTCGGTGTCTCCGGCCGTGAGCATGCCTTTTTGCCGGATGGTGCGCAGCATGTCCATGGTGATGTCAAAGGCTTCGTCGGCGTTCTGTTTTCTGCCAGTGATGAGGATGTGGTTGTTTCGCGTGATTATTTTTACGTCAAATATTTGCCGGATTTTCCTGAGGAATTTATCACCCGGGCCGAAAAGCATAAGGAGTTCGCCGTTGTTTTCAAGTTCAATCCTTTTGTGTATTTTCATGCTACGTTTTTCTTCTAAAGAACTTCTTCTGCCTTTGCGGCAGGGGGGGCGGCGTTGTCAGGGATTTCATCTTGCGCACAGGGATGGAATGTGCGGCGGCTTCCTTTTCAAGACCGAGGGCGGACAGGATTTCTTCGGGTTTGGCAGTGCCCTGGGGCGAGATTGAGAGTTGTATTTCAAGCGTGCGCGGGTCAATAAGCCGTATATGTTCTATATACTGCCGCACGTTTACGGTTTTACTTTTTTTGGGGGACACGCGCTGTATTGAAAATTCCTGCCGGTCAAGCAGTTTTTTAATATCGGCTTCAGTTACGGATGCGTTTTCAGGCAGGATTGCCTGATAGACTATTGAGGAGAGGATTTCGCCGGTTTTCGGGTCCACGGGTTCCACTGAAATGATTGAAATTTCTTTGGGGAATTGCTGTTGGAATTTTTTCATGACCTCCGCAGGCGGTATCCAGAAGAGCGATTCTATCTCCATGAATTCATCAAATGATTCCATGCCGGTGGGAAGGGCGGTGGGAAAGGACAGTTTCGGCCTTGGGTTGAATCCTTCCGAAAATGCCACAGGCACGCCGGAGCGGTTGACGGCCATTTCAAACAGCTTCATCAGGTCGTGATGTGACAAGAAGCGCAGTTTGCCTGTTTTTGAAAAATGCACCCTGTAATGGTAATTCTTCATTTACTCTCGCCGGTTTCGCCTTTACGAATCTTTTCAAATTCATCTTCGGAAGATTCCTTGTACTTCTTAAGATGGTCTTCCACATCTTTTTCGGACGAACCTTCCTTAATGGTGTTAAATTCGCTTGAATTTTCAAACAGGCGTTTTTCAATCTGCCTTCTAAGTTCGTCTTTTACCTCTTCCGGTCCGTGTATGATGGTGGGCGTTATGAAAATGATAAGATGATTTTTCGTGGTGGAGTCATCGGAGTATCTGAAGAGCGTGCCGAATACCGGCAGGTCGCCGAAGAACGGCAGTTTTTCCTGTTGGGCGTCCTTGACTTCTTCAATAAGGCCGCCTATTACCGCGGTCTGGCCGCTTTCTACCATGAGCTTTGTTACGACGGTTGTGTTCTGCGTCTGGGGTAGTGATATGGACTGCGAGCCCGACGCCGTGCTTGCGAATTCAAATTTGTCAAAGCCGAGGAAGAGCGTGTTTTTCGGCACTACGGTCATAATTACGTTATTGGTGTCTCTTGCGATATAAGGCACTACGAAGAGCTGGAAACCGGTCTGGAGGGGAGAACCGTCGGCTTCGCTGAGTTCGTAGGCAAGCGTGCCTGATTGTGACGAAGACGCCGAGGTCTGCGCCCAGCGGATTTCCTTGCCGACGTGAATGGTGGCTTCCTGCCCGTTTATGGCAATCAATTGCGGCGCCTGGAGTATCCTTGAAGCGCTGTCTTCCTTAAACAGCCGCATGGTGGCGTTCATTTCATAGGTGGTCATGAAAAAATTGTCCTGTATGGGTTTTTCCCTGCCGAATCCGAACGGAAGGCGGGTTATTTTCGGATTGCCCGTGGTGCCGAGCGTAGGGGATGTGTTTACGGTCAAGCCGCCTAATCCCGAACCCGAATACTTGAATCCCATCTGCGCGAGGTCCGTATTAGCGGTGCTTACGACCTTAAGGTCAATCATGACCTGCGGCGGCGGCACGTCAAGTTTTTTGATAATGGATTCAATCTGGTCCAGTACGGGCTTGGTATCGGTAATGATTACGGTATTCGTAAACGCGTCATAGGTAAGGTCGCCTAAGGGTTTGCCTTTATCATCTTTGGTGAGCATGTTTTTCAGGGTGATAACGAATGTGAATTCCGCGATTGGGTCGGAAACGGCCTTGGGTTTGCCGATGAGCAATTCGGAAGAAATGGAGCCTTTGTAGGTTGACGGCGGCGTTATGTATTTCAGGACAAAATGCCTTGTTTCAAGCTGGGTCTTCAGTTTTTCCGGCGGCACTATGCGGATGACGCCGGACGTCTCTTCAACTATTGCGTAGCCGGCGGTTTTGACGACAGTGTCAAGCGCTTCGCGCCAGGGAATATTGTTCAGGTTTACGGTTATTACGCCTTTTACTTCCGAAGGCGAATAAATGATATTAATTGCCGTCATTGCTGAAATAGTCGTGATGACCTTGTCTATCGGGGCGTCTTCAAGCATGAGTGATATTCTTTGCGGTTTGGTGACTTTTATCAGAGACGGCGAAACCTGGGAAAATGAGCAGTCAACCCTTTCGCATATGAGTTTGAGCGCGTCCAGCCAGGGCATCGGCCTTGATATTTTTAGCGTTATGGTCTCGTCAATGCCGCTGTCGGCTATTATGTTTATACTGCCTATTATGGAAATATAGTTCAGCACCTGCTGGAGCGGCTTGTCTGTAACGTCAAGAATGACCTCGCCGGCAGTGTAGGAAGCCGGTATTTCGTCGGATCTGCCGGGCTGTTCGGCCGGCTGGCTGTTGTCCTGCGCGTAAGCTGACGCCGAGCTTATTAACAGAGCAAGGATAAGACAGGATAATTTAATTTTCATAACAATTCTAACCTCCGAAAAAGCACTCCTTACCACCTTATAGGATAAGGTGACAGTATACCAAAAATATTTCAAAATGCAAGAAAAAATATTAAAGATTTTCCAATTTCCAGCCGGCAAGCAGAAGTGCGATAGATAGCAGGATAAGCGGTATGGTAACGCTTTCCGGCGTTTTTCCGTGATATTCCTGAAGCGGACTCAGGTCTGAATCCAGGAATTCCTTATGCGTTGCCGCGCGATTGTCCGGGATGGCCTTGTCCGTGAGCAGTGCGGCGGAAACGGCGTATTTCCGGCCCGTATCGGCGTCAAGAATATTATAAATCCCGGTCTTATACGGCGTAAAATGCATGTTACCGTCCGGGCCGGGTTTTAACACAGCGGCGCCTGAAGGCCCGGTGATTTTCACGGAAGGGCCGTAGGGCAGTGGTATACGGGTTCCGGCGGCAAATACCGCGTATTTTTCCCGCGGGGATATCGGCATGAGTTTTTCCATGACCCTGGCCCAGAATACGGGAAAAGACGCCTTATTGGACGCCCAGTCGGTTTCCCATCCGTCAGGCCGCCACTCAGGGTCAAAGGCAAGGAGCAGTATTTTTTCAGGGCCTTTTTCATAAAGGCATATGGCCGGGTATTGGCCTGCGCGGGCAATCTCCGTGACATTGCCTTTTTCCGGTTCGGCTATTGATAGATTGAGGTATCTCCGGAAAGTTATCTTTTCGTTTTCCGCAAGGGCGTTTTTCAGCAGTGAAATGTCCGATGAATATATAAATGTTTGTTCTGAAATCTTAGCGGAAAAATTGAACGGATAAAATTGTTTCGGAGGGTCTATGACTATTGCCGGAATGTTGTCAGGGAATTTTTCCGGGATAAACCGGTAGAAGACGAGCAAGTCCATGGATGCGGCCGCACCGGTTTCAGGCATTGTCTGGGTTGTGAAAAGCTGTGTGTCCGGCATGGAATTGAATGCCTTGGAGATGTATCTGGCGCCGTTGCCGATGATGCAAATCTCAAAATCCGTTCTGAATGCCGGAAACAGCGTTACTAAGTTATCGCAGGCTATGGAATCAGGGGTTTCTATTTTCAGCGAAATCTCTTTGGCAACGGGCAGGCGCAGATCCGGTATTATAACGGGCGTTATGGTTCCGGGGGCGAAAGTTTTCGTAATTGGCGCCGGCGGCTGTGCGTCAGGCGTTTCCAGCGATACCCTGGCGATGATGGCCTTGTCGGAGTAATTCTTACACCCGGCGAAAAGGGTATAGGATTGGTCTTCCTGTTTTGAGGCGGAACAGCTGACGATGCCGAGGTTGTTCGTGTTTGGAGGCGTTGTTATAAGCGTTGTATCAGGATATTTTTCAGACGGCAGTTGCGTTGTAAAAACGAAAATAGCGCGGGTTTTGACGCGCAGTTTGAGTGCCTGGGCTTGTACGATAAGTTCATCAATTGGGACAGGCGCTTCGCAAACCTGAAGTTCAGAAAGGATGCCTTTGGCCTGGGCAGGTGTTTTATCAATGTGCAATACAGTGCCCGGGACGATTCCAGCGGGATTCGCTATGATGCTGACCTTGTCGGAAGAAGAAAGCATGTCAAGCAGTTTTACGCATTCTTCAGAAAGGGTTGATAAGGCGGCTTTATTGTTTTCTTTTGCCGAAGAGCTTACGGAGTTGTCAATGACAATAATTACGTTCCTGTATCGGGACGCGATGCCCGGAAAATACGGATAAGCGGCCGCAAAAACCGAGAGGAGAAGTCCGAGTATTTGAAGGATGATGGCTGTATTGACCAGCCATTTGCGCTGGTATTTTGATTTGTCGGGGTTATCGGATATCCTTTTCCAGAGAAATATGCTTGAAATGGGCAGTTTTCTGGCATAGGCCTGTTTAATCTTGAAGTAGAAATAAACAGGTACGGTTAGCAGGGCTATGAAAGATAAAGGTTCAATAAATCCCATACTCTTAACGAATGAGGAATAATGTAAAATGAAGAACGAAGAAGGGAGAAGGCAGGCTGACACTCCGTTCCGTTCGTCGTCCCTCGCTACTCGCTACTCGCTACTGGTTACTGATCTTTACAAACGCCTTCGGCAGATACTCCAGTATATCGCTTGCTATAAGGGACATCTCGCCGATATCTTTCACTGCAATGTCTCCAGCGAGGCCGTGCACATACACGCCGAGCCGCGTGGCATCAAATCCGGTCATTCCCTGCGCCATAAGTCCCGCGATAACGCCGGTCAGCACATCGCCACTGCCCGCGGTAGCCATGCCGGGATTGCCGGTTTCGTTTACGTATAAATTAGCGCCGTCCGTCACGACTGTACCACTGCCTTTTAATGCCAGTATGACCTTGTGTTTCTTTGCAAATTCAAAGGATATTTCTTCCCTGTTTTTTTGCACGTCGGCCACTGTCTTGCCCGTCAGCCTTGCCATTTCGCCGGGATGGGGCGTCAATACTACCGGCTGTTTCAGGCTTCTTAAAATCGGAATTTCTTCGCTGATTATGTTCAGTCCGTCCGCGTCTATTATCATGGAATTGTTTATCCTGTACAATATGGACAAAACCAGCTTGTTAGTCTCAGAATACCTTGATATCCCAGGCCCTATTGCCACGACATTGTGTTTGTGCGCAATTTCAAGGATTTCACGCTCACTGCCTGATGATAATGTGCCGCGTTCGGTCTCCGCCAGGGGATAAAGCATTTCGCAGGTAAATTTCCCGGCAAGTATATAAACAAGGCTCTTTGGGACCCCGACCAGCACGCGTCCCGCGCCTGAACGCAGTACCGCGCTCGCGCACAAATACGCGGCCCCGGCCATCCCTATGGAACCCGCCAATACGAATACGTTCCCATAAGTCCCTTTGTGCGAATCCGTTGCGCGCTTGGGCAGCGCCGGTATCTCTTTTGTAATTTTCATAAATAATCTTTCTTAGTGCAATTATATTTTGTATCGGTTTTTTTGCAAGAAATTTTCGTTGGTTTTTGCAAATCTTAAATCCCAGATCTCAGATCGCAGATCTCAAATCTCAGATCTCGGATCTTAAATCTGCAGTATTTCCCTTACTTTTATCATCATGGGCGAGGATTGCGGGAGTGAGCCGATAGGAAGTTTGTTCAAATCCGCATTTATTATTTGTTCATCTACAGGAAGGATGCCGGCGAGGGACAGCTTGTATTTTTCAAGTTCTGCTGTTAATTGCGGCGGGAGGGACGGCGAGGGCGATTTATTGATTACTACGAGCATTTTATTTACGGCAAGCTTCAGGTCCCTTACAAGGTCCCTGATCCTGGCCACTGCGCGGATGCCGACAATGCTGTAGTCGCTGACAAGGTAAAGCACTTCTATATTTTGCGTGGTTTTTCTGCTAAGATGTTCCATGCCGGCTTCGTTATCCAGGACTATATAAGGATAATTAAGGGCAAGTGTTTTCGTGAATGTCCTGAGGAGGTTATTTGCCGCGCAGTAGCATTCGGGGCCTTCGGGCCGGCCCATGACAAGGAGGTCTACTCCCGGGGTTTCAACGAGCGCGTTATGGAGTTCCATTTCCACCATTTGAAGTTTATTGACCCCTGCGGGCAGGTCGCGCATGCCTTTGGTCTGTTCAAGTATATCTGAAACGGTTTTTGAATAAGGTATCCCGAGCGATTCGCCGAGATTCGCGTTCGGGTCGGCGTCTATGGCAAGTATGGGCCTTTTACCGGCGTTCTTCATCAAGGTAATTGCAATGGCGGCAAAAGTCGTTTTTCCCGTACCGCCCTTGCCTGCGACGGCTATGGCGTATGACATATTAAAATCTCCTGTAAAACGGGGTTACGGGGTTATGGGGTTACGGAGTTAAAAGGGTTTAGAGTCTAATTCCGCAACTTCCGCGCAAAAAGCGCAGAAGTATAAATACCGTAAAAACTCTAAGCACTAAATCCGAAACTCTAAACAAACTCGAAAATCTAATCTTCAAATAACCGAAACACGGTCGGACGTCGGGTTTTGAGAATTTAGATTTAGAGTTTAGTATTTGTTTAGGATTTCGTGCTTAGTGCTTAGAATTTCATGAAGTAAACAGCCTTTTGGTTGCGGCTTTGCTGCTTTATTGTCTTACGTCTCAACTTCTCCCGAAACAAGTTCGGGACAGGTGCGTATTTTGCCTGCCTGCGCGGCTTCCTCCTTCGCTATGGCTTCGGAGGACAAGCCGCGCAGGCAGGTTTTTTGCACAGAAATTTATAAACCATACGTATTTTCGTCGCGTCGCTTGGCGTTCTTAACGTACTTTGCGACTTATTGCGTCCGCTATACGTTCCAACGGCGACGGTTTAACCGCAAAGCGCGCCAAGTACGCTAAGACTGTCTACGAACGTTCTCTTGCCACGAAGACACGAAGACGCCAAGGACGTACGGTTACTGCCCTTCGTTGCACTCAGGGTAAACTTGCCACGGCGATACTGCGAGCCTCAGCGATACTGCGATTTGCGTCGCTTTGCGTTCTTTGCGGTCTTAGCGGTTTATTCCGGACGTCGTACGTTTGAATGACCACGTTTTGATCGCAAAGGCCGTGAAGCGCGTCAAGTACGCTAAGACGTTGCAGGGTAACGTCAGTCTTTTCGAACATTGCAATCCAAGTATTCTCAATTTCTGAGCTACATAAACTCCAGGCGAAGGAGGAAAAATGAATAATGAAGAATGAAGGCCGGCTGTAGACCCCAGACTCTTTAGGGTTTGCGCAAACTTGGGAATAAATTGGAATCCGTATGAGGCAGGAATATTGCGGCCATGAATTCTTCCATAAACGCGTTGTCGGCGCTTAGTTCTATATAGGTCATTTTTTCAGCTATTTTTTCAATTTCTTTAAGTGCGTCATAAGACAGGAGGGCGAGTTTGGCGCCGGCAAGGGATGAATTTCCTATGAAAGAATACCTTTCATGCGGCAGATCGGGAAGCATGCCGATGCCGATGGCCTTGGGTATGTTGAGGCTGTTTCCGAAACCGCCCGCAATATAGAATTTCTTAACGTCGTCAAACGACAATCCCATTTTGATTATCAATGTCCTGATGCCGGCGAAAATGGCGGCCTTGGAGCGCAGGATATTGGTTATGTCCGCCTGGGTGATAACGATATCCTGGCCGCGTCCGCTCTGGTTCGCGTTTGCGATGACGAATTCCAATCCCTCATCGGTCTGTCTGAGCCGATCGGTCTTCAGAGAGGCGTCAAATTTGCCGGCCTTGTTTATAATGCCCGCGTCAACGAATTCCGAGATCATATCAATCATTCCGGAGCCGCAGATGCCGCGCGGGGCTGAATTGCCTATGGTATTCCATGAGATATCAAAATTCTTTTCTATTTCAATTTTTTCAACGGCGCCTTTAGCCGCGCGCATTCCGCATTTTACGCCGGCGCCTTCAAAGCACGGGCCTGCGGAACAGGAGGCGGATACGAGCCATTCCTTGTTGCCCAGTACGACTTCCCCATTGGTTCCCACATCCAGGAGAATGGCGAGTTCGTCTTCCAGGAAAAGGCCGCTTGCGAGCACGCCGGCCGTGATATCGCCGCCGACGTAACTTGATACGCCGGGTATGCAGGAAAGCAGTCCGCGCGGGTTTATCCTTATTCCGGCTTCAGCGGCGCGGATTACAGGGAAATAATTCGTCGTTGCCACGTAGGGTTCTTTTCTTATGTAAGTCGGGTCCACGTTCAAGGCCATGTGGGCCATGGTGGTATTGCCTGCGCATACAACGGTGGTTATGTCGGAGAGGTTTACTTTTGTTTCAAGCACTGCGTATCCGACGAGGCGGTTAATGGTATCAACGGCGGCATCGTGAAGGTGCTCAAGGCCTTCCTTTTCGCCGGCGTAAATCATCCTTGAAATTACGTCGTCTCCGTATTTGGTCTGTTTGTTCGTGGACGCTTTTGAAGAAAGCACTTTTTTGCTGATAAGGTCAACTAACTGTACGACGATGGTAGTAGTGCCTATGTCAATGGCGAGCCCGTAATTGTGTTTGGACGTATCTCCGGGTTCAATCATGAATATTTCCACGGTTCCGTTTCTCTTGCCGAGCGTTGCAGTGATTTCAAAATCCGCGTCTCGTAATGTCTGGCTGAGTTTTTTTATGACTGCGAGGCCTGTCTGCATGATAGGCACGTTCAATTCCCTGCGGATTTCCCTGTAGATCCTTTCAAGATCGCTTACGGTGTCGGACAGGCTGGGCTTAGGCAGGATGAAATGCAATTTGGTTGACAGGGGGCCGTGGCGGAAGAGCCGTTGCGTCGGGGACATGCCGGCGTCGGAGGGTTCAAATTCGCGCGTGATGACGTCAAGGGAAATTGATTTGCCTTCCTTGACGAGAATTTGTTCGTCTTCCAATTTGCTTTCCGCCGGGATTTCCACCACAAGGTCGTTTTCTACGTACGATGTGCAGGCGAGGGCGTAGCCTTTTTGTATTTCTTCCCTCTTTAGGAAATGCGTGGGTTCGGTGTTTACATCGCCGGATTTGATGATAACGCGGCATTTGCCGCAGATACCGTCGCCGCCGCAGATGTTATGGACGTATATGCCGGCCTTATTGGCCGCATTCAATACGGTTTCGCCTTTTTCCACAATAACCTGCCTGTTGTCAGGCTGAAAGGTTACGGTATATTTTTCGGTCATAAGAATTTCTTCCTTTTGATAGTAAACAATTTAGCTGTTTGGTTAAATTATATAAAATGGACAGGATAATTCAAGGGTTAAATGACGAATAATGATTGCCAGTAGCCCTTCGGCAAGCTCAGGGTAAACTGAGTAGCGAGGGGATGACGGTCGGAACGGTGCGTCAGCTTGCCTGCTCCCTGCTTCTTACTGCCTTCTTCGTTATGAGGAGGAAAAATGAAAAAATATTGTTTAATTGTTAAGTCGTTTAGTCGCCAATACGCTTAATCTGTTGTTAGAAATTCGTCGTGTCTCGTACAGTTCTTGGCAAAAAAAACCGCAGATTACGCGGAGCATGCGGGAAGACCCTGCGTACTCCGCGCCATCTGCGGTGTAAATTTTTCCGTATTCTGCGAAATCTACGCTTTCGGCTGTTCGGCCGGAACTGCCGGAGGCGTTTCTTCCTTCAGTTCTTCTTCGGATTCCTTTTCTTCATATACTTCGGTCATGTCAATGCTGTCCACTTTCTTGCGAAGCAGGAAGTATATCATCGTCTGCCCTGAGAAGAAGTATGACAGAGCGAAGCTGAATACGAATCCGGCGAATAGCAATATCCACGCGGCAAATATAACCGTTGAAATCATTTCTACGGTATTCATCTGCGGGTTCGGGTTTGCCTGCATTCCGTTGAAAAATTCGGAGAAGAAGGCATAGATGTTTTTTATCATGGGAGAAAACGAGCGGCTTCCCATGCCGAACCGCGCGGCAAAGAGCATTATGAGCATCAACATCCAGCTGAATACAAGCACGAACATGAATGTAATGAATCCGTACACGCCGGATACTATCTGATACCAGATGAATTTCCATGGCTCCGCGAACAGGTAGCTGAAACCGCGGCTTATGGCGTCAAACGCGTCAGTGTCTTCAGCGGCTACGGCCGGGAAAAACAATACGTGTCCGAAGGTCGCGCCGAGACCGAGCATCGTGAGCAGGAATGACGTTATCATTGCGAGCGGCAGGAATATTACGAGTAAGATTTTCAGGAAGGGGCCTAATGTTGGTATTCTCGCGAGCAGGCATGCTCCGAATATGCAGAGGAAGAAGAACAGGAACAGCAAGATGCAGGTGAGTTTTGACCAGAAGAATGACGAATATCTTCGTTTGCCGAAGTGTATCGCGTTTGAGAGTTCTATTCTTTCATCTTTTGCGATTTCCACAGCGGCGATTCTCGTAATGGCACCGCCGAAAAACGACCATGCAAAGATAAAAATGAATATTATCCCTGCGTAAAACGATATTATGCCGGCCAAGGCGACATACAGGTGTTGTGTTGCGAACAGCTTGTCCGACAGTGTCCCGAAGAACGCCGGCATTGTGACGACCGAGAAGTTCTTTGTGAATACTCCGAGTCCGAGGTTGAAGCCTTTGTCCCAGAGCCAGAACCAGACGCTTATCAGGGCGAATGTCATTATCATTCCGGCGAGCGCCAGGAACATTTTGCGCGGGTCAAGTGCTATGGCAAAATTATTAAACAGATCTCTCCAGTCACCGCGGAGTTCCCTCATAGCATAACCTCCTAAAAAACCGTTAATAGTCAAAAAAGAAACTAAAACCGTTGAAAAGGATTATAATTCCTTTTCAGCGTATTGTCAAGCAAAATAAAATTTTTTTGGTAAGGCCTCAGTCGAGGTGGGTTTTTGCTGGCTTTTCGATAACGCTGAACACGGACAACACACCCCTGGTTCCCCTCTTTTTAGAGGGGACATATACGAATTTCCCCTCTATTAAGAGGGGTTAGGGGGTGTGTTAAGCGTAACCTCGACTGAGGCGGTACTTTTTTTGCGTTCGCAGATCTCAAATCTCAGATCTCAAAGCGTAATCTTAAATCTTAGTTCTCAAATCTTAAATCAGTTACGTTCCTTCCTGCCACGAATTGACATATTTTACCTGTTCCGGCGTCATGGTGTCTATTTTCAGGCCCATTGTCTTTAGTTTCAGGTCGGCTATCCAATTTTCTATTTCCATAGGTACATCAATGACTTTCACAGGCATTTTCCCCCTGTTTTTGGCGACATATTCGGCCATGAGGGATTGCGTGGCGAAACTCATATCCATAACGCTCGGCGGATGTCCTTCGGCGCAGGCAAGGTTTACAAGCCGTCCCTGGGCGAGTACGAATATGGTTTTTCCGTTTTTAAGCATGAATTCATCTATATTGGAGCGGATGCCCATGCGGCCTTTTTTGCTGATTTTGTCAAGGCCTTCAAGGTCTATTTCCACGTTAAAATGTCCTGAGTTGCAGAGTATGGCGCCGTTTTTCATCTGCGTGAAGTGTTCAACGCGCAGTACGTGTTTATTGCCAGTAAGCGTGCAGAATATATCGCCTATTTTGACTGCTTCGGACATGGGTTTGATTGAAAAACCGTCCATAGCGGCTTCAATGGCCCTGATGGGGTTTACTTCGGTAACAATGACATTGGCGCCGAGTCCGCGCGCGCGCATTGCCAAACCGCGGCCGCACCAGCCGTAACCTGCCACAACGAATACCTTGCCGGCCAGCAGTACGTTGGTTGCCCTGATGATGCCGTCAATAGTGGACTGGCCTGTGCCGTAGCGGTTGTCAAACAGGTATTTTGTTTCAGCATCATTCACCGCGACTATGGGATATTTCAGGGCGTTGCTTTTTTCCATGGAACGCAGGCGGATGACGCCTGTCGTGGTCTCTTCCATTCCGCCGAAGATTGTATCAAGCCATTCCGTATGCTGTGAATGCAGGGTTGACACGAGGTCTGCGCCGTCATCAAGGGTGATATGCGGCTTCATTGACAGTACGGATTCAATATGATTGTAGTAAACCTTCCTGTTTTCGCCTCTTATGGCGAATGTCGCGACCCCGACATGTTTTACAATGGCTGCGGCAGTGTCATCCTGCGTGGAGAGCGGATTGGACGCGCAGAGGTATACGAGCGCGCCGCCTGCCTTGAGGGTTCTCATAAGGTTTGCGGTTTCCGACGTGACGTGAAGGCAAGCCGCTATTCTTACATCCTTAAGGGGTTTTTCTTTTTCAAATCTCTTGCGTATTTCGGTGAGTACGGGCATCTGTTCGTTTGCCCAGTTGATTTTTTCCAGGCCTTTGTTTGCCAGTTTGATGTCTTTCACATCGTATTTCATCACATTCTCCTTAAATAATATGCCCGTAAAGGGCGTTAATGCTTTATTTTCTGATTACGCGTCTTTTTTCAGCAGGTGGGCCTTATCCGCTTTTTCCCACGTATATTCAGGCCTGTTAAGCCCGAAGTGGCCGAAGCGGGCCGTGTTTTTATAAATAGGCTTTCTCAGGTGGAGTTTTTCAATCATTCCGTGCGGGGTGAAATCAAAGTGTTTGCGCAGTGAAGCGATAAGTTTTGTTTCGCTTGTCTTGCCTGTGCCGTAGGTTTCCACGGCGATTGATACGGGTTCGGCCACGCCGATGGCGTAGGCGAGCTGGACTTCACAGCGGTCGGCGAGCCCTGCGGCCACGATGTTTTTAGCCGCGTGCCTTGCGGCGTAAGACGCACTGCGGTCAACCTTGGTGGGGTCTTTGCCGGAGAAGCATCCGCCGCCATGGTGTCCCATTCCGCCGTATGTATCAACGATTATTTTCCTGCCGGTCAATCCGCAATCGGCTTTGGGGCCGCCCATTATGAACCTGCCCGTGGGATTTATGTGGAAAATGGTGTTCTTGTCCAGCATATTCGCGGGTATTACGGGTTTGATTATATGTTCAAGGCATTCCTTGCGGATGGTTTTGTATTCCACTTCAGGGCTGTGCTGTACGGACAGTACGACCGTATGCACCCTGAGGGGTTTGTTGTTTTCATATTCAATGGTAACCTGTGATTTGCCGTCGGGCCTGAGCCACAGCAAAGAACCGTCCTGCCTGACTTCAGCGGCCTTGTTTACGAGTTTGCGCGCGAGCATGATGGGCATGGGCATGAGTTCGGCCGTTTCGTTGCAGGCGTAGCCGAACATGATGCCCTGGTCGCCCGCGCCGAGCTGTTTGTGCTGTTTTTTATCTTCATCCACTCCCATGGCGATATCAGGGGATTGCTTTTCAATGCAGGTCAGCACGGTGCAGGTATTGTAATCCAAGCCCATGTCGCCGCTGTCATAGCCGATTTCCTTTATGGTCTGCCTGACTACTTCGGATACTTCAACATAGCCGTTTGTCGTTATTTCGCCGGCGACAATAGCCATATCGTTTTTCAGAAGCGTTTCGCATGCCACCCTGGAATAAGGGTCCTGTTCAATCAGTTTGTCCAATACCGCGTCCGAAATCTGGTCCGCGATTTTATCCGGATGCCCCATGCATACGGCTTCCGACGAGAATAATCTTCTTGCCGAATTCAATTTCATAAATATTTTCTCCTATAAAAAATCAATATATTGGATGTTGTATTATATAATATCGTAAATTAAATTCAAGTGTTTTTTTGTCGCGCCCTGGAGGGTTTTAATTGTTTCCGCGGCTTTTTGGCCCATCAGGCCGGCGGCACCGGGTTCGGAGGCGAGTTTTTCAAGCGCGTCATGGAGTTCAGCTTCGTTTTGGACCTGAAGCGCGGCATTGTTTTTGAGCAGGGCCTGGGCGGGTTCGGCGAAATTTCTCATGGAATTGCCGAATACTACCGGCTTTTTCAGAGACGCCGGTTCAAGTATGTTCTGTCCGCCGCGGCTGACAAGACTGCCGCCGACAAATACTATATCGGCAACAGCGTAGATTTTCATTAGGTCTCCTACGGTGTCAACTATCAGGCACGTCTTGCCGGATTGCGCAATCGGGCCGTGTTTCAGGGCTTCCGAATACAGCGCGGCTTCGTATCCTGCCTTTGAAACCGCGTTCCGCACGTCATTCAGGCGCTCTATATGCCGCGGGGCTATGATAAGCCTGAGGTTCTGGCGTTTTTCACGGAGTTTTGCGAATGACCTCAGGATGATTTCCTCTTCGGGCTCGTGGGTACTGCCGGCCGCTATGACGGTATCGCGCGGCATGAACCCGAATTTTTCCCGCAATGCGGCCGCGTTTTCAAGTTCGGCCTGCGGATAATCCAAATCGTATTTCATACTGCCTGTTACGGACACCTTGTTTTTACAGACTCCGAGAGAGAGTATTCTTTCGGCAACAGCGGCGTTTTGCGCGGCGATAACCGCGAATTTATCAAACAACTGCCTGTAGAATCCGGAGAACAGCCTGTATTTTTTCAGGGAGCTTTCGGTTACCCTTGCGTTTATAAGGATGATAGGGACGTTCTGCCTGCGGGATTCCGTTATTAGATTCGGCCAGAGTTCGGATTCCACAAGGACTATGACGTCCGGTTTTACTGTCTTCAGGATTCTTTTAATCAGGAATGAAAAATCCAGCGGGAGTATGAATGCGGGCAGGTGAGGAAATGCCTTGTTTGCCGCCTGCATGCCGGTATCCGTAAATACGGACAGCACGATGTCTTCATTACGGCCGGCGAGTTTTGAAATTAAGGGTTTTACAAGGTTTACTTCGCCTACTGACGCCGCGTGTATCCAGATGCGTTTTCCGCTTTTTTTCCCGGGAAGGGTTGTATTGCCGAGCCGCTGGCCTATCCTGAAGGCGAAAATTTTCCGCAATCTGCTTTTTATGAGCAGTGCGAAACCGAACGGCGTTAAAAGCGCGAGGTACAGCAAGTCGATAAAATTCATCAATTTTTTTGCCCTTAAACAGGGATTAATGACGAAACAACAAAACGACTGAACAACCAAACAACGTTACGAAGGTGGATAGTGTGCGAGAATGAGAGGTGGTAGTACGTCCGTGACCCGTTTTCCGTGGCCCGTTTAAACGGAATCCGAGAGCCGAGGTCCGGGACGAATGGCGAAAACCGGGATTCGATATTCGGCGTCCGGAATCCGGCGTCCGGAACTCGGATCTCGGATAACGTCCTTCCAGCTTCATTTTTCATACTTCATTCTTCGTTAAGACCGTTGTCCGCAGCACTTTTTATATTTTTTGCCGCTTCCGCATGGGCAGGGGTCGTTTCTGCCGTATTTAGGCGCGCCTACGATCGGTTTTGGTTTGGCTTCCGGTTTGTTATTCTGTTGTGCGGATTCAAATTGTCCGAGTTCGCGCTTGACGAAAGTGGTAGGTTGCGCGCGTTGAGCCAATGTAGTTTCATCTTCCTGCGTAATTCTCAGGCGCATTATAAGGCCCGCAACTTCCGCTTTAATGGCAGCGGCCATTTGTTCAAAGAAATTAAAACCTTCTTTTTTGTAGGCCGCCTTAGGGTCCATCTGGGCATAGCTTTTCAGGCCTATGCCTGAACGCAGGTAATCCATTGCGTAGAGGTGTTCTTTCCATTTTTCATCGATTGTGCGCAGGAGGAGATGCCTTTCAATCTGGCGCATGTGTTCTATGCCGATGGCCTCTTCGCGCTGTTGATAGCTGAGATTGACTTTATCAATAAGGCAGTCTTCCACGTTCTTATCGGTTTTAAGCGGGGCGAGTTCTTCGGGTTGGAGGTTTATATTTAATTTTACGCGGAACCATTCGGCGAGTCCTTTCAGGTCCCATGATTGCTGGGGGGTATTGCGCGGGATATAAATATCCATGACGGTAAACACCTGGTCTTCTATCATTTCAAGGATTTTTTCGCGGACATTCTGTCCTTCAAGTATTTCCTGGCGCTGGCCGTAGATGGTTTTTCTCTGGAGATTCATTACCTCGTCGTATTCGAGAAGTTGTTTGCGTATGTCAAAGTTGTGCGATTCCATTTTCTTTTGGGCTTTTTCTATCGTATTGGAGATCATCCGGCTTTCAATGGGCTGTCCTTCTTCCATGCCGAGTTTCTGCAGGAGGTTGCTTACCCATTGCGGCGCGAATATGCGCAGGAGGTCGTCTTCAAGCGCGAGGATGAATCGTGAGGAACCCGGGTCGCCCTGCCTGCCCGCGCGTCCGCGCAACTGGTTGTCTATGCGGCGCGCCTCATGGCGTTCGGTGCCGAGGACGTGCAGGCCGCCGAGTTCCGCGACGCCCTCCCCGAGTATGATATCCGTGCCCCTTCCGGCCATATTGGTCGCGATGGTTACGGTGTTTTTCTGGCCTGCCTGCGAAACAATGTATGCCTCGCGTTCATGCTGTTTGGCATTCAGCACCTCGTGTTTCACGCCGCGCTTATTGAGCATGTTGCTGATGAGTTCGGAATTTTCAATGGAAGTCGTGCCTACCAGCACTGGCCGTCCCTGTTCATGCACCTGTACGATTTCCTCAATGATGGCGGTATTTTTTTCCTTTTTAGTCCTGTAGATTACGTCGGTATATGAAGTGCGGTTCATGGGCATATTGGGCGGTATGACTGTGACGGATAATTTATATATGCGTTCAAATTCCATTGCCTCCGTGGACGCGGTGCCCGTCATGCCCGAGAGTTTTTCGTACATCTTGAAATAATTCTGCAGTGTTATGGTGGCGAGTGTCTGGTTTTCTCCTACGATGCTGAGATTTTCTTTGGCTTCCACTGCCTGATGAAGTCCGTCGCTCCAGCGCCTGCCGGGCATAAGGCGTCCGGTGAATTCGTCAACTATTATTACCTCGCCGTCTTTTACGATATAATCCTTATCCAGCCTGTAAAGTTCTTTGGCGCGCAAGGACTGCTCTATGTGGTGGGGCCAATCCATATTCTGCCCCGTGTAAAAGCTGTCCACGCCGGCGAGTTTTTCCGCCTTAAGTATTCCGTTTTCGGTCAATATGACCTGATGTTCTTTTTCTTTTACTTCATAATCGGCGCCCTTTGAGAGCTGGTGGGCGATCTTATCGGATATGTAATATTTGTCAGTGGATTCTTCGGAAGGTCCTGAAATAATCAATGGCGTGCGGGCCTCGTCAATCAGTATGCTGTCAACTTCGTCAACGATTGCGTAATGCCATTTCCTCTGCACCTGCGTATCCTTGTGTATTTTCATGTTGTCCCGCAGGTAATCAAAGCCGAAGTTATTGTTGGTGCCGTAGGTGATGTCCGCGAGGTATGCCTCTTTTCTTGAGCAGGGTTTGAGGTTGTGCATCTTGTTTTCCGGGTCGGGAACGAAGTCTTTGTCATATATGTATGCTTCATCGTAATCGTGCTGGATGACCGCGGTTTTCAGCCCGAGGAAATCATAGATAGGCCCCATCCATTGGGTATCCCTCCGGGCGAGGTAATCGTTGACAGTGACGATATGGACGCCTTTGGCCGGCAGTGCGTTTAGGTATGCCGCGAGCGTGGCGACGAGGGTTTTGCCTTCGCCGGTCGCCATTTCGGCTATCCTTCCTCTGTGGAGCGTGATGCCGCCGATGAGCTGTACGTCAAAATGGCGCATTTTTGAAGCGCGTTTGCTCGCCTCGCGTACTGCGGCAAAGGCCTCGGGAAGCAGGTCGTCAAGGATTTCGCCGCGGGCGAGGCGTTCGCGTAATTCGTCTGTCTTTTTGCGCAGGTCAAGGTCCGAAAGGGCGGATATGGACGGTTCAAACGCGTTGACCCGGGCAACAATCGGCCACAGGCGCTTCAGTTCCCGTTCATTCTGGCTTCCGAATATTTTTACGAAAAATTTACTTATTGTTTTTAGCATATATAGTATCCAATTTATTGCGGTTTAGATTAAATCAAAAGGCATGAAAAGTCAAGATAAAACATAACGATTTAAGATTTTCGACGGAAACCACGGACTCCAGACTCCGGACTCCAGATTCATAGACTCATAGACTTCGTCGTTTGGTTTGTTGTAAGGCCTCAGTAGAGGTGGCATTTTAACATAGTAGTTATAATAGAAAAAATAAAAGCGTATAGTAGCCCAGCCATTTATGGCTGGGGTTGTATGCCAAAAGCCTAATACTTACGCCATTCATGGCGTTATGTTAAGG
>JACRIJ010000062.1 GCA_016220095.1 Planctomycetota bacterium | reverse complement strand
GTCTGAATGTGTTAAAAGCCGTCGTTTTAGTTACCCGCTGACTAAAAGCGGATAAAATTTTCTAATTTGGCGTTGTTTTTCAAATAACGACCTTTTTAAAAGATGAATTGTTATAATTTGGATTTTTTCACGGCTTCTGAGCCGATACTAATTCGTTAATATTTTTCTTGACTTTTGGGAAAAAGTTTATATAATGCTCCAATTAACTTTTTACAGGATTTTATGAACAACAATAATATGATTTACAATCTGATTATAGCCATTACAATTATCGGGGATATTACGCCCCAGGGAGGCTGTGGTATATAAAACGCCTGAAATAATCAGATTATATACTGCGGCTCGCCTAAGGCGGGCCTTTTTTGTTTTAAACGGGAATATTGCAGAAACGCATTGCAACATCTCTCTGCCAATCTTAAATCGGATAATAAAATGAATACAGGAATACACGGATTACAACAGCATAGCAATCATCCAAAGGATGCCATCATTATTACCGGCATTATTACCCTTATTATACGCAATAAGGGCAGTGGTGGATGATACGTTTGCACACACGGAATGAAATCACTACTGCCCGCTCAAAAAGCGGGCTTTTTTGTTTTAAAGGAGTTTTTATATGAAAAATAACGGAAAATTCAAAGTCACACTGACGTCGCTCGCCTTTCCGGACCGCGACCTTTCGCCGGCACTCGTGGGCCTGAAACTATGCGCGCAACAGGATGCTTTTGCCGCGGATAAGACTGTTTTTTCCATCAAACAGTTTCAATACTCTGTCAACCCCGAATATGCCTTTGGTAAATTGCTTGAGGAAAAGGCAGATTTGTACGGTTTTTCCACTTATGTATGGAATATCCATGAATCCCTCGCGCTGGCTGAAAAGCTGAAGACAGCCCTTCCCGGGACTGCGATTGTCTTCGGCGGGCCCGAGGCTTCCGGCCTGGCCGGGTTTATTCTTGATAAATACAGTTTCGTTGATGTCGTCGTGCTCGGCGAAGGCGAGGTTGTTTTTACAGAGTTGCTTAAAAAATTCTGCACAGGTGAAACGCCTGCCGGCCTTGCGGGAATCGCGTACAGGGATGAAAAGAACGGTGTTGTCGTGAATCCGCCGGGGACGGCTCCTTTTTCGTTAAACGGACGGAAATCGCAATCCATGGATGAAGAATACCTCGCATATCTTGACGGCGCCCCGCGGCCTGTTACAGTGACATTTGAAACCATGCGCGGGTGCCCTTTCAAGTGCCGTTATTGTTCGTGGGCCGTAGGCGGCGGCAATGTCAGGTTCAAGCCTCTAAGCGAGGTTTTTGAAGGCCTGAAACCGCTCCTTGCTCATCCGAAAACCGGCAGGGTTTTTATAACGGATTCGGATTTGTTCGTAAACAAAAAACGCGGTAAGGAAATCCTCAGGTTCCTTCTGGAAAATAACACCAGAAAACTGCCTGTGATATTTGAAATGAATCCCGAGCTTGTTGACGATGAAATAGTAGAACTCGTCGCGCAGTTTGACGAAGACGAATTCGCGTTCGGCCTTCAAAGCTCTTCAGAGGCGGTTCTGGAAAGCATAAACCGGAAATTCAATCCTCATCTATACAGGCAGAACGTGCAAAAGCTCCGTAAGGCAAAACCGGATTCCAAGATATGGTTCAGCCTCATAGTAGGCCTTCCGGGCGATACGCTGGAGACCTTTAAGGATTCCCTGAATTTCGCAATCGCAATGAGGCCGCATTCACTGTATATACACGAGTTCCTCTGCCTTCCCGGCACGGAATTTTATAAGGACCAGGAGAAATACGGGATATCGTGCCAGACCGAGGCTCCGCATAAACTGCTTTACCACAGGACGTTTTCCGCGGGAGATTATTATCAGGCTAAGAAAATTGGTTTTTACGTCAGCCTGCTCCATTATTTCCCTGAAATAAAGGACTCGTTCTTTGAGATGCACAAGGCCGGGCGCAAGCTGACTTTTGAAGGCACTCTGCTGTCCTTGTATGTTGAATTCATGGTCATGCTTGAAGACAGGATTGACCTTCTGAATGGCAATGCCGTTGAAGATATACCGTCTTTTGTCTTTGATGAATATTACAAGAAAATTGGCGCGGATATGGAAAAAACCGCAATGCTGAAGGATTTGTTCAATGAATTCCAGTGTGAAAAAGGAGAAAAAAAATATGCCTAAGATGAACTTGAGCAGGATGTTTGATTTTTCAGACTGCCGGGAAGCCCTTAAAAAGGCTGACGAATTGGCCGCGCAGTTTTCTTCCGGTTTTGAAAAGGATTTTGTGCTTTACAGCGGGCTTTTTGCCGATGACAATAACGCCGGAAATCCGGATTGCGCGTGCATGTATATGGAAGACCTTAGCAGTATTCCGTTTTTGGACAATATACCAGGAATAGAATATTATCAGCTTCGCGCGCGGCTTCTGTCAGGCTCGAATGACCTTGTGGCCCTGTCGTACATGCCTGACCCGGCTTACGAACGGTATAACAGGATTTTTCTCGGTTTAGGCGAACCTGAGTTTCTTACGGTTTGTCCTGACCGGAATGCGCCGATAAATATCACGCGGAATATCCTGGAATCGCGCGGTGCAATAGGCAATATCGTTGATTTCACAAAAAGCCGCGGCGCGTTGAATATACATCCCTATATGGGGTCGCGCGAGGTGTGGGAATTGGCGCTCCAATTGCGCGGCAACTTCGGCGCGGACGTTCGCGTTACCGCTCCTTTGCCCGGCGTTACGGAAATGGTCAATGACAAATCGCAATTTGTCATGCTCGTGCAAGCGATGCTTTCCGCTGATGATACGGTGGAGACCTGCTCTTCAAATGCCCTCTCGCACATAACGGATGCGCTTAAGACCATGGCATTAAGATATGACAAGATAGTTTTGAAGATAGGGAATTACGCGTCTGCCATGGGTAATATATTGTTTGATTCTGAACAGGTTAAGATGATGGATAAAGTCCGCCTGCGCGCGGCAGTGAGAAACGAATTGGCCCAGCGCAAGTGGGACGGCAGTCACAATGTTTGCGTTATGGAGTGGCGGACTGATGTATTAGGTTCGCCTTCCGCGCAATTATGGATACCGCGCGCGGGCTTTCCGGTGGTGGAAGGCATATTTGACCAGTTGCTTGCGGGTCCGGAAAAGGTTTTCAACGGCAGTACGCCGTCGCGCATGCCTGAACGCCTGAAAAAAGAATTTGCGCGCAAGGCGTTCAATCTCGGATTACTGTTTCAAAGGCTCGGCTATTTCGGAAGGTGTTCTTTTGACGCCATAGTATGCGGACGTGATTTAGGGGACGCCGCAATAAAGTTTGTTGAATGCAACGGCCGCTGGGGCGGAACTTCCCTGCCGATGTCTTTATGCAACAGGATATTCGGCAGTCATCTTGGAATTCGCTATATAGCGAAAGATGTTCTGGATAAGCGTTTGAGAGGATGTTCGTTCGGCACGCTCCTAAAGATATTTGAAGGCCGCTTGTATGATTGCAGGACGGGGTCGGGCGATTTCATATTGTACAATACCGGCTGTCTGGAAAAATACGGCAAATTTGATATGATAGCACTCGGAGATATCCGTGAAGAAACCGAATACAAGGCGTTTGTTGAAGTGCCGGAAATGCTGGACGATTACTTTGCGGATGCGGATGAATTATGCAGGAGTACGGCGGAATAGATGGAAGGATGATAGAATGATAGGGTGATAGGTTGCTTACGCGTAAAAACGGTTTCACCTGGCATTCTCGCACTCTATCACCTTCGTAACGTCGTTTAGTTGTTCAGTCATTTAGCTGTTTCGTCGTTAATTCGTTAGAAAGTAAGGCCTCAGTGAAGTTGGGTTTTTAAGTTTCCCCGCGGTATTTTGCAGGGACAGAATAGCGACCGAAGGAAGTCCCGACCGAAGTGTCGGGATGTTCTGTCCCTACCGTAATCATTGGGCATTTTGATATTTATATTGTTTTTTCAACCCACCTTCACTGAGGCGGTACCTTCGTTAATATCTTTTCCTTGACTCTCATTTTGTTTTCTGATAACATTATTTTTATTCAACCCGCTGGGAGGCGTGAGTGTGTTCCGTGATTGATTTTAGGATGGGCGTAAATAATGCAGGCATCACGCGTATCATACTGGAACGTAGATAGCCATTTATTGATGTATCCGCTGGCTTTGCTGGTAATGCTAATATGCGCATTCGGTTTTTTTAAAATAATGCGCATCCTTAAAAAAGGCCGGCCGGCCGGCCATTTCAAGGCCTTGATTAAAAACCGACTCAGGGAACTCCTGCGCGGCGCGCTACTGCAGGAGCGTATCCTTGAAGAACCTTTTCCCGCCCTGATTCACTTTTTCATTTTCTGGGGATTCATCGCGCTTTATATCGGCACATGCCTTGAAGCAATCCATGCCAATTGGGGCATTAAAATACTTGAGGGTTCATTTTACCTTGTCTTTTCGCTTACGCTTGATTTGGCCGGTTTGTTTGCCATGGCCGCCATATCGCTGGCCATGTTCAGGCGCTATATTCTGCGGCCGAAACGTCTTGAAAATAAATCCGATGATTTTATTACGCTGATATTGATATTCATGATACTGCTGACAGGTTTCATAGTTGAAGGCTTCAGGATGGCTGTTACCGAACTGCCCGTGCATCCTTCCTGGGCAGTTTGGTCGCCCGTTGGATTGGCTTTCGCAAATTTTTACAGACATCTCTCCTTTTCCCTGCCGCTCCAACAGGAACTCCACTGGTATTTCTGGTGGTTCCACATGGCGCTGGCATTTGCTTTTATTGCCTATATTCCCTATTCCAAATTGAAACATATCTTTACCTCCTCGGCTAATATAGCGCTCCAGGAATTCAACAGGAAAGGGAGCCTGCCGGATGAAGACCTTGAGAATTCCGAATCGTTCGGCATAACCAACATTGAAGACACCAATTGGAAGGGGCTTCTGGAATTGTATGCCTGCACCGAATGCGGCAGATGTCAGGACAGGTGCCCTGCTTTTGCGACGGGAAAACCGTTGAATCCGAAAAAAATCATTACGCAAATGCGCGGCAATCTTGAAGACAAAAAAAATCATCTCCTTGGCCTGAAAAAGGACGAATATTCCAAATTCCTTATAGGCGATTTTATCAAGGAAGACGAGTTGTGGGCATGCACCACCTGCGGCGCGTGTCAGGAGCACTGCCCTGTTTTCATTGAACACGTAAAGCATATTGTCGGCATGCGCAGGTCGCTCGTGCTTATGGACAGCAAATTTCCAAACGAACTTAAAAATATGTTCAAAGGCATGGAGGTCAACGGTAATCCCTGGGCCGTCGGTGTTGAAAAGCGCACTGAATGGATGAAGGATCTGGAATTAAAAACATTTTCCGAAGGCGCGAAGGCGGAGTATCTTTTATGGGTCGGATGTGCGGGTTCAATTGACTCCCGCGCGCTCAGCGTTACGAATGCCCTGATAAAGGTGCTGAAGGCCGCGAAGGTTGATTTTGCCGTGCTTGCCGGCGAGGAGCGCTGTTGCGGCGAGGCAGCCAAACGGCTCGGAAACGAATACCTGTATCAGACCCTTGCGGACGCCAATATTGAAATTTTCAAGAAGTACGGGATCAAGAAAATAATAACGCCCTGTCCGCATTGTTTTAATACTTTTAAGAATGAGTATCCTTCAAGGGGTTATGAAGTTGAAGTCAGGCATCATACTGAAATCTTAGATGAGCTCCTGCAAAAAGGCGCCTTAAAGGTTTCTAAGGGGATTGATACGCGTATGGCGTATCATGATTCCTGTTATCTCGGCAGGCATAACGGCATATACGGACAGCCGAGGAAGATATTGGAAACGATTCCGCAGGCGCGTCTTACCGAGGCAGGCAGGAAAAAGAGCGAGAGTTTTTGTTGCGGCGCCGGCGGCGGCAGAATGTGGATGGAGGAAAAACTTGGCACGAGGATAAACCACGCGCGCACACGGGAATTGCTTGATACCAAGGCGGACATTATCGCGACAGCGTGCCCATATTGTTTGACGATGTTTACCGACGGCGTAAAGGACATTGACGCGGAGAGCAAGGTGCAGGTTAAGGATATAGCGGAGATAATAGCTAATGCGCTGTGAGTTGAGGGTTTTAGGAGTTAAGGGGTTTTGGGGTTGTGGTATTAAATTCTGTAGGGGTGAACCTGTGTGTTCACCCTTTTAAGGATTACAGTGTTTAGGGGTTAAAGGGTAAAGGGTTACGGAGTTATGGTGTTATGGCATTGCGTTTCCTGTTGCAATTTTACAATCCTCTGCTATAATATTTTTCATGAATTCCACAGGCGGAAAATTTATTGTTACAGTTTTCGGCGGGAGTCACGACAGGAACGTAGGGTGTTTCATTGACGGGTGCCCTGCTGATATCAATGTCCCGGAAAAATTCATCCAACAGGAACTTGACCGGAGGAAACCTTCAAAACAGGCGTTTTCCACGAAACGCCATGAAGAGGATAAGGTTGTCATACTTTCTGGTATCCGCAACAGCCGCACTACCGGCGGCAGGATTGAATTGCTCGTGGAAAACAATGACATACGTCCGTCGGATTACGATAAACTCGGCGCTGTTCCGAGGCCGGGCCATGCGGATTGGCCGCTTTTCAGCAGATACGGCATGGAAAGACGCGGCGGTACGGGCCAGGCATCCGGCAGGATGACCGTCAGCATGGTGCTCGCAGGCGCAATAGCAAAAAAAATCCTTCAAAGATATAAGGTTCGTATCTTTGCCTATACCACGCAGATAGGCGCTGTTATGGCAGTATGCAAACCGGATTACAAGAATCTTGAACGGTTGCGTCTGAAAAATCCCTTGTATTGTCCTGACAAAAAAGCCGCGGCAAAGATGTTGCGCGGGATTGAAAGTGCCGGAAAAGACGGCGACAGCCTCGGAGGCATAATAGAATGCGTTACGCTCGGATTACCCGTCGGCACAGGCGAGCCATTCTGGGATTCCGCTGAAGGCGTGCTTGCCAGGAACGTATTTGCGATACCGGCTGTAAAGGCCATAGAATTTGGCGCGGGTTTCGGGGTTGCCGCAATGCGCGGCAGTAAGAATAACGACCAATTCTGCGTAAAGTCCGGCAGTGTCGCGATGAAGACCAATAATTCCGGCGGCGTCTTAGGCGGCATGACTACGGGAATGCCCGTGGTTTTCAGGATAGCGGTTAAACCTACGCCGTCCATTTCCAGAGAACAGCGTTCGGTTGATATAAAAACGATGAAAGAGGTGGAAATAATCGTTCCGGGCCGGCATGATGTGTGCATAGTACCCCGCGCGGTACCGGTCGTTGAAGCCGTAACGGCGATAACGTTCGCGGATCTAATCCTTCGAAAAAATTAACGATGGAATATAAGTTAAGGAGTTACGGAGTTAAAGGATTACGGGGTTATGGGCTTAAGGTATTTGAATTCTGTAGGGGTGAACCTGTGTGTCCACCCCATTAAAGAATTTTAGATTTTAGATTTGAGAATTAAGATTTTTCATTTTAATCTGTTGTAAAAAACCGTTCGTTAATCCGTTTCATCCCTGTCTTTCCGCGAAATGGCCACCAGCACCTGATAATCCCCGTTCTTTTTTACGGCGCTCGTGCTTATAACCCTGAAGGTTGCGTCTTTACAGGTTTGTTCAAGCTCCTTTTCCTTATCTTTCGGCATTATGGCGTAAACCCTCCCCTTCTCGCCTGCCGCGCGGGTGATTTCCTTTATGCGCGTATTAGGGACGTTTTTTCCCAGCCTGAAAAAAAGTTCATTGCTGTTTACAAAAGCAAAATACAGAGGCCCTTCCGTTTTGACAGTTTTTTGAATTTCATCGCAGAACGGCTTTATGGATAACTTCGTTTCAAAAAACGGCAGTATCCATGTCGCGTAAGCCATATTCAGGCAGGCGAAGCACAGCAATATTACCGCCACCAATGAGGCATGCCTTTTTCGTATCTGGAGCGCCAGCGCTGTGAGAGCCGAGAGCAGTGTGATTATGCCGATGAAAAGCATGAACAGGCTGTTTTTAAGGAGCATCGCGTGTTCATGCGGATTGCCTTCCGCCGTGTCGCGAAGGCGCCTGGTTACGAATTTAACCATGGCGCTGTCAAAAATACCCGTGGAATAAATCAATATCATAAGCAGGCCCGTGATGAACATGAGGGCGATGGCTATACGGAACAAAAATGCGATTTTTCCGTTAACTGCCCCGAGGTTTCCGGCATTTGCGCGCAGGAATCCGAAAAGGCCCGCAACGAGCATCGCGCCGCATGGGTACATTAGTATTATATAATCACAGCGTTTGCCTTTTGGGATGGAGAAAAATATCAGCGTGCTTATGAGTGTTATAAAGAGGAGCCGAATTCCTTTTTCAGAGCCGGTGAAGGTTTCGTATATTTTTTTCCGCGTAAAGTAAACGCCGGCGAGGAATATTGTCCACGGCATAAACCATCCGATGAAATACGGAAGGAAATACCACGCTGGTTGCGTTCTGCCGGCCATTTGCGACGGATCAACCACCCTGAAAAACATCTCCCTTATGAAAACTATATGGACAAACGGCCATTTCCCGTATAGTACCGCGGGTATGAACCACAATAAAACAAGGAAGAAAAACAACAGCCAGCCTTTTACATGCGCGGATGAAAAAAATCCAGACATTGCCTCGCGCACAGTTTTGCCGTTCCGGTCCAATATGATGAAAATAATAAGAGGCGCGAAAACGAGAACGAGATTTACGGGCCCTTTGGTTAAGGTGCCTATTGCCAGGCTCAAGTACGCGCCTGACAGCGTTCGGCCCTGTTTTTTGCCGGGTTCCTGCGAATAGTAAACGTAAAAAAAGTACAATGCCGCGAGGACTGACAGGGACAAGAGCATATCGGGCCTGGCAATGCCCGCTCCGCGGATGAAACCGTAACTTGTCAGCAACAGCAACACGCTTATTGAGGCAACGAACCTGCTTTTGTAGATGCGGTACGCAAAGAGAAAAACCACTATAACCATACCTATCGACATGAAAAACGTCGGAATTTTGATGGTTATTTCGTTCAGGCCGAACAATGAACAGAAAGGCAGGGCCAACCAGTTATACATGGGCGGCTTGGAGGCGAAGATTGTCCCGTGTTCCATGGGCAGGAAAAAATTGCCTCCGTGGAGCATGTCCTGGATGTATAAGCCCTGTTGGGCCTGGCCAGCGTCGTCCATATTGTACGGCATCAAAAGGCCCGGAAGCAGAATCATGGCGGCTACCATGATAAGAAACAGCAGTATGTATTTACCGTTTGGAGGCATACCTTCCAATCTCCCAATCTTTTAATCTTCCAATCCTTTAATCTTTCAATCTTTTTATAACAATCAGCACAAGGAATACCCAGCTGAAAACGAGCGGCACCCAGATTGCCGGCGAGTATTCCATCAATCCCGCGTAAACGTGTCCGTAAAGGGCGTGGATGCAGGCCCAGTACCGCGAAAAATCCTCCGGGACTTCTATTTTGGTATCTTTGATTATTCCTTTGTTGTTTTCAACTATTACCGCGTAACCCGCGCTTGCAGTGTTATCGGAGTCGTAATCGCCGCCCCTGCCGTTAGTGACAAAAACCGTACCGTTTTTCACTTCACGCCGGAAAAAGTGCATATGCCCGCAAAAGACGTACAAAACGTTATATTCTTTTACAAGCGCCGCGAATTTATCCGTGAGTTCAGGCTCATCAACAGGCCTGTGAAAAAAGAGGAATTGGCCCGTTACCTTACGCGCCCTGCCCTTTTCAAGCAAAGAGCGCAGGTGTTCAAGATTAAGCGGGCTGACAGCGTTATCCATAAAGATGAAATGCATGTTATTCCGGACGAAATGGAATTCGTTTTGCCCGAGAAAATTCATGAAATTTTCATGGCCGTTTTTCACGTCGTGGTTGCCCGGCACGACAAAGAAAGGCGCCTGCAAATCCTCATTTTGTATGATGCCGAGGATGAGCCGGTAGTGGAAAAATTCGTCAAGATTGACCAGGTCGCCTGTCTGCACGATAAAATCGCATTTCTGTTCTTTTATGAGTTTCAGGAGCTGTTGAGCCGTGCCGTAACCAATCTGGATATCGCCTATAACGGCGAATTTAAGGTCTGCGCTGTTGCCTGGTTTTTCGGCTATGCTGATATTGGAAGGGGAATTGCCTATGTATGATGACGGCGGCACCGGAGTTATGGCGGAATGCGCGGCTATTATTGACAATATCACTGTTAAAATATACAGCCCGCTGAATATTGCGGCTATAAAGAAAAAAATCCTTTTCATGCCTGAAATCATACAAAGAAAGCGGGTTATGGTCAAGAGGAATTTGACAGCAATAAAAACTTGACAAAAATGCCATTTTTGTGGTAATATATTATATAGTAGATGATGAATTTGGATATTTCTTAAGGTTAACCTGAAATGAGAAGAACCGTTTGTTTTTTACCGGTTTTAGTCGCGTGTATTTTTACGTTTTCTCAGGCGATATTTGCCGATGACGGCGACGCCGGCGACGCTGATGCGGCCCGTATCCGCAAGCGCTGGTCGCTTGACATCAAATGCAAAGCGCCGAAATTTTTTTCCTACACGAACGCCCTTGGCAAGATAGACCAGTATTGGTATTCGATTTTTGAAATTACCAACAAGAATGAAACGGACGTTTATGTAGGCGTTAATTGTTTCGCGAAGACGGACACGAATGCGTATTATCCGAGCGTTACCGACCCTGTTATCGAGCGGAATATAATAGAAAAAGAAGAGAATCTCGGCGGGTATCCGTATGATGTCGTCAAAGAGAAGATTGACGAATTTAAGGTCCAGAACAGATATTTCAATACATACGAATTAAGCTGGGAAATCAAAACCATTGTTGAAGCGGACGGCAAGGAGAAATTCGTTACGCGCAGGCGTCTGATTAAGCCCGGGCAGACCCTTATGGCGATAGCATTATTCAGGAACATTGATGAAAAATTCCAAAAACTGGAACTCCATTTTGATGGTCTCGTGGACGCGCTCAGATACAAACTGGAGCGCAATTTTTACCTTGAAGAACCGAACTACGACACGCCGGATTTCAATTACGAATACGAGAGCCGGATTTTCGTCACATATTATCAGAGAAAAGGCGGCACGCTATTCATTCAGTTCAGCCAGCTTGATTACATGAAACAGGAATGGCTGATACAGTCATTCGGTTACATTGCCGACAAGTCAACCCTGAAAAACCTGATTGGCGCGCTTGAATCGGAAGACCCGCTTATAAGGACGTTTGCCAACGGCATTTTAAGGACCATAACCGATGTGCCGGCAAATGATGACAGGTGGAAATTCAATACCCTTGAACCGCCGAATGCGGCGCCTGACAACAAAGAGGCAATTCTGCTCTGGAAGGAATGGTGGTTCCGCAAGAATACGGTGCTCCAGTACGATCCGGCAATGCAGAGGTTTTTTGTTGTTGAAGCCAAAAAGGAAGGCGAAGAGTAAGTATTTCTTGGAGAATACTGTAAATGCAAAAAAGATTCCTGTGTTTTGCTTTGTTTGTCCTGATTTTATTCGGGTGGCTTATTTACCATGAAGCCCCGATGCAAAAGCAGGATGCCGGCAATATTGCCGTGCCGCAGTCGCTGATAGACGGCATTTATGACGCGGACATGACGGTGGAAGAAATCCGCGGCCAATTTCCCCAGTTTTCACAGCTTTTCGCGAGAAACAATTCCGAAGGTTTCATTCTTTCAGACATCAACGTATCGACCGGAAAGCCGGCGGTGAAAGGCATAAAGCCGAAATTTTCAATACAGCCTCCGCAGGCGGACAGCGGCGCGTATTATCAGAATGTGATAACGCCGTTCATGCCTTTTTCATACAAGGACGAACAGGAGATTACGCTTGAAAGGTATTCTCTGCAGGACAGCGGCGCTGAGCCGGTTCCCGTGGTTTCCGCGAAGGTGATGTTAAGGCCGGTGAAGGCGGGAGATGCCGCCCTGCTGTACGGCGTGAACAATTTTGTTTACAAAGGCGCTTACAGGGATACCGACGTGGTTTACAATGTTTCGCGCAATTCCATTGAAGAAATGATGTATTTGAAATCCCCGAAGGCCCCGAAGGCGTTCTTATTCAGGATAACGAAGACTGAGAATATTTCCGGCGTACGGCAGGAAGGGAACAGGATTGAATTTATCAACAATTCCGGAGGCGCGGAGTTATTCATCAAGGCGCCCTATCTTGTGGATTCCAAAGGCACTGGCAGGAACGCGGACATAAAACTTATCGGTTCCGATATTATAGCGTTATCATTTGACCCTGCCGGCCTGATATATCCCGTTTTGCTTGACCCGTCATGGGCTTCAACGCCGAATCTGGCCGTGCAGAGACAGAGGCATTGCGCGACCCTGCTTCAGACAGGCAAGGTGCTTGTTTCCGGCGGATACAGCGGTTCAACGTTCCTGTCATCATGCGAGATTTACGATCCTTATACGAATACATGGGCTGTTACGGGAAGCATGTCATACGCTAGGTCATATCATACGGCGACACTTCTGCCCAATGGGTTTGTGTTGGTTGCCGGCGGGTACAACGGAACAAATTATTTATTTACCGCCGAGTTGTACAATCCGTTTACCGGGCAGTGGTCAGCGACGGGCATAATGAATTCCGCGCGCGTGAGCCACACGGCCACCCTTCTAACTTACAGCGGTGCGCAAACGGTGCTCGCAGTCGGCGGATTTGACGGCACTTCATATTTGACATCGTCTGAGCGTTACAATTATACTACCGGAATATGGACAACTGGAAACAACCTGGTTACGGCGCGGTACAGGCATACGGCTACATTACTGCAAAACGGCAATGTTGTCGTAATAGGCGGATATAACGGCAATACGATTTCATCTTCGGAAATTTTTAATATCAATACAGGCACCTGGCAGGTAACCGTGGAGGCATTGGATACGCCGAGGTTTGACCATATAGCCACTCTTTTGCCGAATAGCACCGTCCTTGTAACAGGCGGGTACGACAATACGTCATATTTAAGTTCAGTCAGAATTTTCAGCCCGTCAACGCAGGCATGGTCAATGACAGCGGACCTTCCGTCCGCGAGGTCCGGGCATACGGCGATTTTGCTTCCTTCAGGCAATGTTATTATAATCGGCGGTTTTTCCGGGACGGGTTTCCCGGTTGCGACGGACATTTTTAATTACAGCACTACCGCTTGGTCGGTGGGCAATTCGCTTTCTGTCGGCAGGATGAACGCGACAGCCACGCTTTTGCATACCGGCGATATACTTGTAGCGGGCGGACTCGGGTCAGGCACGCTGAATTCATCGGAATTGTACAATTCGTTTAACGGCGGCACATGGACGAGCGCGCAGAGCATGTTCTGGGGCACGAATGACCAGGAAACGCAATTGGCTTCTGCCAAACTGCTTTCAACCGGCGAAGTCCTCGTTATAAGCGGCCAGAACGACATCGGATATACCGTAGAAAGCGGCTTATACAATATACTTGACAGCTGGACGGGAAGCGATACGGTATCGACGGGCAGGCAGGATTTCAGAGCGAATCTCCTGACATCCGGCAATGTAATGATAAGCGGCGGTTATAATTCGCCGTCATTTATAAATGCGGCTGAATTGTATACGGGAGGCAATTGGGGCACAGCCGGCAGCATGAATACGGGTCGCAGTCTTTGTTCGGCCACTCTGTTAAATAACGGGACCATTCTTGTCGCGGGAGGCACAACGGGTTCAACAAACCTTGAAACCTGCGAACTTTATACAAGTCCGTCAACATGGGTGTTGACAGGTTCAATGACCTATGGCAGGAGCCGGCATACGGCAACTCTCCTTAACAACGGCGAGGTCCTTGCGGCAGGCGGTGAAAATGGTTCGTTTACGTGCGAAATATATGACCCCGCTACCGCAGTGTGGACGCAGACATCCAGCATGAGCGTTACGAGAATCAATCATACGGCTACAAAATTATTGAACGGCAAGGTTCTCGTTGCCGGAGGCAATAACGGCGCTACGGCGCTTTCCACAGCTGAAATATTTGATCCCAATACGGCCGCCTGGACAACTACCGGAAGCATGTCCATAGCAAGAGAAACCCATACCGCGACACTGCTGTCAAACGGTTATGTATTGGTTGTCGGAGGCCTTGCGGGCACTCCTACCGCTTCGTGCGAAGTCTATAATCCTTACAGGGGCGAATGGCTGCCGGCGACGAGCATGGCGGGCATCCGCACAAACCATATGGGGGTTTTGTTGCCGAACGGCACTGTCTTCATCGCGGGCGGGTTCAACGGAACATCAACTCTCAGTACGTGCCTGTTGTTCAATATGGGGCTTGGTTATCAGGCAGGCTGGCAACCCTCTGTTACAACGTCGCCTGCGTCAGGCGATCCCGGCGCGGAGATTACGATATCGGGCACTGATTTCAGGGGCATAGCGGAAAGCGGTTCCAATGCGAGCAACCAGGCGACTAATTATCCGCTTGTGGTATTGCATTCTGTTGAAAGCGAAAGGCAGTATGTTTTGGCTGTTACGGACTGGTCCGATATTACAGTGAGCTGTCTCGTGCCTTCGCCTTCAACAATAGAGCCCGGATATTATATAGGATGGGTTGTTGTGAACGGTATTCCCAGCACCGGATTTATGTTCCAGAGAGAAATTCCCGCGGACGTGGTGATTGGATTGAACGGTCCGACTTTTATCTTTGGCGCCACGACAGGCGAATCAAATCCGCCGACCCAGACCCTTGTCGTCAGGAATTACGGCACAGGCACGCTTTCATGGGCTATTGCCAATGAAACGGCAGCGTGGCTGGATCCTACGCCAACAAGCGGAGCGTCTTTGGCTGAAACAGATCCTTCGTCAATTGATCTGGCAGTGAATATTTCCGGCCTTCCTGCCGGTTCTTATCCTACAACATTTGATATCACCGGCGCTACGCCGACAAGGAGCATAGACATTTTATTGACAGTCAATCCTTCAAGGCCGGCAGTTACAAGTTCATCGCCCGTAATTAATCTCCAGCCTTCGGCATTGAGTTTTATTACTCCTGCCGGAGACAATCCCGCTTCCCAGTCTTTTACGATATCAAATGCAGGCGGCGGTCTTCTTAACTGGTACGCGATGGATGACGCGGCGTGGCTGAGCGTATCGCCTTCTAACGGAGTGGTTTCTTCCGAACAAACCGCCGTCTCAGTGTCAATAGACGCGACAAATCTCGTGCAAGGCACTTATACGGCCTTGGTGACTATTAACGCCAAGGAAACCGGCGTCCCGGCAACTACCATACCCGTAACATTGAACGTTACCGCCCCGCTCAATCCGCCTATGATTGGCAGAAGCCCTGCTAATATGACGTTCTATACCACGGAAACAGGCACGAATCCTGATTATCTGATATTGAGCATCTGGAATGACGGCGGAGATACGCTTAACTGGATTGTGGAATCAAGCCAGGTTTGGCTGGATATTGACCCGCCTAACGGCTCTTCTACCGGCGAAATAGATACGTGCATCATTTCAGTTGATGCCTATGATATTCCTGACGGAATTTATTCCGCGGATATCTCAATTTCCGACATCTACGCCGGCAATTCTCCGCAGGTAACCACAGTGACTCTTAACGTGAATTATCCGGGCGATAAAACCGCGCCAACGCCGCCTGCCCTTGAATCGCCGTTGAATAACGCCCTGACATATAATACTAAACCTATTTTTATCTGGGGCGAATCAACGGATGCGAGCGTTATAACCTACGAACTCCAGATTGACAATAATTCGGATTTTGCTTCGCCTGAGTTGGATATTACAATGTTGACCGAAAAGACATATACGCCGGTTGTTTCGTTGAACTACGGCGTATATTACTGGCGCGTCAGGGCCGTGGATGAAGTGAATAACGTAGGCTCCTGGTCGGTGCCGTGGGTGTTTAACCTGAGTTCGTCCGGAAAGAATATTGACATAACAATAGAAGAGCCCCAGCCTACGGATACGACGCCGCAATCAGCCGGCAGTGCAGGCAAGGCATGCTTTATTCAGGAAATTCTGCGACCGCGCAGAAAGTAATCGGAGTGGGAAGTTTGAATTGCAAATGCTCCGCTATACTGAGGCATTACATAATTTGACAAATTGCTTTTGCCATGGTATAATATAAATAGATAGAACGGCGGCTAAACACGGCCAAGGTACCCCTGGCCCTGCTGAACCTTCCGTTAAGTCATATTTTTATATTTTTTTTTATAAAAATAGCCGATAAAATTGTATGCACCTGTTGAAAGGAGGTGAGAAGAATTATGATGCAGAACAAGAATTCATCAAAGGGCTTTACATTAGTCGAATTATTGGTAGTCATTGCTATTTTAGCCACACTCATAGCACTGATCGTACCCAGCATAGGAACCGCCAGGATAAAAGCCAATGTTTTAGCATGCTCAAGAAATTTGCAGGCTATGCACGGATATATGTTCCAATATAAGGACGTTTACAAAGGATATCCGGCAGGCGGCTCAGTAGATTTCTGGAATAAGATGAGAGGAGCGCCGGGCGCGGATCCTTCCCCGATCGCACAGGACAATAGGGTTTTCTATTGCCCGGTATTGGGCGTCGCACCTGATGAAAAAGACTTAAGTCATCTGGATTATACCTATCCGCCGGCAGACCCACCGATTTCAGACGGTTCTAATCCGCAAAGAGTCGTATCGCGAGATAAACAGAAAAATCACGGCTCTGCGAATAATGTCAACGTCCTGTTTGTACAAGGCAACGTAGAAACCATTGATAAACGCCTTCCTAAATTCAACGATATTGTCAATGGTTCGGAACCTTACGGCCGGACCGACGGCGACGACAAATAGCGTCCGTAGTTTATTGATGTAAATTAATTAAGCAGGGGTACCTTCTAAAAGTACCCCTGCTTTTTTTTTGTCATTTTTTGTTTATGGAAGGGGGTGAGAATATGTTGCAACGCAAGAATCCGTCAGAAAAAGGCTTTACGCTCGTTGAATTGCTGGTAGTTGTCGCGATTATTGCCACGCTTACCGCGCTTATTGTTCCTGCGGTGATGAATGCGTTGAAAAACGCCAGGATGATGGAATGCGGAAACAATCTGCTCCAGTTGAACGCATGCCTGCTTAAACACAAGGATGTTTTCGGCGCTTATCCCAAACCCGGTTCGCCGGACTTCTGGAACAAGATGCGCGGCCTTCCGGACGCGAGTCCCATTGTATCCGACAATCGCCTGTTTTTCTGCAAACTGGCAGGTTTTACGCCGGACCGGAAGGATTTAACACATCTGGATTATACCTATCCGGCAGGCGATACCCCTATTTCAGAGGCATCCGATCCTAATAGAGTAATAGCGCGTGATAAGGTAAAAAACCACGGTACGGCAGATTGCATCAACGTCCTTTTTTATCAGGGCAGTGTTGATAGGGTTTACAATGTAAAAGCCGAATACGCCGAGATTATTGAAGGCAAAGCTCCGTTCGGCCCGCAGGCTGGAGATGAAGGTAAATGATTTGATTGCCCTCTCCGGCACGGCGTAGAAACGCAATTCAGGACTGCGTCTGATAAGGGCGCAGTCCTTTTTATTATAAGGAGGAATACTGAAAAATGAAGGACCGTTGGGATTTAATGACTGGATGATTTGCGGACTTGATGATTAACGTATCGACGCGTAATCGTAAACCAAGGAAATCGTCGTGTCTCGTCCAAGTCTCGTCAAGTCCCTGTTAGAAATCGTCGTCGTTCGGTTGTTCACTCGTCAATTAGTCAAAATCCGTTGTAAAAGATGCCTTTGCAAGAAACGTTACGTGTTTTTTTTCGCATCATCAAGCCATCCCTCATCGGCCATGCTGGTATATCCCTTTTCGCCTATTATAATATGGTCAAACAGGCGTATGCCTATGAGTTTGCTCACCTCCCACAGGCGCGCGGTTACTATAAGGTCTTCCTGGCTCGGTTCGGGGTCTCCGGACGGATGGTTGTGCACGAATACAACGGCTGATGCCGATTCCCTGATGGCGCTTGCATATACGTTTACGGGATGAACGATATTGGCGTTTATGCATCCTATGGAAATAACCTCTTCCTTCAGCACCCTTCCCTTGGTGTCGAGGAGTATTGCCATGAACATCTCCTTTTGCAGGTCCTTGAACTTGTCGCAGTAATACCTGAATACCTCCTCGCTTGAGATAAGCTGTTTTCCCCGTCGTACCTCCTCATTTTGCATCCTTCTGGAGAGTTCCAGGGCCGCTTTGATTTGTGATGCCTTGGCTGGCCCGATGCCTTTGATGGTGCAGATTTCCTTTATGCCGGCTGATGAAATTCCCCTCAATGACCCGTAATGCGCGAGAAGCTTTTTTGCAAGATCCACGGCCGTTTCATTGCGCGTGCCGTCCCTGATTATAATAGCGAGCAGGTCGCTGTCAGGCAATTGGGATTCGCCTGATTTCAGGAATCTCTCCCGCGGCCTTTCGTCCTCCGGCAGGTCCTTGATTCTTGGATGTGTGTTCATAGCTAATTATCTTTGCAGTAGCAAGGGGGGCGCGCACGACGACTGTCCATTGCGCATTGTTTTATCGTACTTCGCGCCTTCGTGTCCTCGTGGCAAAATATCACCGCTTTCCGCGGCTGGCGTTTCTATTGCAATTTCAAAATGCACGTATCTTCCGAGGCGTTGATTTCCAGAAAATATTTTGCGTCAACCGGCGCGGTGATAGGTTTCAGTTTTGCTATCATGACTGCCCTGCCGTCTTCCTGCCATTTCAGTACATATTTCAACCTGTTTTTTTCAACTTTGTCCTGAATGGCGTTCAGGTAATCATCAAATCTGTCCGAATGCCCCGGCTCTATCCGTATTTCCGCGCTTCCGCCGGGTTTAAGATGTCCTATCTGAATCATCCAGTTTTTGTCCGTGGCTGCGCATTGCCTGAAATCGTATCCGGTTTCATTGTAAATAATCATTTTTTTCAGTTCTTCCGGCATTCCTTTAGTTTGTTTTATGATTATCCTGCCATCTATCAAGCCGGCGTTTTCGCCGACAAAAAGCATACTGCCTCCTGGCGGGACAAAAACGTCTTCCGCTTTCATTTGGAATCCAACGCCTGTAATTTCATATACGATTTTCATCGGATTGTCCGCGCATGCGATAGTATCCGCGAAAACCGGCCTGAAATGGGCATCCGGCCTGAAATAAAAAGCGTCTCTGTCTTTATTATTTGAATAACAGAAAGCAAAGCTGTGCCAATGCATAGTCCCCTGCTTCGCGTCTATGGCATAAAAATCTGACGTTTTTGATATTGCTGAAATTTCCGGGTTAAACCTGCCATAAGCAAATATGGAAAAAGCGGCCGCGAAAACAGCAATGGCCATGCATGAAATCGCGCGGCGCAGATTGTTGGCTTTTGCGATGGAAATAAAAGGTTGTAACATCATCAACAACGCAACTGCAAGCAGTAAATACAGCAATGTTTTGCTCAAAAGTTCATCTTTAATAAAGGTCGGCCATGCATTGCGCCGGTACAGTCCGTACGCCTGCGCGTTTACCGATGGATTGCCTGCAAAATGCCTTTTAAGGCCGAAAAAGGCGTTCTCATCCGGTATCAAATCGGTTAATATGAAATTGCCTCCCGTTATAATCCACTTGCGCAGGGCTTCCTGCCTTGGTTTCGGCATGCCCGCGGCAGTTTCCTCCGTTGAAAAAATCGCGTCAACGCCTTCAAGGGAATTCCAGGTTCCGGCATCAATTAACTCCGGAAAGCTGAACCTGAATGCCCTTATCTTGTCCTTATAGGCGTATTTCTGGAAACCGCCGGAAAAGCGTTCAAATATGCCCTCTTCAATGCCGATGAGGAATTCGTCCGGCTGAATCTCCGTGAGTTCGTTCGTGTAATTTACGGGTGTTGAGCCGTTTGCGCTCCAGAAAATGCGCGGCGTGGAACTGAAAATCTGTACGAGGCAGTCTGTTTCCGTAATGCTCATAGGTTTTGCTTCGGCGTTTATGATGTATGACCAGTTATCTATCGTTACGGTCAGATTGATTTTTTCCTGCAATGCGCTGTCGGATACGATAACGGCCTTCAGCGGGCACCAATATCCGGCGCGGAAATACTTATTGCCTGTGCCAATACGGATTTCGCGTATTTTGACTGCCGCTTCGGCATTTGCGGCAAAGACGCATAAGAATAAAAAAAACAATGTCAAAATAAATTTTTTCTTAAGCATTTTTAAGTCCCGCGCTGTTATCTGCGCGAAGGTAATAAATAACTGCGGCAATTATTGCGATAAGGAGATGAAAGACGCATTGCCCTGCAAATTGCCCCTTGCCGGAACCGATGGCGATGACGGCGGCAACAGGTGAATCAAAAGGAAGCGTAAAACTGCCGTTTGAAAATTCACCGGTTACATATTTTATAAAAGGTATTCCTGCGGTTATAACGAATGCCCAGAGGTAATACCAGTGCATTACGGCATTTCCGGAGGCGTTTTTCAGCAGGCATACGGACATCACAAGGATAAACAGCGTCATAAGGATGAAAAGCATTTTGAATGCGATTTCGGCGCTTGCGCCTGCCACTGCTGAGGCCGTTATGAAGAGCGGCATGAAAAGCATGAGAAAAAAAACTCCGGTAAAAAAAGCGGAAACGGCCGGAGAAGAGTTTCTGTTTTCGGGATTACCCGGCATAGCGGGCAGTAACAGCGGCAGGATAAAAACAACAAAGAAAACCGCTGCTGCCATAAGCGCGGTTAATGAATTTGCCGGGATTGAAAAAGGCAGATAAGGATTCAACAACGGAAAAACTGAGACAATAAGCCCGTTAAATCCAATCCAGAAGATGTAAATTGCAATTTTTTTACCCGTCAGATACATAATGCTGCGATTTAGATGAGTTATGGAAATTTAAGATTTTGTATTTAAGAATTAAGATTTCCGGAAAACTATTCGGTTTTGCGGTTGAACGGAAAATCTTATATCTGCAATCTTATATCTTAAAATCGTATTATTTGAGCGTCACGTATGGCCGTTCAAATTGTATTTTCACGCAACGCAGGCCTTCAAGCCTTGGCCTGGCGCTCAGGACGGCCTTAAGATTTTCAAGTTTCTTGTCAACGGACAATTCGCCGAACTTCGTGGAATAAGGCGATTTGCCCCACATAACCGGCACCATATTGTCAGCCCAGACGACTATTTCGCTCTGGAGAGGATTCATTTTACCGCCGATATTTTCAACATCTACGGCATATATTTTCAGCATTTCATTGAATCCGTTGTCTTTCAGGGCCTGCAGGACGGCGATGCCGGATTTTACCCCGTCTCCTGTCCATTTCTGTCCGGGTTCAGGCAGTGGTTCATTGACCCTGACTATTGCCGAAAGCCCTATCTGGAACGTTTCTTCCTGCGCGTATTGGCCGGGCAGGCGGGTTTCTTCGGCGTCAACGAGGTAGTACCATCCGGATTTTTCAACGACCGCGACAGGTTTGCGGAGCGTCAGGCGGACTCTGAGTTTGTCCGGGAATACCTTTTCAACGCAATCAACTTTTTCCACCCAGGGATTGGCTTCGTAATGTTTCGCAACGGTTTCTACTATATCTTTGTTGAAAATACAGATTTCTTCTTCCGAGGGAGGCGGAAGCTCAATCGTGCTGTTGTACCAGGCGCTTGCCCAATCCGGTTGTACCGAGAGTTTCATGGTGCCGAGGTTTATATTGAATTCTTCGGTGCTTATCAGATAATCGTATGCCTTTTTGTGCACGAGGAGCATCAGCATTGCAAACGTGCCTACCGCGAGGATGGGCACGGCATGCTTATAAAGGAAGCCGAAGAAAAGTTTAACGATATCGGAAACAGTGTCAAGAATTTTCATATAAATTAAATCCCAAAAAACAAATGAAAATCGCCGCATTTTTTCCGCGGATACAAATAATATCGTCAAAAAAGCCGGCTGTCTTGACATGCGGGGACGGAGTTAGGAGTCTGGGGGCAACTCCGTCGCGGTCCGTGGCCCGTCATGCACCAGTAGCGGTACATAGTCCGATTAAGCGGGAAACGGTAACCGGGCAACGGGAACCGGAAAACGGCCTTCCTTATTATTCATTTTTCATAATTCATTTTTTCAAAGAGCGAATGCCAGGAAAAATTCAATCAGCAGCATCAGTATAGCCGCGCCGACCATGTATCTCCACGCGCTTATGGACTCAAACGCTGATATTTTTTCATTCGTAATGCCCGAGGCGCGCGAATCAGGCGCTATATTGCATTCGGTATCGTCATAATAGCTGTAGTCCTTTTTGCCTTCAGGGACGTTTCCTTCAAGAAACCATTTGAAGGTGTTTTTAATGAATAAAGGAAACGCCGCGAGAAGCCCGAAATTTGATTCCTTCAGGCTGAATCCCAGATAAACGAATTTCCTGCCGTCCGAGGCCCTTCCGCTTATCCCTCCCGCGCCGGTCGTAAAATTTATAAGCGTTTCCTGTCCGGTTTCAGGCAGGACTTCCAGCATTCTGGACGTTTTGAACAGTCGCAGGTCTGTTTTTTCCATTATTGCCGAATTGCCGTTCGTGTTCCAGAATACCGGCTTTTCCAGCAGGCTTCCCGTATGAATCGGTACGTTTTCGCCTGTGGAATTCATAAAAATGCAGTTTGCCTTCGTGGCCGGCGCCGGGACAGCGCAATCGGAAAAAATCGCAATGTCATTTGCTGTCAGACTTGCCGCGTTCTCGCGGAATTTTTCCTGCGTTACCGTGCTGAAAATTGAATACTGTCCGAGCGCCGATAACGCTGATTCCCAGAAGACCCTTGCCTGCGCGTCGTCGGCATTCAGCACTAATATTACCTTTGGCAGGTTTATCGGCGGCACATAAAGAAACCTGATATTGTCAAGCAGGAAGCAATCATCCGGCAGGACCAGCTTTATTTGGATAAAACCGGTGTTGGGAATGGTAAAGGCGAATTCCCGTTCCACCTGCGCGAGCGGATCTATGCTTATCTTTTCCGTATGCAGATTCCTGCCCGCGAAGGCATATTCAATCGCCCCTTCGGTTTTGGCAGTGCCTGAGAAATTTTTTACCCTGCAATAAACCCTTATTTTTTCGGACATGAATCCGCGTTCAAGATGGGCCGCGGCAATTCCGGTATTGTCTTTGTTTGTGCCTGACGCGAACATCGTCGCGCGTTCGTTCGCAGAAAGGCTCTCGCAAGTGCCCGTACCTGAGAAATCTGAAAATACGGCCAATACCGCATCAGGGTCCGCGCCGAATAATTCCATGGCAAAAGCCGCTCCTTTAGGAGAGCCGCTGTCTGACATGACTATTTCAATTCCGTTTATGAGACTTTTAAGGGCGTCCTTGTCGCTTAGTTGCCTGCATAAAAGCGCCGGTTTAGGCGCAGTAGTGATTATGCTTGCGTTCGTGACATCAAGGTTAATCCGGTCAAGAAGGCCTGTGGCCTGGATTTTCGCCTTTGACAGCCGTGTGATTGGCTGATTCAGGGCGGTATTTTTATCTGTTGAGGAATTTTCGTCTGTTGCGGACATGCTTGCGGAATTATCAACTATAAGCACGGCATGCCTGGCCGGCCTGTGAGATTTGCTGAGGACAGGATTGGAAAATGAGAATACTATTAACGACAGCATGATGAGCCGCAGGAAAAGGAGGAACATGTGTTTAATCTTTGTCCTGCCTTTTTGTTCCTGCGCCGACAGTATCCTGTTCCATACCGGCAGGTGGGAAACGGTGACCGCCCTGCTTTTCTGCCGCAGGTACAGGTGCAGGTAAATCAGCGGGAGCAAAGTCAAAAACAGCCAGAATCCGGCCTTGTTCAGAATAGTTATATAAAACATTCGTGAAAGATTGTCCTTAAAATATAATTCTAATTATTCCGCACTGTCGTGAACCAGAGCCATCCCGGTTCATGGTTTATTTATCCCCCATGCGATGGGGAGGGGATTATTTCGCGGTAAAAGTTCCGCCGGTAATTTCCGCGAGTTCCCGCATCAGTTTTTCTCCGCGCGCGCCGGAACCGATTTTTATCGTATGTATGCAGATTTTACGGAACCGGTTTTCCCTTTTGATGCTTTCAATTATGTCCGTACGGGCCACAAACACGCCCCGGGAGGGCACGCCATCAGAAAGCAGGTAAATGGTATCAACGTCCTTGTCTTCAAAGCACAGCATTACGGCATCGTAAAGGTTGGTCCATCCGTTCGGTTCCTGCCGGTTGATGAATTTTATGGCTTTTTCTTTGCCGGCATCCGCCGCGGATATGAGACGTTCTTCAAACATCTTCTCCTTCTTGTTATAGTTGCCGCGCGAATCGGAACCCAGCAGTATTATATTAAATTTTACCTCCTTTGTAAAACTTTTTATCACTTTGGACATTTCTTCTCTGGCCGTATCTATTTTCACAGGACCGTTTTTTTGGGTCTCCGAGCGCATACTGCCGGAGAGGTCAAACACGAAAATAATATTTCTGCTTAAAACCGGTATGCCGCAGAACGCGCTTGTTTCGGAAATCGGCAGTAACGGGTTGTCATTTCTCCTTTGTTTAAGCGGTTCAAAGCGCTTGTTGAATATATCCCACCATTCCTTCCATAATTTGGGACTGAAACCGATATCCTTGCCGGTGGCTTTCTGCAGGGCCGCGAACAGGTCGGCCTTGAGCCGTCCTTCAGCGGTCAGGAAAGCGTTCACCAGCATTTCCACGCACGGGCCAGTGCCTGTTTGGGCGGCGAGTTCTATTGCGCAGGCCCTTACCTGCCACGCCGGGTCCTGGAACGCTGCCTTGAGCAATGTTATTTGAATTGAGGTTTCTTTGCAGGATTCCAAAATGGCAATTCTAACCTGGAAGTCGGTGGCTTTGAAAAGTTCTTCAGCCTTTGCATCCAATTCAGCAGGAGCTAATTCTTTAACAGCGTCAATGGCGGCTGTTTTTACCTGCCAGGCTGGATCGGATAGCTTTGCGCGGATTCCACCAAGGACATCTTCGCCCGTGTATGAGGCGCTGAGTGTTTTTACTGCCTCGGCGCGCAGTAGATGGTTTTTGTCGTTCAGGAGTTCAATAAGCACGGATTTTTGCGGGGCGGCGCTGATGGCGCCGAGCGCGCTGATTCCGGAGCATCTGGCGTAATCAGGCAAATCCTTTTTACGGATTAGTTCACTGACGAGGAATTCGGCTGTCGCGGCATCGGTTTTTTCTTGCGCGAGCCAGTTAATCGCGTTTTGCCTGATTTTCGGGTGCGGGTCGCACAGGAATACCGCGGCCTTCTTCAAGGCGTTCTTGTCATCCGGCTGGATTTTTCCGAGAATCTGCAGTTTTTCGCCATAGCCGGCGCCCTGGTATTCTTTTTTGAATTCGGCGAAGTCGTCGCCAAGCGCGCACAAGCCGCATGCATATAGGCAAAAAGCCATGCAGAGAAGACTTTTGTATGTCATATTTCGTCCTTATAAAGTTACTGAATACATTGTGAACGTATAAGCCGAATTTGCCGCAAATGCGCACGAATTGATTCGTGGCCCGTTTAAACGAAAACCGAGAATCGTGAGCCGGCGTTTGAGACCTTACTCCCGATGACCGGAATTCGGCATCCGGTACCCTGATCTCGGAACCCGGACGACGTCCTTCTTTCTTCATTTTCCATTTTTCATTTTGTTATTTGAGCATATCTTTCGGCATTAGTGTTACATATATATCGTAGGTGCCCGGAGTTTGGCCTATGGATATTGAGACTGTAGTAACGCCGGATTGGTTGAGATGCGCGGTTTCAGGACCGGTGATATTAGACGGATAGGTTATCTCAAAAATGTAATCGTTTGTGGAAAAGTCAAGGACGCTCTGTTTTAATACCGGAAGTAGTGTCTTGTATTCTATAACCAGGTCCGCAGTGCTGTTCGGAGGCGCGTTTTCCGGGACGACTTTTGAATTGATTTTGCCGTCAAAGACATTGACCTGGTATCCCGGGCTTTCAACGCCTTCAGGGGTCGTGACGCTTAATGAAGGGCTGTCCAGGTTTCCGGGGTTTCCTGTGGGCAGGTCGTCAAATTTTACTACGCCTTGCGAGCCCTCTTCGGTCTGGATATCTACTATTTGATTGCCGTTATAGGTTTGCGCCTCGCCGTCCTGGCCTTTGCCGGTGAGGTTAAAATCGCTTTCTTCCGGCCAATTTCCCGTTAAGGTCAACGGAGGCGTAGAACCGTTTCCGAAAACAGGCACATGTTTAGTGGCTGTGCCGCCAAGGTCAATATTGTCAATTTCCGGCGTTTCGCCCTTGGGAGTGACGCCTGCAGGCTGTTTAGGCGGTTTCACGGAAGGTGTTCCGTTTTTCGGCGTGGAATCGGGTTGTTTTACGATTGCTATCGGGCCGAATAACGATGGCGATGAATAGAGGAATCCCTTTCCGAAATCTTCTGTCGTGACTGATCCGTTCGGCGGTATCTTGGTGACCTCTCCGGTTTCAAGGTTGGTTATTTCCGCCCCCTTGCCGTAAGGGTCTTTGAAAGTGGATTTGTCGCCTTTTTTGACATTGACCTGCGCGAAAGAAGTCATAGGCGGTATCTTGACGTTTGCCGGTTTTTTAGCGGGCGGGATTTCCGGTTTGGGCGGTTCTTCGGGTTTGGGTTCTGCAGGTTTAGGAGGTTCTTTACTCGCGACGGGCGCCTTGGAATCAGGCAGGTTTGGCGCATTAAGCGAGGAGGCGTTGTTCGCGCCGGGCGTTTCGCTTTTTGAATCGTCTTTCGGTTTGTTCGGGCAATTTTTGCATTTGCAGTTTGTATTTTCAATTATATCAAGTATGCCCGCGCCTGCCGGCACTACAGTGACAAACACCTTGATATTTGAAGCAAAAACAATTTTATCTTTACCGGCCGAGTACCACTGGCCGTTGTCGTTTTGAATTGCCTGGTCGCCTATGATATCGCACAAGGCATAGACTTCGCAGAATGCCGCTCCGGCAAGTATATCGGTTTTCGTGCAGACAGCGCTGTAATGGTGGGCGAAGCTGAATTTTGAAATTGCTTCGTCGCCCCCGGTTTGCTTTTCGGTTTCCTGGGTTGAATCTTCAAACAGAGACGACGAGGAGGTCTTCAATTCGCCGGCATAGGCCTCCTGGATTGTCGCGAGTGTTTTTACATCAAGGTTCATCCATGGCAGGCCGAGAGTTGTCTTGAGTTCAAGCCCGAATGAGCCTGTCGTGGCGGAAGAATTCTTTGATTCATTGCCTGCGGTAGTTGCTGTTTTAGAGCTTTTAATCTGCTGGAGCTCGGTTGCGGTGAGCTTTTTCAGCGTTAATTCATCCTGCGTTGACGGGCAGGTCATACAGCATTTGCCTGTAGAACAGTCAGTGCAGGTTTTTTCAAGTTCTTCCCTGCAGAGTTTTATGCAGGAGCTCATCGTGCTGGGTTTGCCGGAAATATTGTAATAAAATCCGTTATGCCTCAGGTAGAAATACCAGTATCGCCCTGAGGCGGGGCTTTCCGGATGTGATGCGAACATCGGCTTGGAGTTGAGCAGGATGTCGTCCGCCTTCTGCATATTGTTAAGAAGGGATTTGCTTTCCTGCGCCGTGGCGCCCGTGGCGAAAAGCCCGAGCGCAAGTACGGCAGTCAAAAGGCTTTTTTTCATCAGCGATACAAAACAGTATGGCATAATTATTCTCCTTTACTTATCAAGGTCATATTCCAGATTAACGGTTTGCCCGTTTGTGACAGGCAGTGATTGTCTAAGGGTATGGACGTTGCCCAGCGTGCTGAGCATATATATGTTGTATTCGCCTTCAGGCAGTCCGGCTATAAGATGGTCGTTCAGGGCGGGCGAAATCGCGGCGCCATTGACTATGCCGTTGACATTGTCTTTCGCGAATATAGTTACATCGGCCGAACTGATTTGCGCGAGGAAGGCCGTTATGTCCGTGCACGGCACGATTTTTTTCCGGCATACGACCTTTACCTGAGGCGGCTCGCCGGGTTTTTTGATTTTTATCGTTATGTCCCTGTTTTTCTGCGGGCTTGAAAGCGATATAATGCCGGGTGAAACTACGATATAATTTTCCACAAGGACGTCGTAGGTGCCAGGATATACATTTGAAATGCTGAAACTGCCGTTTGGTTTTGATTGGTACTGCAATTCGGAATTGAATACGTTGCTGGTTCCGGTCGTGGTGCGCGGAAGCAGAGTGATTTTCAACGGAATTGCGGCTGGAATTTCAGGCAGTACAGCGCCATTTATATTGTACAGGTCGGTTTTCTGCGGCAATTTGAGTTCCACCTGCGCGCTTCCCTCAAGGCGCACGTTATAAAGCGCCGCGGGCGGGTACCCTTCTATGTCAGCGTCTAATCTATACATGTCTTCAGGCAGGTCCGGAAAATTAAATTTTCCCGAGGCATTTGCCGTGGCTTTGAATATCAGCGGCTTATTTTGTCCCCTGTTAAGCCGGTCAGGCCGCGCATAGACGGTAGCTTTTTTTACAGGTTTACCGTCATATTGGGTGATTTTTCCCGAAAGCGTCGATTCGCATCGCGTAACTGCAAGTATTACTTCATCCGGCAATTCGCTTTTTTTCAGATTGACTGTCTTAGGGGGCTGGGAGGCAAGAAAATTCACGTTGGATGGATATGTGTTTTCCTGGTCAACAAACCCTTCTACGACGAGAGGATTTTCCCTGCCCGGCTGTATGCACACCGAATAAATGCCTTCACGCAGTCCGCGGAACAGGAATTTGCCGTTGTAATCGGATATTGCGAGCGATTTGAGTTCAAGCAATTTCGGGTCGTCAGGGGACGCGGCGTCTTCTGAAAACGCGGTTCCTATCATGGCGGCCTGAACGAATATGCCGTCTTCCCTGCTGTTTTTTTCGTCAATGACACTGCCGTAAAAAGAGCAATCGTAATCAAGTTGGATATTGAATTCGTTGACGTCTTTATCAATGGCGAGATTCAGGGAATAAAGGGCCGCGCGGTTTGATAGCTCGTATATCTTAAGGAAGTAAATGCCTTCGTTCAGCCCTAAGAGATGCAAAGAACCGGTGGTAACCTGGCGCCTTAAGGGGAAAGGTTCGTAAGATGAAGTTTCCGGGCTGGGATAGAAACAGACCTTGAGCTGTTCGCCCGAACATGTTTTCTGGCCGCGCAGGAAGTTGATTTTAACGGATGCGGTTTTCAGCGTATCTACGAGAAGTTCAAATTTTTTGTTTTCACCATCCCCAAGCTGGAATTCAATCTTTGTCGGGGTATTAAGTATGGTTAGTTGATATTTGCCGGGGGGTACGGACTTGAATTCAAAATTCCGGGTTAAATCAAAGGGGATTTTACTCAGGCAGGTGAAATTACCGTTTATTGATTTCAATTGAATTGTAAGAGACCTGCCCTGTGGTTCGTTTTCAGAAATGGTTCCGGAAATGGAACCCGGCTGGGGAGCGGGTTCGGCCGCAGTGTGCTGGTAAAACGCAAGGCAGATTGTTAAAGCAAGCACAGACATTTTCAAGCAGAATTTCATAGCAAATCTCCAAAGCAAGATAAATAAAAAAGTAAGGCGTTAGTAAACGGCGGATAGAGGATTTCAGGCAGGCGGCGGGCGGGTTGCAAGGCGGCACATGAGGGCCCTGCCTTGAGCCTGCAGAAAAGAGAAATATGTGTTCGGTAAAAGTAACATGAAAAACTAATGGAAATAGATAAAAATAATGATGAGGCGGGACAGGCAATGTCCGCCATGATTTGAGGTGTTACATGCTATGTTGCTGTATTGCGGCGAATAACTTGTTGCAGTATATTAATTTCATATTATTTGTCAAGAAAAAAGTGATTTGTATTGTACCGCCTCAGTGAAGGCGGGTTGAGAAAACAATATAAATATCAAAATGCCCAATGATTACGGTAGGGATAGAACATTGTTCTGTCCCTGCAAAATACCGCGGAGGAACTTAAAAACCCACCTTCACTGAGGCGGTACTAAAACAGGTAACCCGTCAGTGAACGGAATTTATGTGCAGTCGCAACCAAACGGCATTACGAAGATGATAGAGTGCGAGAATGACAGAGTATTAGCTTGAAAACATTCTATCATTCTGTCATTCAATCATTCTTTCGTATCGTCCTTCATTCTTCATTTTTCCTTCTTCATCCTTCGTATGAGTCCGTGTTTACCCGTTTACTGACGGGTTACGTTCTCGTATATTTTTTTCTTGCAAAATCCCGAACTATATCTATAATACGAAGGATTATAAAAGGCGATATGCCCCGATCGTCTAACCTGGTTAGGACATTGGCTTTTCAAGCCAGCAATACGGGTTCAAATCCCGTTCGGGGCGCATATTTGTAATTTTTTATTGAACGATTAACTGCGATGTATTGAAAGTTTTCTGCCACGAAACCGCGAATTAACGCTGATACACGCGAATATATGTTTTAATTGACAAATAGACTTAAGAATTATATAATTAATTTAATATGAATTTTGAGCCGCGAAGTCACGAAAGACGGTTGGTTTTATAACGCTGTGATAGCGTGTGTTCCGTAAATGTCGTGCTTTCGTGGTAAAGTAGTGAGGGTTTTTTTAACTTAAACAGTGGGCGCATTTAAAAGGAGGTCTTTCTATGAAAAGACTTAGTGGATTGGTTGTCGTTATTCTATTGTGCACAGTTGTGCCCTGCATTCTGGCGCAGGATATTGATAAAACGCCGGAAAAAGCGAAATCCGACATGTACGTCGGCAAAGTGACTACGGCACATCTGAACCTGCGTTCAGGCCCCGGCGAATCATTCCGCATCTTCAAGGTCCTTGAAACCAACAATGAGGTTACCGTCATTGAAACCGCAGGGAAATGGTGCAGGGTCCTCGCTCCGGACGATATTGCCGTTTACATCAGCAAGAAGTATGTTAAAGACGGCGTCATTACGGGCGACAATGTCCAGATCCGCCCTACCGCGGATACCAAGTTTCCCGCCTGCGGTACGCTCAGCAAGGGTGAAAAAGTTGACGTCATTGACGGCAATGACCCTGATTGGGTCAAGATAAAAGCGCCTACGGTCAATACCGAATGCTGGATTTCCGCAAAGTATATCATGTATTCAAAGGCGTTTGAAGGCGAAGTCGCAGTCAATATCAAGAAGAAAAAAGAACAGATTGAAAAGGAAAAGACTTCCAAACAAAAATATGATGAAGCCCTGAAGATAATTGACCAGGAAGACCAGAAGGTATCTACTGAACGCGATTATAAACCTGCGATAAGCGCGCTTGAAGAAGTCGCTAAAAACACCTCCGACGGCGAACTTAAAGACAATGCCGTCGCAAAGCTGGAAGGCGTAAAGAAGCTTCAGCTTATGCTGGATGAATTGAAATCTATTAAAGACAGTATGCCTGATATAATTGAAATACGCCCAGCCGATAATGGTCTTCCGAAGCTTGACCCACCAAGGTTTGATGCCACCGGTTATGTTGAAGATGTCGGTCTTCTCCTTGACAGGCCCGCGGAATATACGCTTACCAAAGGCAAGGAATTCCTCTTTTACCTGAAGACTAAGGATGCCAACATCAATCTCGGCAATTACCTTTTCAAGTTTGTCGGCCTGAAAGGCGAAATGGTTTACGATAAACAATGGAAGGCAAATGTGTTCTACGTTAGGGAAATCAAGGTTATCAACAAAGACTAAAGAGTTTCAGAGTCCGGAGTTGATATGAGACCGGACATTTATAAGAATTAAATAAGCCCTGTGACATAGGAATATGGCGCAGGGCTTTTTTGATTTAACGATTTGGCGACTGGATGACTTGACGATTTGCGATAACGCGTTTGCACGTCCCAATCGTCAAATCGCAAATCATCCAGTCATTAAATCCCAGTAGACCTTTCGGAAATCTAATGAAAAATCTTAATTCTTAAACCTAAGATCTTAAATTCTTTAATAGGGTGAACACACAGGTTCACCCCTACAGAATTCAAATTCCACAGCCCTAAACCCCGCAACTCTTAAACTCCTTGACAAACCCGTCTCTTATGTTATAATTCGTTGCGATATGGCAACAGAAGGACAAGCTGAGTTTGGCGGCGCTGAAAATCCGGAAGGCGGTTACGTCCTCTATGACAGAACCTCTTCCAAGCGCCCTTTCTCCGCCGTATTTAATGCATTCAGGATTCTAAGGCCGCACCTTTCGGGCTTCAGAAAACATATCCTTATCATCACGCTTTTGACCGTATTTTCCGCCATTCCCCTGCTCGCAACCCCATGGCTCGCCGGCATGATTGTTGATATTCTTACATCTTCCGTTAAGAATACGCTTGCTGAAAAAGTACAACTACTGTCTTTTTGCGTCTTCATTCTTTTTACAATTGAAATCATTAATTTTACGGTTTCGTATCTGAGGCAATACTACAGCACTGCCGCGGGCCAGAGATTTGCCCTGAATATGCGCCTGAAATTGCACCGGAAGGTGCTTAACGCGAGGCTGGGGCGTATAAAAAATTTGGCGCCTGCGCAGGTTTCATGCAGGGCTTTTGACGACGCAAGCCTGCTTGAAAACATGTTTTTTTCCGCGTCCGGCGGGCTCGGCGCCCTGCTCCTCGCCCCATTTTCTTTTGTTGCCATAACATGCATTCTCTTCATTATTAATTATAAATTGGCGCTGTTTACGCTGATTCCAATCCCGGTATTCGCGTTTATCGTGTTCTATTTTACGCGGCATTTCAGGCGGCTTACGCCTGCGGTCAAACAGGGATATTCGGATACAGAGTCGCTTTTCATGCGGAATATAAACAACCTGAAAGTAATAAAATTATTTAATACCGGCGGATGCGAGCAGGAAAAATTCAAAAAACAGCATATATCGTTCGTGCGGGATAAGCTTGAACTTGAGAGCTATCTCGCGAGGTTTTATCCGCTTATAAACCTGACGGTATTTACGGGCATACTAATGATAACCCTTTTGGGCGGAATAAAATCAATATACGGCGGACTAACTGCGGGCGGCCTGGTTTCTTTCGTGACATACCTTTCATTCTATTATCTGCCCTTGTCGGAGATGTCAAGGGCCAATTACGTATTGCAGAACCTCGCGGCGTCAGTAGAGAGGATTAATGAAATCCTTGCCATTGAAGAGGAACCGCAGGCCGTTGAGGTCATACTGCCGCCTATGCAGGGGAATATCAGGATTGATGGCCTGGGCTTTTCGTACGTGCCGGAGAGGCGGGTATTGGAAAACATTTCAATGCACATAAAGAGCGGCGAAAAAATCGTTTTTGCCGGTGCTAACGGCCATGGCAAGACTACCTTGCTGAATCTTCTTGCGCGCCTGGAGGAACCCGAAAAAAACAGGATATTCCTTGATGAACGGGACATCCTGGATCTGCCTGTTTCGCACGTTCGCTCTAACATCGCGTTCCTGCCGCAGGAGAACATCCTGTTTAATGATACTGTTTTGAACAACATAATATACGGCAATTCCGGCGCTAAGGCCGATGACGTAAGGCGCGTATGCGTCCTGACAGGCCTTGATGAAATCATAGCCCGCCTGCCAGGGGGATTGGCCGCGCAAGTTGGCGAGGAAGGCAGTCTGCTTTCCAGGGGCGAACAGCGCCGCGTATGCCTCGCAAGGACGCTCCTGAAGCCCGCGCCGGTAATCCTGCTGGACGAGCCTGTCGCAGGCGTGGATGGAGGCGAAATGATCGTTAGAAACATATTGACAGATTTTCCGGATGTTACTATAATAATCACCGCGCACACGGCGCCACTGGCAATTGAAGGGTTCAGCAGGATAGTTGAGATATAATAATGGAAATATTTATTTTCGCAATAATTTTTGCCGTAATTATACTGATAGCAGTGTACGCCTATTACGCCTCGGAACAACGGCGCAAAGACATGGTTGCGGCGGCCGGACGGCTTGGGTTGTCTTACCTGCAAGAGTCCGCTGATATTAATGACGATACATACGGCGAAATAGGCCTGTTTCAACGGGGCTCTTCACGCGAAGCCGAACATATGCTCGGCGGCAGTAAAGACGGGTGCAATGTTGATTTATTTGATTATCAATACACGACAGGTTCGGACAAAGACAAGACAACGCATAATTATTCGGTTTGCGTTTTGACGGTGGCGCAGGTTTTCAAGCCCTTGTTTATCAGGACTGAAAGTTTTCTTGACAGGATTGCCGGCGCGGTCGGGTTTGACGATATAGATTTTGAGTCAAAGGAATTCAGCAATAAGTACTATGTGAAATCCGGCGACAGGAAGTTTGCTTATGACGTCATCCACCCGCAGATGATAGAATTTCTTCTCGGGATTGGCGCAATCCCTGAAATAGAAATATCCGGCAGGCACATGGCCTTTTATTTTAACGAGATAATTAAGCCGGAGGAATACGTGCCCCTGTGCGAATTTTCACTGCAGTTTTATAAGCTTATACCGCATTATTTGAAAAGCGAAATGTAACGTATTTTTGCCGCGAAGGCGCATTTTCCTTTGTTTAGTGCAAGCGAAGCCGTGAAGAGCGAACGCCTGGTGCGAACCGCGGTGATTCTGCGTTTCCTGCGAGTCGCAACGATACTGCGAGCGTCAGCGATACTGCGTTCCCTGCTCTTCGCCAAGCTCACTTCGCTATGTTTGCACTGAGCCGTGGCGAAGTGATCCTCAGTACTGCCAGGGTAAACTCGTTGCTTTTAAGAGGTGATTATGGAATTAGTGCTTGTAATAGCAGGCGGGATCGCACTGCTTTGCCTTGTGATTGTCATGGCCATGTACAATTCGCTTGTAGGCCTGAAAAACAGCATCAAAGAATCATGGGCCGATATAGACGTGCAGTTAAAGAGGCGGTATGACCTCATTCCCAACCTTGTCAACACCGTGAAAGGATACGCGCAACACGAAAAGGAAACGCTTGAAAAGGTAATCAATGCCCGCGATCAGGCCCTGGCCAATACCGGCAGATACGCCAGCCAGGCGGCTGACGAAGGCCGGATGTTGAACGCGGTAAAAACCCTCTTTGCCGTTGTTGAAAAATATCCGGAACTAAAGGCGGACGAAAATTTCCTGAAACTCCAGCAGGAACTCGTGGACACCGAGGATAAGATAGCCGCGGCGCGTAGGTTTTTCAACGGCAACGTGCGCGATTATAATAATAAGGCGCAGATGTTTCCTTCAAATATAATAGCCAATTTGTTCGGGTATCTGCCGGAAGAATTCTTTGAAGTGGAGGACGACGCGGTGCGAAAAGCGGTCAAGGTGGAGCTTACGACTAATTGAAAATTATGAAATAAGAATTAAAAATACCAAAAGAGAAAACAGTTTTTTTTACCATTTCTCCAAACATGCTGAACGCCGGGTTTCGGTTATTTGAGCATTGGTGCTTTTAATTTGTTTATAGTTTAGGGTTTCGTGCTTAGAGTTTTTATTTGTTAAGAACCATAACTTCTGCGTAAGAAACATGGAAGTTTAAGGCTTAGTTTCTAAGGAAAAGGAATATGGAGCTGTTTTTTATTTTTTTCGGATTTGGCGTATTTGTCATTATAGGCATTGCGTACAGCATATATGCCAACAAGAAGCGCAGGCAAGGCATGATTGCGGCCGCCCAGCAGTTCGGGCTTTCGTATTCCGATACGAAGTCCGCGGCCATGAACGCGGCCTATCCCTTTATCACGTTGTTCCAGAAAGGCCATTCGCGCACCGCGAAAAACGTCCTGAGGGGCAATATGGACAAATTCGCGATGGAATTATTTGACTACAGATATACCGAAGGCTCCGGGAAGAACAGCAGTACGCATTGGAATTCAGTCTGCATTCTTACGGTGCCGGAACAGAAATTCAAGTACATTTTATTGAGGACCGAGGGGTTTTTTGACAAGGTTGCCGGCGTATTCGGGTACGGAGATATTCAGTTTGAATCTGAGGAATTCAACCGCAGGTATTACATAAAAGGCGACAAAGAATTCGCATTGGAATTCCTGTCCGCTGAGGTGAGGGAATACCTTTTAGCGCGCACGAAGACGCCCTGCATGGAAATGGCCGGTAACGCGCTGGTATTCTATTTCCCGAGGCTTATAAAGCCGGAGGAATACGCGGATCTATGCATATATGCTCTGGAATTCTATAAAACGATACCCGAAACCGTATTAGCGAAATACAAGAGCGCTGTTTAGTTTATAGTCTGACGACGTATGATTAATCGCAAAGAGCGGACGCGCGCCGCGTATTGCGAACCACTAATTCACACGAATTACGGATTATTGCTTCCTGATTGCTATTTAGTCGTTTTTCGTTAATATCCGTAAAAATGGTAATTTTAGAAAAATTTTTCAAAAACTTGACAAAAAGCTTTTTTTATGATATACTTGTATTAAATTTAGACACCAACAGGTCTTAATAAACCTGATAATGGATAAAATATAGATTTTCGGTACAGTCCTGATAAATGGGCTGAGTGTTCTTAGAGAGACCTAAAGTAGAAAAAAGCCGGCGGATGCGGACAGCCGTCCGTATTATAGCCGTCTTTTTATTAACACAAATTATGACAATTAGACCAACAATAAGACAGGGTAACGATGAGGCCCACAGTCTATCTTCAAAAGGATGTTTGGGTAAGAATCAATCGCACAATCTTCGTTTAAGGGATACATTATATCCGATTGATTGCATTTTCCCTGACGTATATTATAATTAGAATTGTTGGATGAATATCATTTAATCTGTCACACACTCTCTCAAGTCTAAGAACCCGGTCCCATAGGCAATCCGTACTGTACTATAATTTTGCTAACCCTGTTTTGAAAGGGGGATTACATATATGCCTATACAATACTATTTTGGGATCGGTGGTTTAATTGCAGGCGGTTTGATTTCTTTTGTTATAGCTTCCGTTGTTTTCGGGCTTAACAAGAAAAAGGCTGAAGCGATTATCAAGGAGGCCGAGGCTAAATCCGTAAAGATTACTGAAGAAGCCGAGGTTGCCGCGAAACAATCTGATTACAAGCGCCGTGAGGCTTTTGCAAGGGAAACCCAGGAGGTCAAAGAGGATTTAAAGCAGTTTGAGCGCCGTCTTATCAAGCGCGAAGATGCTATAGATAAAAAAGCCGAAATGATGCAAAAACGGGAAAAGACCCTTGAAACCCAGGAGAAAAACGTCCAGGACAAGGACACGGATTTGAAGGCCCGTTTAGACGAAGTTGCCAAAACAATTGAAAAAGAAAAAGAAGCCCTCCACAGCATTTCCGGCCTTACCAAGGAAGATGCTACAAAAATACTGCTTGAAAAACTTGAAAAGGAACTCCAGTCCGAATCAGCCGCGTTGATTCAAAAATACCAGAATATTTCGCTGGAAACCGCTGATGTAGAAGCCAAAAAAGTCATAACCATGGCCATACAGCGCTGTGCGGTTGAATATACGGCTGAGAACGTGGTATCTACGGTTGACCTGCCAAGCGAAGATATGAAAGGCCGCATAATAGGAAGGGAAGGCCGGAATATACGCGCGTTTGAAAAGGCTACCGGCGTGGACGTCATCGTTGACGATACCCCGGGCGTAATAGTCATTTCCGGTTTTGATTCCGTCAGAAGGGAAATGGCCAAACGTTCAATGGAAAAGCTTATCCTTGACGGCAGGATCCATCCCGCGCGCATTGAAGAGCTCGTTGAACAGACCAAAAAGGAAATTGAAGACAGCATACAACAGGTGGGCAAACAGGTATGTTATGAAATGGACATACACAACCTGCATCCGAAACTTGTCACGCTGTTGGGCAGATTGCAATACAGGACTTCATACGGACAGAATGCGCTTCAGCATTCCATAGAAGTCGCGCAGCTCTGCGCTATGATAGCTTCTGAAATGCATTATAACGTGTCAATCGCGCGCAGGTGCGGATTACTGCACGATATAGGCAAGGCCGTGGACCAGGAAATGGAAGGTCCGCATCCTGACATAAGCGCGGAATTGCTGAAGAGGTTCGGCGAATCCGCTGAAGTCGTTGACGCCGGCAAAAACCACCACGGCGACGCAAATCCTCTGTTCGCTTACACTGTGATTACCATGGCGGCAGATGCTATTTCAGCCTCAAGGCCCGGCGCACGCAGGGAAACACTGGAAAAATACATCAAACGTCTTGAACGTCTTGAATCCATCGCGACGTCTTTTCCGGCCGTGGAGTCCGCTTTCGCAATCCAGGCAGGCAGGGAAATCCGCGTTATTGTCAATGCCGCTAAGGTTGATGATAAGGGTTCAACAGTCCTCGCAAGGGATATCGCGAATGAAATAGAAAAGGAATTGAATTACCCCGGCGAAATAAAAATAACCCTGATAAGGGAAACGCGCATAGTGGAATATGCCAGATAATTTTTTTTATGTATGGGGCGCGGAAGCCGCGCCTTTACGGAATAACAGGATAAAAAATGATTTTTCGCATATTGTGTCTTGGTGATGTGGTCGGACGCCCCGGCAGAGATGTAATGAAAAAGCACCTGCCGGCCCTGTTAAAGAACGAACAAGTGGATTTCTGCATTGTTAACGCGGAGAATGCCGCGGGCGGTTCCGGCATCATCCCGGAAATCTTCAACGAGTTGATGTCCTATGGCATACAATGCGTCACGACCGGCGACCATATCTGGAAGAAAAAAGAGATCATACCGGTCATAGAAAAAGACCAGCGCCTGTTAAGGCCTGCAAATTATCCCTTAGAGGCGGCGGGCCGGGGCTTTGCCGTGTATGATACCGCTAAGGGCATTCAGGTCGCGGTGCTGAATCTTCAGGGCAGGGTCTTTATGAAACCCATTGACTGCCCTTTCAAGACTGCGGATGATATTCTTGAACAGATACCGGCCTCCGTAAGGATTATCATCTGCGATTTTCACGCGGAAGCTACCTCTGAAAAAGTTGCCATGGGCTGGTACCTGGACGGCAGGGTTTCGTTTGTATTCGGCACGCATACCCATATACAAACGGCTGATGAAACAATCCTCCCGCAGGGAACCGCGTATATAACCGATTTGGGTATGACCGGGCCCTATGAATCCGTAATCGGCCGAAGGGTTGATAAAGTGCTTCATACGCTTATAACATCAATGCCTACTACTTTTGACGTGGCAGAAGGCGATGTTCGCATATCCGGGGCAATCGCGGCTATTGACGCCGCAACAGGCAAGGCAATTGAGATTAAGAGAATTGTGGTTAAGAATTAGACATTCGTGTGTTTTTCATTTTCCAGTCTGAGATAATATAAATCGTACGTGCGTCTTCCCCTCTATCAATAGGCATCAATCCGGATTCTTTTTAGTGCCTGAGAAGACATGAGGGTATATAGAATGAATCGCGTGTGTCATAACAGTTATGGCAGTGGCATATATCCTTCCGCCCTGCTTGCTCCCTATGTCAATCCCGCTGTTGTAACTTCCGTAGAGGCATGAAGTTTCATCATCATTAATTTCAGAGGTGAAAACATTATAATAGGCCTTTTCCCATTCCTTAAGAGAGCCTTGATTATCAGAAGACATATAATAATACATAGCCATCTTACCTGAATACCAGAAAAAATAATCGGCAGTTCCTGTTTTCTTAAACGATTGCGCGTCTTGCGTCGGGAAACTGCTGATAAGCAGTTTTGCGCCGTTTTCAAGAAAAGCACCGCTTCGGTCACGTTTTACAAGCATATTACAGCACATCAGGATGGCCGTATCCTCTGGAGACGTGCCTGCGTTTGTTTCAATCCAATTTAAGGCTGTTTCAAGTGACGAAGTATGCACTTCCAAACAGGCCATCTGCCCTTCTTTTAATGCCATAATTGCCCAAAAGGCAATGAGAATATCTTCACTTTTGTTATGATGAGGAGTATCCAGCCAGTTGCCAGCGGGATCCCGGGAATTGACAATAAAATCTATCGCCTTTTGCGCCGGGTCTTTAATTAATTGATTTTCAGTCATGCCGTATGCCTCGGCTAATGCCAAAGTTGCAAGGCAATGGTTTAATATCAGTCCGTTTTCTCCTATACGTCCGCCGTCTTTTTGCTGGGCGATTATCCATTTTAACCCTTTTTTGATAACTTCGCCGTATTTTATGCCGCTATATGTCTCTCTTGACAGGTGTGTATAACCGTTGTTAAGAAAAGCCAGTAACGATAATCCGGTCAAACCAATGTCGTATTCCGGCACGCCTGTTTCCGTGCATGGCGTGCCTTTGCACATCCCGGTAAAACCGTTGCTGTCCCACTGCCCGTCCGGGCTCTGATGGCGCGCGAGCCAATGCAGGGATGAATTAATGCCTATAAGGGTTTCTGAGCCGGAAGATGTCTTTTGTACAATTGGCGATGGCGCGGTTGGATTTGGTTTTGCAGGTGTGACCGATTCTTGCACCGCGGACGCCGGTTTGTCCGTGACGCCTTGATTGTCATGCGTTACGTAGTGTTTCAGCATTATAATGCCGAACCCCAGTATGAAAGTAATAATAAATATTGAAAAATTCTTTTTCATGCCTGGATGTATAAACGCACGGGTTTGCAGAAAGTTCAACGTATTATCGCGCGCTCATTGTTTTAAGCAATTGTGTGTACAAGTCATCCAATGCCTGTGAGACTATTTTTGTGGAACAGCATACGGGCATGAAATTCGTATCCCCGTTCCAGCGCGGGACTATGTGGATATGGAAATGCCCTACCAGGCCCGCGCCTGCCACCCTGCCTTGGTTTATGCCTATGTTAAAACCGTCGGGCCTTACGGTTTTATGCAATACCTTTTCCATCTTTCCGAGTATTTTCATGGTTTCAAGTATTTCGTCGTCCGTAAGCTGATTCAAATCGCCTTTGTGGCTGTACGGTGATATGAGAAGATGCCCGTTATTGTAGGGGTATTTGTTCATTATGCAGAATGCCTTTTTGCCCCTGTACAGAATAAGGTTTTTTTTGTCTGCGCGGCTTCGTGCCGTAGCGCACAGGAAACAGCCGGCTTTATTCACTGTCTTGATGTATTTCATCCGCCAAGGAGCCCATAATGTATCCATAAATAAACCTCATAATTACTTAAGAACTTCGTTTTATGTTGGAATGCGACAGGCGCAGTGTAGTTGCGACTCGCAGTTCTTTTCCCCCTCGTCCAGTTCATCGTTTTAGTCCCTCACTGCTCGCTACTCGCTACTACGTAGCATCACCGACACGACGAGCACGAGGATGAACTGCATCCGGAACATGATTTGGACGAAGAGCTGCCGCCTGAATTGCCGCCGCCTATTGCGAAACCCGATAAAAGCCGTTCTAACTTTTTACTGTTGCAATGTACGCATACGGGTTTGCATTTGTCCGAACTGCGGATAAGCAATTCAAATTTTTTCCTGCATTTACAGCAATTGAATTCATAAATAGGCATGACGGAATTATAGGTATTTATCGCGGTATTTGCAAGTAAATTAATGAAGAAAATGGACGGTGTTCATTTCCGACAGTTCGTTTAAACGGGAACCGGGCAACGGGAAACGGATCTCGGCTCCACGTATCTCAAATCTCAGATCGCAGATCTCAAATCTCGGCTATCTTTCCGGTAAATAATTCATCGGATTTGCGGGTTTGGAATTCTTGAACATCCTGAAAAGAGTCTGCGTTGACGTAGCCCTGCCTGAGTTGCCTGCGATTGCGATAGTAGCGCCCCGTTCCACCTTATCGCCCTGCTTGACTGTTAATTGGGAGTTGTACGCGTAGAGTGACAATACATTATTGGAGTGCTCAATGATGACGGTTTTTCCGAATCCCTGCAGAGCTTCGGAGGCAAATTTTACTGTGCCTGCGTTGACTGCGCGGACATTGGCTCCTTCGGGCGCTTTCAGGCAGATTCCGTCGGAACCGTTGTTGAAAAGCACCCAGCCGTTGTCAACAGGCCACGTATAGCCGTTTTTTGATACCTGCAGGTTTGACGGCGGCGCTATTTTCGCGGGAGCAGATGCGGGCGAAGGGGCGGTTAAAGCCGGTGTTTCGCCGTTGGAACCCGGTATAAGCAGTTTCTGCCCTGTTTTGATATTGCCAGGGTCTGCAAGGTTGTTTGCGGATATGATGGATTTAGGGGGTATATGAAATTTCCTGCCGATTTCGTATATATTATCGCCTTTTTGAACGGTATAACTCTGCGAGGCGCTGGGCGGTTGCTCGGAAACAGCAGGCGCTTTTTCGCCGTAAATGATTGCGAGTTCATCCGTCAATTTGGAATTAGGTTTGACGGTATCTGCCGATGAGGATAAGGCATTTCCGGTGATATCTCCCTGCGATGTGCATGGACCGCACGGCAGACAGCACCCTGTTGCTGAAACAATACAAATTACAACCAGAAAATATTTCATATTTTGACCTTTCAAAAAACATTAGTTATCGTTCTCTTTACCGCAGTTTCATAATCGTCATTTTAGCGACTGAAGATTACTAAGAGTTAAGGGGTTAAGGAGTTAGGGGTTAAGGAGTTTAGGGGTTACGGTGTTTAGGAGTTACGGAGTTTGGGGGTTACGGGGTTACTACGGTCGGTTTTAGCGGATGATGGACTGTTTCCCGCGGAGCCTCCCCGCACTTTTCATCGTCGTTCTTCATTCTTCATTTTTCCTTCTTCCTTCTTTGGTTACGAGCATCGTTGTATTATCCACGCGTTTTCGTCGTCTTTTACGGGTCTTCGGATAAAATTGAAGGTTCCACTCCCTTTTTGTCCCGTCAGGTACACTGTCAGACGGTTTTCTGTCCGTTCAATTATTCTGTATGTTCCTTTATCCCAACGCGTTACCTTGCCGCGGTTTCCGGATATTTCGCCTTCATAATCAAGATACGCGGTCCTGTGGTTGGCAATCTTTTGCGCGAAAGACGGGTGGCAGGCGTAATAATTCGGCGGGTTCATGGCCTTCCATGTCTCCAATGCGCCTTCTTTTTCAAGCATTATATCATAATGAACGCCCATGGAATCGGTATGCTGTAATACTACAAAACGGAGTCTTAAGTCCTGGGGCTTGAGTCCGGAGTTTGCGTCCGACGTTCCTTTTTCCTTTTTCATTTTCCCTTCTCCATTTTTTTTATATCCATAGAGAAATTCAATATTTGTGCCGAGTGCGTCAGCGCTCCGACGGATATCCTGTCAACGCCTGTTTTGGCGTATTCCCTGATATTGCCCAGGGTTATGCCGCCGGATATTTCAACGAATATTTTTCTGTATTTACGATTTCTGATTTTTCTTGCCGCGTTTTCAGCGCCTTCAGGCCGGTAATTATCAAGCATAATAATATCAGGCCTGCAGGCAAGCGCCCAATCCAGTTGCTTATCGTTTTGCACCTCAATTTCCACGAAAGTTTTCTCGTTGGTTGATTTGAATTTACGGATCTTTTTTTGCAGTTCCTTAAGCCCGGAATTTGCCTGCACGAGCGCGAGGTGGTTGTCCTTGATAAGAATACCGTCGTATAGCCCCATTCTGTGGTTAACGCCCCTGCCGCAGCGTACGGCAAATTTTTCCAGCGCGCGCCAGCCCGGTGCGGTTTTGCGAGTGTCAAGTATTTGTGCGCCGGAATCCATGATTTCATGGAAATAATGATGCGTTAGGGTTGCGATGCCTGAAAGGCGTGACAGGAAATTAAGCGCCAGGCGTTCGGCTGTAAGTATGGAGCGGGCATTTCCGGACACCTCAAGCACGATATCCTGTTCATGCAGATGGTCGCCGTCCATTTTAAGGAGTTTGACTTTGAGGTTTTTATCAATTGCCTTAAATGCCATTTCTGCCACAGCCGCGCCGGCAAGCATCCCGTGCTGGTTGGTTTTTATCAGCGCCCTGCATTTCAGCGAAGGCGGGAATAGGAGATTGCTTGTGATGTCCCCCCTGCCGATATCCTCGCGTATTCCCATGCGGATGAGTTCGCGGGCGTTTTTGTTTTCTGAAGAGTTCATTTTCATAATCAATTGCCTAATTAAACATTATACGTTTAACGCATCCACGCTGATTTGTTGACAACTTTATGCCATTGTAGTTTTCAAGAGTTGTCTACAAGTCGTATACTAAGTTGTGAATCAATTCGCATGCAGAGCTCGTTTTATCATAAATAGGACATTTTCGCAGGCGTTCTTATGGGTTATTTTGATATTCGGGTGAAAAGATTGCCAAACCCTGAAAATTTCATCGGCAAATGCCTGGCCTACGGTATCTACGCCGGCAAAGTCCAGAATTATTGTTTTGAATTTATCTAAGCCCGTTATAATGCGCCTGGCCTGCGATCTTGAGAGGTAGTCAACATCTTTTTTAAAGAGTTTTACGGATATACTGGTCTTGCTGAAGTCATAGTTATCATCGGTATATTCATTAAAAATTGCGTTTAACTCTTTTGGGGAGTTAAGTCTTATTGAGAAAAAAACTTTCGTGCCTTTGATAGTGCTTCCATTTTTAACCAATATGTCTTGTATTGAATTGTCAAAAATAAGCTTTTTGTTTATGTTCCGGATGATGAATAAATCGGCCGTTTTGGATGTAAAAAAAATGCCCTGTCCGCTGTGAGATTCCGGCGATGTAGTCTGTTTCCCCTTAATCAAATCCTGTATTGCGTCCATGTGACTGCCGAGGCTTCTTTTTCGCATGATATTTTCAAAAATGCCTATTCCTTTATCGGTAATGGCGAAGTGAATCCCTGAGTCGTTCCTTTTCATGACAATATCTATGCTTTTGGATTGCGAATGTTCAATGGCATTATTCAGCATTTCAAGGAATGCATAGTCAACAATATGCGATATGTTTTCCGGCAATCCGGCCAAGATTCCGGTGTTTTTGTAAATATCCTTGAGAATAATATCCTCGGAAACGTCATGGTTACGCAATAAACGATGCACAGCCAGTATCTTTTTTTTCATGAGTTCGAGTTGCCTCGGCGAAGAGAGTACGTAGCGCGCCGTATTTGCCGAGCCGAGCAATGCAATTTTTCCTTCATCCTGCAGTTCTTTGAAAAACCTGCCGATATACGCCCTTGAAAAACCGGTTGTTTTTGTGATGTCTGAAACCCTGACCGTATCTTTTCGCGATGCCAGTTTCAATATCAGATCACTAATAGTATTCATGCCTGAAAACTCTCCTTTATAGACAGCTTCATTATACAATTAAAATTCAAAGTTGTCAACAAGTTGTATACAATCGAAATAAATGGAGTTTTATTTTATCAATCCGAGTTTTCTGCGCAGTCTGTCAAAGTTAAAATAGAATGGATCGCTTTTCTTGATATGCGCGGTTAAAGTTGCCATATGGTCAATTAAGCCCGCGACTTTCTTCCTGCCTTCTTCCGTTTCAAGCAAATCCGCAGGGCTCTTATTGCCTAATCCCGGAAGTTGCAGATTTATCCAATTATCAAAATAATAAGTGTCTATATAGTTATTAAGCGCTTCCCGGATTTTGGGGTTGGCCATCAGTTCCCGTTGTGATTGCTCTATTTCCGCTTTTTTCTCTTCCGGTATTGGAGGCATTGAACCGAAATCCTTCGCTTCAATTTTTTCATAGGCAATGCTGCTGCCGAGCGCTTTTACGAGTTTTCCCTTTAATTTAAGCGCTCTTTCAACGGAATTCGTTTCCGTGATAAGGCATCCGCCTTCAATACGGAAAGTGCCGAGCGTAGTCGTCGGGAAAAACGGAATACTTTTGTTGCCCTTTTCGAACCACACCCATATTTTATTTTGCTCGTCATAATTAATGTCCCTGACTCCGGAAAGCTTTTCCGCAATGCCTGTTGGCTGAAGTATCCTGAAATATGTTTCGGAAAAACGCAGAGGTTCGCTGTCGGTATTTCTCAGTTCAGGAATGTTTTTTTCCGCAATAGGTTTTTCTCGCAGTAAATCGGTAATATCATGCCCGTAAATCTGCCCAATCCAAAAGATTATGGCTTCTTTGGAGAATTTTCTGAAAAATTCCCCGGGTGGAATGCTCTGTTCCAGTGATTGAATAAAAGCATTCTTAAGCATGGCTGTGGAATTAACTATGGATTCTTTATTGTTATTAGTATATATGTAAGGTGACATCATCATATAGCAACTCTCTGGCGGGCCTGCAAGACGTAAGAACCATATGTCGCCTATGACAGGATTATGTTCTTCCGGATCGTCTATTGTATTCAATTTCCATTTCGTGCCCGTGACTAATTCCTCAAGCACTGCCCAGTTCTTTCCCGTTTCTACTATTTCATAGAAAGCGCAATAGGTTTTCACAAGCTGACCGGCAAGAGTCTGGAATTTTCCGCTCATCATTTTGAATTCCGTTGAGCCAAGAAAACGTTCGCCCGCGGTTTCCATTCTTAATCCAAATTTCCAGTCAAGATACATCCATCCCATATAGAGTCCATCGCTGATGCCCGATTCCGGGCCTGTTGGGAGTTTATTGGATATGCTTTGCTCAAATAATATGAACTCCTTCGCTTCATTGTCATATTCCGCCGTATCATTTACATGTTGTATGAGACGGTTTAAGAGTGTCATGTATGCGTCAAGTGGAGTGTTTGTCTTCATGTCGGCCGGGACTATGCCGTCGATGTCGGACCGGATTTCAGGCTGACAGCATTTTTTGTACTTTTTTCCGCTCCCGCACGGGCAGGGATCGTTGCGTTCGGGTTTGTTGGTCACATTAAAACTCTCCAAGGAACTCAAATGTATTCTAATTTTTCCTGAAAAAAAGCAAGAATTCTGATAGGATTCTAAATAAAAAATCTTGCTAAAAACATCCGGTATTGGTATGCTTCAGAATATTATAAATTCTTAATTATTAATTTTCGTGTTATGCAGATAACTCCTATAACATCTTCTTCTGATTGCGCACGGTTCATTAAATTTGAATGGGACGTTTATAAGAACGACCTTTATTGGGTACCGCCGTTGATTGGCGACATGAAAAAACTCCTTGACCCGTCCATTCACCCCTATCATAAGCATGCCGATTCACAACTCTTTCTCGCCATGAAAAACGGCAAAATCATTGGCCGCATAGCCGCTACAGTAAACCGCCTCCACAACGAATTTCATAATGAAAAGGCCGGTTTCTTCGGTTTCTTTGAATGCATTGATTCGTTTCCCACAGCCCAGGCCTTGCTTAATGCCGCTGAAACATGGCTGAAATCCAAAGGCACGTCCGTAATGCGCGGGCCGTGCAATTTTTCCACCAACGAAACCTGCGGCACGCTTATTGAGGGATTTGATTCGCCTCCGGTTATAATGATGACGTATAATCCGCAATACTACCTCAGGCTCTTTGAACAATGCGGCCTGCAAAAGGCGAAAGATCTCTACGCATTTTATGTTGATAAGACCATACAGCCGCCGGAAAAGATGTACCGCATCGTAGAGCGCGTAAAAACGCGCGAAAATATAACTATACGCCATATTGACATGAGCAGGTTTGAGTCCGAATTGCGTATTATAAGGGAAATATATAATAAGGCCTGGAGCAAAAACTGGGGTTTCGTGCCGATGACCGAAGAGGAATTCACATTTGCCGCGCACGACCTTAAGAAGATAGTCATTCCTGAACTTCTGCTCATTGCCGAGGTCAGCGGGAAACCCGCCGGCTTTTCTCTTATACTTCCGGATCTGAATCTTATCCTGAAAAGGCTCAATGGACGTCTTTTCCCGTTCGGTTTTCTCAGGATACTTTTCGGCCTGAAAAAAATTAAGACCCTGCGTCTTATAACGCTTGGTGTCGTGCAGGAGTACCAGAAGCGCGGCATTGACGCTGTGTTATACGCGGAGACCATTACGACCGGGCTTAAATTGGGTTATGAATCAGCGGAGATGTCGTGGGTATTGGAAGACAATGATGTAATGAACCGCACCATACTTTCCCTGGGCTCCAGACTTTATAAGAAATACAGGATTTACGAGAAAAATATTGTTTGACAAAAAGGCCTGCGGATTGTAGATTAATGCGTACGTTCGGTGCGAATAACGGCGTTTACGAACGGCTGTTCACATGAATGCATATTATATGCAAGATGTGTATTATTTTTAAGGCAAACTATTATGATCAGGAAAAAAACTTTTTTAATTGTATTGTTGTCATTTGCGCTATCCCTTTCTGTCCTGGCCCAGACCGCCCCATCGCAGACCGCGTACGTCAAGGGAAAGAAGTTTTTTGACGAAGGCAACTATACCGAGGCCATGAACTCATTCCTGAAATCCGTTGACGCTGACAGTGCCAATATAAACGCGCACTACATGCTCGGCGAATCGTATTACAAGCTAAAAATGAATACCAAGGCGCTCGGCTCCTATAACAAGGCCTATGACCTTATAGTCAAGCAGGAGAAAAAAACCGCCCTTTCCGACGATGTTGCCGCTGTCCGCGACCGGAGCGGAAAAAAAATAATGGAGCTTGACGAACTTTCTAAGGATTGCGCGCCCGCGCAGAAGGAATATGCCAAAAAACTCCTCAAGGTGCTTGAGAAATCACGCAAGGCCAATAAGACGGCTTTTTCCATAGAACTTTGCAGAGAAATAATCTCCCTTGATCCCCAGAGCGAAGACGCCAAAAAGGCATACAAAGAACTTGCCGGAAAGGCCTTTGAAGAACCGGATTCAACGCAAGGACAGGCAAAACCGCCAGTTGCCGCAAAGTCTGAAAAGGTGGAAGCCAGGAAACTTTTCAACGGTACGGATATTGAAGGCTGGGCCAGTTCCTCGCCGGACAGCTGGAAGGTTGACGGTTCTGAAATCGTCGGCCAGTCGGTATTCGGCGGAATGACATTCCTTGCTCATAAGGAAAATGCCTATAAGAACTGTTATAAGCTTATAATAAAAATGAAGGCTGAAAGCGCGGTTACGAAAGCGGGCGTTGTTTTCGGGATAAGGGATGACGCGGTGAAATTTTTCGCGGCTTCAATCAATGAAAACGGCGATTTTTTCCTGCAGGAAATCAACCGTGACGGCGAGGTAAAACAGATACAAAAGGCCCAGGTGGAAGGCGTAAAGAAGCAGGATTGGAACGAAATGGCGCTGATAATAACAGCAGACACCGTGCGCATTGATGTGAATAACATTAAAATCCTTGAAGCCCCGAGCGCCATTGATATTGAGTGCCTCGTAGGGATAATGGTTTCAAACGGAACCGTAAGTTTTTCATCGGTGGCAATAGAACCCATTGAATAGCAACCAGTAACCAGCCGTGAGGGACGACGGAGTCTGGAGTCTAACGAAAAAGCGACCTTTTGGCAAACTCCCTTCGCCCCGCTCCGGAACAGCGTAAGAGGTCAGGCCTGAAAATTTAAGATTTTAGATTTAAGAATTAAGATTTTCGTGAAGTATTCTACCATTCTTTCGTACGTCCTTCATTCTTCATTTTTCATTTTTCCTCCTTCGCTAAGAGCGTGTAAGGGGTCAGGCCTTCACAATTCACTTCCCGTAGGAAAGCAAAATATATATTGAAACTTCATAAAATTTTTATATAATAGCATCTCTTAATTCACATACAATTAATCCGGTTTTTGGAGGTTTTTGGCAGATGAAAATATTCAGATATTGCCTGTTTTTTGCGGTTTTACTTATGGCTTTTTCCGGCGCTGTGACAGTTCTCTCTCAGAACAAGAAAGCGCCTGAGAACATCGTAAAAGAGCCCTCTCCTGAGGAGCTGGCTAAAATGGAAGACAATAAGCGCATCATATTATCGCACGACCTGAAAATAAATCTTGACCCGGCAACGCATAAACTTACGGCCGAAGATACCGTGGCTGTTTACACGGGCCCGCGTTTCACGGATTCCGTGCATCTCATGATAAACAAGAACCTGAATATTGATTCGCTTACGATGGACGGCGCGGAACTGAAATTCAGGGAATGTAACACATTGCACAGTGATATTTACGGCCAGACTGAAATTCCGCTCGTTTACCGCACCGGACTTATGCTTAAGGTAAAATGCCTGAAGATAAACATGCCGGCGAGGACCAATGATATTATCACGCTGAAATTCGCTTATTCAGGCGAAATCTATGACATGCCACAAAGGGTGGAGACATTCAGGCACATCCGCGGGGATGAAACTTCAGGCATAATCTGCGAAGACGGCATTTATCTAAGCGGCGCTACATATTGGTATCCCAATACTGAAAACGCATTTCCGAAATTCCGCGTGGAATCTACAGCGCCTGAAGGCTGGGAAATCATCGGCCAGGGCAGTTACCTTGGCAAGACCATATTGAATGAGACCAACGGCGCCGGAGAGGAATCTGAAACCGCTGAAGAATCCCCTGAGAACCCTGATGGACAGCCGCATGAAGGCGCATTCAAACCCATAGAAGAGCCAAAAGACGGCCAAGCCGGCGAAAAGCCGATGCATCCCGCTAATTCCAGGATAAAATGGGTTACTACATGGGAATCACCGCATCCATCCGATGAGCTTGCGCTTGTCGGCGGCCGGTACGTCGTGCAGGAAGAGGATTTTAACGGCATACGCATAGCCGCTTATCTGTTCCCCGAAGACCAGGCCAATTCGGATACTTTCGTGCAGACATCCAAGAAATACCTTGATTTGTATTCAAAATTGATATCGCCGTACGCGTATAAATCATTTTCCATAGTTGAGAACTTTTTCTCATCCGGCTACGGCATGCCTTCCTATACGCTCCTTGGCACGCATAACATAAAGATGCCTCAGCGCTACACCGGCCCGGGCGGGCTCGGTCATGAAATCCTTCACTGTTGGTGGGGAAATTATGTGTTCGTTGATTATAGCGGCGGAAACTGGTGCGAAGGCCTGACGACGTATATGTCAAATTATTATTTCAAGGAACTTGAAGAACCTTTGCAGGAACAGATAAACTACCGCGCGGACATCAGCGCCGAATACACGATGTCGGTTACGCGCGAAACGGATTACGAAGTAACCAGTTTTATGGGCAAGACCACAGAGCAGGATAATGTGCTTGGATACGGCAAGATCGCCATGATATTCCACATGCTGAGAAAGCTGGTCGGTGATGACGCGTTCTTCAGCGCGATACGCGATTTCGCGGCAACCTGCGGCGGCAAGAGGGCCAATTGGGGCCATATCCAGGCTTCTTTTGAAAAGGTCGCCAACGAAAACCTCGACTGGTTTTTTGACCAATGGCTCAGGAGAAAAGGCGCGCCAAGGTTTTTCATTGAAGACGTGCGCGTAGCCGAATACGAAAACGACCCCAATTACATCTCAAAAGTCAATAAGCTCTATACGGTTGACCTTCATCTGCGGCAAAAATCCGAAGACGCCTTCTATTACAAGGTAATGCTTCCTATTTACATAGAAACCGAAACTGACCAGACATACGATTACGTATTCATTACAGGCGACAAAAAATTGCTTAAATACAAAATGCCGTCAAAACCGTTGAGGATTATAATAGACCCCGAATTTCATATCTTTAAGAAGCTTGAAATCTATGAGATTTCTCCGTGTTACGACCTGACACTGGCTGACCAGAAAAAGATATCGGTCTATCCCACGAAAGGCACCGAAGAGGAAAATGCCGCGTATAAAAAACTCGCGGAATTCCTTCAGAGCGAGCGCGGTATTGAGATGATATCCGATGAAGAAGCCACTGAGGAACAGCTTTTGAATAATTCGGTATTCGTTTTCGGCGGCCCGCAGATAAACGCCGTTACTGCCAAAGTCGTGGAAAAAGGCAGTACGCATAAGGAATTAGCATTTACTGAAAAAGGCATTTCCGTGTCAGGCACGGAATACACCTATGAATTGCCTTTGCTGGTTACCGAAAAAAACCCGTTCAATCAATTAAAGAACCTTACAATATTCAGCGCTCCGGATGCGGGAATGATTGCAAACATCGGAAGGGTTTTGGCGTATCACAAGAGAGAAAGCTACTATATATGGGCGCAGGGTTCGAGTCCAAATATAAGAGGCAGGTTTACTGTCCACTCGGCGGCCCTGGAATTCAATAATGAAGATTGAATGAAATGACAAGTGTTATTGAAGAAAAAATAAGCTGGTTGCGCTCAAGGATCAGGTACCTTTATATAATGGAAGGACTGGCGAAAATACTGATTGTTTTCAGTTTGTTTTGCATTATCACCTTCGTTATTGACTGGTCCCTGCGCGATATACCCTCTTATGTGCGCATAGTGTTTCTCATATCAGGCATTTTGATCCTGTTATATTCGCTTTATAAATACGCCGTTTATCCGCTTACAAGAAAAATTACCGATGATGACATAATATTGCTTGTGGAGAGGCGTTTTCCGGAGCTCAAGGAAATGCTTATCAGCGCGTTCCAGCTTGCGCGCGTCACAGGGCCGGATGACAAATTCAATTCGCCGCAGTTGGTTGAATTGCTCGTGCTTAAGGCCGGGGAGGAATCGCGGAAGATTGATTTCAGCAAGGTCGTTTCAGCCGCGGAACCCAAAAAGTTTCTTGCAACGGCAACCGTGTTTCTCGCGGTGATTACGGTTTATGCGGCGGCATATCCGCAGAATTTCGGCATCTGGTTCAAACGTATATTCGGCGCCGATGCCCAATGGCCCAGGAGGACGTTTGTGACGGGCGTGGAGATGGCGCCGGGAAATGTCATTGCCAAAGGCGACGATATAACCATCAAGGCAATAATCGGCGGGCGCGTGCCGTCAAGGGCCGAGCTGGAGGAATACGCGTCTGATGACATCGGCCGCACGGAAACGCATGAGACTAAGGTTTCAGGCGAGGACGAATTTAATTTCACCATAGAAAGAGTTTCCGAATCCTTTTCATTCCGCATCTTTGCCGGGGACAATCAGTCGGAATTATATAATGTAACGGTACTGCCTCCTCCAGAATTAGAAGAGGTTTCCGTTGCATATCATTACCCTTCCTATACGCGCATGACGGATATGACGGAAATGAACGGACATATCAAGGCGCCCGTGGGCACTGTCGTTACCATAAACGGCAGGAGCAACATTCCTATAAAACAATCCGAACTTATTATAGGCAGGCCTCCTGATGACAGGGCCGTGCCGATGACTGCCGTTAATTCCGGCCAGCCGAATAATCAGATGCATTTCTCCGGAACCCTTACCGTGCTTACGGATTCGGAATATAAAATCAGGCTTGTCGCGACCAACGGATTAGCAAGTCGTAATCCGGTGAAATATTTTATAAACGCCGAGATGGATACCCCGCCCCAGCTCAAGGTTGTTGAGCCCGGCATTGACAAACTCGTGACTTCCAACGCGGTTATACCGATAGTTACCGAGGTTTCCGATGATTTCGGAATAAAGAATATCAGCATATCCTATAAACTTTACGCGCAGTCATCGGCAGGAGCGGCAACAGACCTGCCGGATAACGCGGTCAATTACACGCTGGAACATAACGGCATACCTTACGGCAATAAGAAAATGAATTCGGTTTATAAATTCAATATCGCGTCAACTTCGGCGCAGGAAGGCAATATTATCGGCTACCAGATCATCGCTGAGGATAATGCCGAGGATTCCAAAGGAATGGCAGTTCCCAACATCACCAAATCAAGGCGCTTTCAATTTACGGTAATTTCAAAGAACGCGATGGAACAAAAGATTGAGGAGCTTATTCTGCGGCTTAAGGAAGAAATACGGAAATTAAAACGCCTCCAGGATACGACCCGGCAGAATACGGAAATACTCCAGTCCGACATATCCCAGATGGCCGCGCTTAATGAAACCGCGAGGAGCGCGTTCGTGAATTTCACTTCCGACCAGCGCAAGATTACCCAGGGGCTTGAAAGGAAAACCAAGGAATTTTCTGAAATAATAAGCGATGTCGTGAACAACAAACTGTGGGACATCGCTACCATGGAAAAACTGGAACAAGTCCGGGATATCCTCAGTGAAACAGCCGGCAATGAGTCCCCTGCCGCCGCCAACTTCCTGTCGCAATCGTCAATTCTGCCCGATGCAGGACTCAGGAACGGTAAAATGAACAGCGCCCTGCAGTCACAGCAGGAAGTCTTGAATAATATGGACGACATTCTAACAAAACTTGAAGAATGGGAAGATTACCAGGAGGTCGTGAGATTCCTGAAAAATATCATCCAGATGACCGATGAACTGCAACGGTCAATTATTAAGATAAAGTGATTTTTCAGCAAACTTTTTCGGGTTTTTTGCGTCTATATCATTAGATGACATGAGGTTATGGCAGACTTCTGATTGCTGACTTTAAGACTATGGCTTCGTTCCGGACTTCATGCTTCATTGTTCACTTTACGCTGGTTTAGTAAGGATATCTGAATATGGTTACAATTCAAAGAATCATTGCCGCAATTCTTGTACTGGCCGGCATATCGCTTATAGTGTATGCCGATGCCGGCAATCCTAATATCAAGGCCGCCAAGGAAAAAACCGACAACATCGCCAAGGAAGTGGAGCGGCTTATCATGAAAATGGAATCCATAGCGCAGAAAATCCAGGAAACCCACCCCCATTACGCGGAGAAACTCCGCGAAGGCATTGAGGTCGTGAAAAAGGAGCTTATCAAGGAAAATATAGACGAATTGAAAAAGCTCCTTGAACCCATAAATAACCTACCTCAGACCGGCATTGCCATAGAAAAGACCCTGGAGATACAAAGCGATCTCACAACCCTTCTCGCCCTGCTTGAAGAAAGGGTTGACCCCAAGGAACTTGAGAAGAAACTCGATACGATTAAAAAGATGATGGAAGACGTGACCCAGCTTCTTAATAAGGAAGATAAGCTGTTCAAAGAAACAAAAGACCTGAATGACATGACGAACGACCTTAAAGACATGAAAGAAGCCGCCGAACAACTTATAAAAGAGCAGGAGAATCTGAATGAGCAGATGAACAAAAACCCCCAGGACGATGTATTGAACAACGTGAATCAGAAGATAGACCAGCTGAGGGACGCGCTTGAAAAACAGCAGGAGATTTCAAAGGAAACGAACAATTCGCTTTCACCCGAGCTCAAGTCACTCGCCGCCCTGATAAACAAGCTTGACGAGGCTATAAAAAAGCAGGAAGAATTGATGGGCGATACGTCGGCCATGGAAACCGCCCAAAAGGATATTGACGGCGCCCTGGAGAAAATAGGCAAGATACAGAAGGCCCAGGACCTGCTTAATGAAAAGACAAAGAGCAATTCAGATTCCCAGAAAACCCCTGAATTGGCTAAAAATCAGGACGATATCTTTCAGGCCGCGAAAAAACTCCTCGCGGACCTTAAAGATACGCCGCTTCCTTCGGACGAGAAAAAAGAATTGGAAAAGATGATGGAGGACGCCCGCAAGGCCCTGCTTCAAAGCGCTAATGACATGATGCAGGCGGAGAACGATTTGAAAGACGACCTGCCTTCCATTGCGCAGGAAAAACAGAATAAGGCCAAGGATTCTTTGAAGGGTACGAAAGAGAAACTTGAAAAACTGGCCAAGGCCGTAAAAGAAAATAACGCGGACCTGCAGAAAGAACTCGCGGACGCGCAAAAAGACCTGCAGAATGAAACCGGCGAACTCTCAAAGGATATGTCAAACGCGTCCAAACAGGCGCCTAATCCGGTCGTTTCACAGAAACTTTCCAAGGCTTCTGAAAATACCGATAGCGCATCCCAGGAAATGAAAAAGGCGTCCGACCAGATAGGCAAAAACCAGCCGCAGGATGCGCAGAAAAGCCAGAGTTCCGCGCTTGATGATATGAAGACCGCGCTTGCCGATTTGAAAAACATGCAGGGACAGCTTGCTCAAACCAATAACGGAGCCCTTTCCAAGCAATCGGAAAAGCAGTCCGGTTTGAAAAAGGAGGCGGCGGAGATCGCGAAAGACCTTAATAAACTTGCTGAAAAGGCAAAGGAAAAACTTTCCGAGGCCTCGGCCAAGGATTTGAAGGAATCATCCGAGCAGACCCGGAGGGCTTCTGATTCCATGCAGGAAGCGCAGTCGGCCATGTCTAATAATACCCCTAATCAGGCTATGAACAGCCAGAAATCGGCTGAGAAATCCCTTGAAGACGCCATCAAACAACTGGAAGACATGAAAAAGGAACTCGCTGAAAGCGGCGAAAAGGACAAGTGGAAAAAACTTTCGGAAAAACAAAAAGACCTTGAACAAAAAACCAAGGAATTGACTAATTCAATGGAAGAAAAAGCAAATAAAATGGCTGATTCCAATAAGAATACCTCCGAGTCGCTTAAAAAGGCCGAAAAAAAAGCCTCTGAGGCTGCTAATTCCATGAATTCATCTTCCAAACAAATGGATAAACAGCAGTCAAGCGACGCAAAATCCAGCGGCAAATC
>JACRIJ010000061.1 GCA_016220095.1 Planctomycetota bacterium | reverse complement strand
CCTTAACATAACGCCATGAATGGCGTAAGTATTAGGCTTTTGGCATACAACCCCAGCCATAAATGGCTGGGCTACTATACGCTTTTATTTTTTCTATTATAACTACTATGTTAAAATGCCACCTCTACTGAGGCCTTACATAAAAAAACATTGCAATTCTTAATAGTATTTGTTAATATCTTTCCGTTTGATTTGGTTCCGTAATCAAGTATTAAATATTAAGGATCGTGTTTATATGCAGTTAGCCGGAATATATTCGCCTGTTTCCACCGAACTTGCCAACGTTGAGGACCGGATGAAATCGTCCCTGAGCATTATAGGGGAGCATTTTTCCGAGCTTGCAGCCCATATAATGAATTTCCGCGGCAAGCGCATCCGCCCCGTATTGACGCTTCTCAGCGCGAAAATGACCGGCGGCATAAAAGACCAGCACCTGGACTTTGCGGTCATAGTCGAGCTTATGCATAATGCGACGCTCGTGCATGACGATGTCCTTGATGGGGCCGAGATGCGAAGGAATGTGCAGACATTTAACGCCAGGTGGGACAATGAACTGTCGGTGCTTTTCGGCGACTACCTCTGCGTAACCGCGTTCCGGCTCTGCGCCAAGGTCGCGGATCCTGCGGCTAACCGCATTCTTTCGGAGTCCGCGCAGGATATGTGCCTCGGCGAACTTACGCAATCCTGGTACAAGAACCGCTACGATATCGCTGAAAGCCAATACCTGACAAGCATTGAGAGGAAAACGGCTTCGCTTTTCGCGGCGTCCTGCAGGCTGGGTACGCTGTTTAATAATACGCCTGAAAAGACCGCGGCTAAATTCGCAGGTTTCGGCACCTGCTTCGGGCTCGGGTTTCAGATAATGGATGATTTTGTGGATATAGCGGGCACTGAGGAAAACGCCGGTAAATCGCTCGGCACCGACCTCGGCAAAGGCAAGATAACGCTTCCGGTTATAAAACTCCTCGCGACAGTTTCTGAAACGGAACGGAAATCCGTCATTGAATTGCTTTCATCCGATAATGCCGAAGAAAAACGCAGTCATATCACGCGGCTTTTGAATAAGCATGGAATTGCCGATTACGCACTTACGCGCGCTATGGAATACGCACGCAAGGCCAGGCTGTATATTTCCGATTTTGAGGATTCGCAGGCCAAAGATTATATGCTTTATCTTACAGATTACCTTGTTCAGAGGCCTATAGCATGAGTTTGTTCAAAAAACCCGTTAAAACCGCAGTAAAAAAAATACGGCATCTCAGGCCTCCCGGGGCTATTAAGGAAATGCTTTTTATAGGCCAATGCACCCGCTGCGGCAAGTGCAGGGACGTCTGCCCAGTGCATGCCATAAAGCTCGCTGTCGGCGAAGAGTTTATTGAGGCCGGCCGCGGAACGCCGATAATTTTCCCGCAGGAAGTTCCCTGCAACCTTTGCATGGAATGCATAAAGGTTTGCCCGACTCATGCGTTGAAAATGGTTGATAAGGAAAAGGTTAAAATGGGCACCGCATCCGTGGATGACGGTTCGTGCCTTAATTACGGCAAAGGCGCCTGCCAGAGCTGTGTTAACGCCTGCCCGTTTCCGGATAAGGCTGTTTTTATTAAAGACGGCATCGCAAGAATAAATCCTGAGGCCTGCACGGGATGCGGTCTGTGCGTTCCCGCCTGCGTGGGTACCCCGTCAGCTATTATAATTATGCCGAAGATTTAGCCACGAGGGTACGAAGACACGAAGTACTATATGTTTTGCAATGCAGGGGCGAATCTGTTTATTCGCCCTGTTAATCAGGAGTTTAGGGAAATAGAGACGGGTTTAAAGGTTTAATTTAAAATGAAATTGATATCCGTTGATGATATAAAACAGGGCATGATGACCGCAAAGGCTGTTACCGACCCTACGGGAATGCTTCTGCTAAAGGAAAATACCGAGCTTACGCCCGTCTGGGTACAGCGTCTTAAGGCAAGGAAAATTACGAGCGTATATATCGTTGATGACGGCACTTCTTCGGACCAGGCGCTTTCCCAGGAACAGTTGAACGCGCGGCTCGCGGAAATAGATAAAAAAGTGGACCGCATGTTTTCCGATTGCCTGAATAACCCCGTAATGGCAAGCCTCGCCGAATCGGCGCGCAATCAATTGAAATTAAAAATTAAAATTTAATGCAATCTTATGGACCAGCCACTCTCTCAGCAGGAAAGAATTAAAAAAGTAGTCTCGCATATAATAGGCCTTCCGACTCTGCCTGTTATGCTTGCCAATATCAACCGGCTTATGATGAATCCGCGCACCTCCGCCAAAGAGGTCGCTCAGCTCATCTCCAGCGACCCTACCATTACGTCTAAAATACTCCGCGTGGTCAATTCGTCTTTCTATGGGTTCCCGAGCAGGATTACCACAATCACCCACGCAATAGTCATTCTTGGATTCAATACGATTAAAAGCATCATCCTGTCTTCGTCCATCTTTGACGCCTTTAAGGGCGGTACCAATGAACAGCGGTTCAATCGCGAGGAATTCTGGAAACATTCCATCGCCTGCGGCACCGCCGCGAAGGTCGTGGCTAAACACGCGGGGCTGTCCGCGCTGGAGGAATTTTTCATAGCAGGGCTCCTGCACGATGTCGGCAAGATTATCATAGACCAGCATTTCCATAACGAATTCATGCGTATCCTTGATATAGTTGACCAGAAGGACTGCCTTATGTATAAGGCCGAAGAAGAGGTGCTCGGAGTGACCCACGCGGAACTCGGCGCGTGGCTGTTTGAGAAATGGAACCTGTCTAAGAATTTCGTTGAGAGCACCTCAAAACACCATAACCCGGTACTGGCTACGGAAAATCCCAAATATACCGCGGTAATACACCTTGCCGATATAGTCGTCAGGTCAATACAGATCGGCTATCCGGGTGACCATAAAATTCCCGTCATAAACGAAAATGCGTGGAAACACCTTAATTTTACTCCGGATATGTTCCCTAAATTGCTCAGCGAAACGGATGTGGAAGTGGAAAAGGCACTTATTTTTATGGATTTTGCAAAATGAAAATGCTTCAGGCAATAAAAAATGCGCTTCTGAATTCGCATAAGGTTAATCACGCGTTCATATCGTCCGCTTTCAACGTCCTTCTTGATGCGTCTGATGATTTGATTCACTGCGTTAGGAATAAAGGCACTATATATGTCGCCGGCAACGGCGGAAGCGCCGCAGAGGCTCAGCACATGGCCGCCGAGCTGGTGGGTAAATTTTATAAGCGCCGCCCGCCTCTGAAGGCCGTCGCATTGACGGCCAATACGTCTGTAATTACAGCCGTTGGCAATGACATGTCTTTTGAAGAGATATTTTCGCGGCAGGCGGAGGCGTTTGTCGGCAGAGGAGATGTCCTGGTGGTGTTTTCAACCAGCGGGACGTCGGAAAATATCGTGAAGGCAGTCAAGGCCGCGCGTAAAAAAGGCGCTGTGATTATTTCGCTTACAGGCCGCACAGGGGGTAAATTGAAAAAAATCAGCGACACGTGTATTTGCGTGCCTTCGGATGATACCCCGCGCATCCAGGAATGCCACCAGCTGGCCGCTCATGTGATGTGCGAGATGGTGGAACATGAGATTTTTTCTTAACCATACCTGATTTGCAGCGCGATAAACACTAAGCACGAAACCCTAAACTATAAAGCAGCATAGCCGCAACCAAATTAGAAATCAGGAATACTTGATTGCTATTTAGCCGTACTTAGCGCGCTTAACGGCCTTTGCGATCAATACGTCGTCGGTTCGGACGTATGACGGCCGGAATAAACCGCTAAGCGCGCGAAGAACGCAAAGACGACGGATATTCGTATCGTCTTAGCGTGCTTAGCGGGCTTTGCGGTTAAATCGTCGCCGTTAGAACGAACGACGAACGCAATAAGCCGCAGAGGACGTCAAGAGCGCCAAGTGACGCGACGAAAGTACTATAGTTTGTAAACTTCTGCGCAAAATACGCAGAAGTTGAGACGT
>JACRIJ010000058.1 GCA_016220095.1 Planctomycetota bacterium | reverse complement strand
GAACGCAAAGACGACGGATATTCGTATCGTCTTAGCGTACTTTGCGCGCTTTGCGGTTAAATCGTTGCCGTTAGAACGAACGACGTTTTGACCGCAAAGGCCGTTAAGCGTGCTAAGTACGGCTAAATAGCAATCAAGTATTCCTGATTTCTAATTTGGTTGCGCCTGCGCACCGAAGCCCGCCTTCGCGAAGCCCGCTTCGGTGGGCGTAGGAAGGTGCTTCAGCACGCAGGTGCGTGCAGGCAGGCTCCGGCGCACAGGTGCGGGTATGCTGCTTTATAGTCTAAGTTTTTAACTTACGAATAAAAAGCATAGGAGTTGCCGTCATTCATTTCGGCAGGAAGTTCAGGCCTTTCCTGTCAATTTCCCATTGGTGTCGGCATGCGTTGCAACGCATTTTGCGTTTGACAGGGAATAATGGCAGAAGAACTCCTGTCAGTATTAGCATGACCAGCATTATCAGGCAAGCCTTTGATTTTTCAGAGACATCTCCAGAGTTGCATATGGGGCATTGGATGGTTTTTTTATTAGCGGATTCCGCGGGATGGATCTTTGGCGATAGTATTAAGGCGGCTTTTTCAGCGTCTTGCCTTGCTACGTTTAACTTGACGCCTCCTATGGTATTCCAATAAAGCCAATTGGCATTGACTGTGAATTCATCTTCAATGAAGCAACGGATTCCCGCGGATTCCAGTTGTATTCTGGCCATGTGGGCGTTAATTGCCTTATCAAAAAATGCGATTGTTATAAAGTCATCCATACGAAAAATGAACTATGAAAAATGAAGGACATCATCCGAGTTCCGGGGGCGGGTGCCGAGTTCCGAGCGTCGGGTCCCGTATGCCGGATCTCGGACCTCGGATCCCGGATTTCGTTTAAACGGGCCACGGGCCACGGAAAACGGGTCACGGATCCTAAGTCCGGAGTCTTAAGTCTTGCGTTTATAGTCACGATTCCCGACCCCAGACTCCAGATTCTTAGACCTCGCTCCTCAGTTTATCCTGAGCATGGCGAAGGGCTACTGGTTACTATTTTGACAAATCCCGTATAATTTTCAATCTTTTTTGATACGTTGCTTCCGTGATGACGCCGTTGTCGCGGTATTTGTTTAACAGTGAAACATATTCAGCCGCCATTTCGGGGTGTTTGTATCTGCTGAAATGAATCATTACATAGCAGGTAATTTGGTTTGGGATAGTTCCGGCGAACATTGAAATCAGAAAGATGGAAATACCGGCGAGTTTTTTTAGAAGTGATGGCCTTTTGGGCGGCAGTTTATTAAGCCTGCGTTTTGGAGTATGCCGCATCAGCAATATAAGGAAAAAAATTGGTAGGCCGGCAGAAATAAGCCTGACGGCGTACAATTCGTACAAGAGCATTTTGTAATATCTGTTGAAGACAATCGCAGCCGGCGAATACACAAAAATGCCGTCGTCAACTTTAATGGAAATGCCATATTTGTCGCTGGCGGGTGAATCTCTGAATACTGCGGGTTTCAGACCGTTGCGGTTTTCATATACGTAAGGAATAAGCCACGGCGACAGTATTTCCGTGCCTGAAAATGTCATTTCGTATGGATATGAGGCGTAATACCTGTTATTCAATTCACAAGACTGCATTCCGGATTTCAATTTATCAAGCGCTAAAAAACCTTCGTTATTGTCGGGATACTTGCCGTTCTGCTGTTTGTACAATATTAGTTCGTCTTTCAGTTTTGTCAGGTGTTCCTGTATAAAACTAAAGTGAAATTTGTACCATCTTGGTTTGTATTTATACTCCGGCAGGGTAAAGAAGAATGCCCCGGCTGCTACGCTGATGCATGTCAGAATAAAATATACGTTACGCATAATGTCCCCAGGCACTTGGGATACGAACTGTAAAATCCTGCGGGAGACGGTTGTACTGTCGCCTCCCGCAAAGATTCATTTGATGTTTGTTATTTCAATTTCAGTATATCGTTGATATGGTCCAGCAGTTGTTTGAGTTCATCCAGCTGGGTATCTCCCATATGCGCGATCCTGAAGGTTTTTCCTTTCAACTGGCCGTAACCGTCTGATATCGTGAATCCCCTGTTGCCGAGTTCCTTATTGAGCGCGGCGACGTCAAAGTTTTTCACGTTATCAATCGCGGTAAGCGTTACCGATTCATAGCCCTTTTCAGGGAACAGTTTTAATCCTTTTTCCTGCGCCCAAGTTCTGCAATACTGCGCCATTTTGACATGCCTTGCGTACCTGTTTTCAAGGCCTTCCTGGAGCATTTTGCCGAGCTGGTAATCAAGGACGAAGAACATCGTTACTGCCGGCGTAGTCGGGGTTTCGTCTTTTTCGTCAGATTTCTTGAACGCGAGGAAATCAAAATAATGGCCTCTGCCTTTTACCGTAGCCGCGCGGGCCAGGGCCTTCTTGCTTGCGCAAAATACCGCGATTCCGGGCGGCATAGCCAAAGCCTTCTGCGAACTTGCAAGGCACACATCAACGCCGAACTTATCAACTTCAATTTTTACGCCGCCCATGGAGCTGACCGTATCCAGGCACCATACTATTTCGGGATATTTTTTTAATACAGGCGCTATTTCCTCAAGGTTTTGCATTATGCCGGTGCTGGTCTCGTTATGCACGAGGCAGAAGGTATCGTATTTGCCGGTTGCGAGCGCCTTGTCAATTTCGGCCGGCTTTACTGCCTTGCCCCATTCCACGGAAAGGGCATCGCCTTCTTTGCCTGCTTCGCCCACAATCTTGAACCATCTTTCGCTGAAAGCGCCCGTTACGCAGGACAGGCTTCTTTTGCCGACCATATTCCTTATACAGGCTTCCATTACGCCCGTGCCTGAGGACGTGGAGATGAATACGTCGTTCTGCGTGTGCATAAGTTCTTTCAATTTAGGCCTGATGCTCGCGTGCAGTTTGTGGTAATCGCCGCCGCGGTGCCCGATCATGGGCGTTGACATCACTTTCAATACATCCGGATATACCTCTACCGGTCCGGGAATAAACAGTTTCTTGTGCATAAAACCTCCAATCAATAGAATAGTAAGAAGTTAGACGAAGTTAGATGTTAGACGCGGGCGCTTTTCGGCCGCGCGCGCATCTTATTTTCGGATTTCTAATTTGAAATCTCATATTTCAGATTGCGTTTCTTAAATCTAAAATATAAAGTTCGTAATCTTAGAATCTGTAATCTTGGAATCTTTAATCCGTTAAACCCATTCCATCATGCTTCCCACGAGTCCGCTGAGCAGTTTCGGGTAGAAATCGGTTGATTTCTGCGGCATGCGTTCGCCCTGGGAGGCGATTTTTTTTACCTGCTGTACTTTCACGGAATTCATCAGGAACCCGGCCTGGCATTTGCCGGTTTTTACGAGACTGAATGCCTCGTCATAGTACCTGATATATTCAATGAATCCTTCACTTTCAACCTTGGTCTTGTCAAGTCCCAGCATGGGTTCAAGGATAACCGAGTGCAGGATTGATACGTCAAGCCGTTTCCAGTCGGTTGAGAAGTTTTCCTTTACGGCCGCATCCGCGATTTTTTCATCTTTCAACGTAAGAAGCGCGTACTTGTTCTGGTTTTGCGCGAGCAATCCGAAGCAATGCGCGCCCTGTCCTTCAATGCGCAGGTCTTCAAGGAATTCCGTGCGCGCGGCCTTTTCTCCGGATTCGTTTTTGAATTCGTATTCCTTTATGCTGAAATTTTTTGACAGTTTCTTTGTCAGGTCGTCATAAGAGAAATTCGGCAGGCCCTTAATGAGCCGGTGGGTGGGGAATATAGTCAGTCCCTCATCGTCCATATTCACGAAAGTAATCATGAAATTATTATAGGATTCGGGCTCTTTGCATTTTTTACCCGCGGCTTTCATCTCGTTTTTGAAATTGCACGCCGTTTCATAGCGATGGTGACCGTCTGCGATGAACGTGTCTTTTTTAGCCATTGTTTTCTGGATTTCCCTGAGCATTTTAGGGTCTGTAACGGCCCATACCTTGTGTATTTCCCCGTAGTCGTCTTTGGCTTCAAGCAGGGGAGGCGTTTTTGTTGCTACGGAATCCATAATCTTATTGATAGTCATATCCGTATCGGAATACAGCATGAAAATCTGTTCAAGGAACGTGCCGTTCATTGCCTTCAGGAGGCTCAGACGGTCCTGTTTGGGTTTAGGCAGTGTTTTTTCATGCGCGTGCACCTTGCCTTTGCCGAATTCCTCCAGTTCAAGCAGGCCTACGAACGCCTTGCGGGTTTTCCATTCGCCGGTGACGTCTTTATAGGTTTGGTAATATGCGTACAGCGCGGGCGCCGTATGGCGGATGATTGTTTCTTTGGAGAGGAATTCATTGAATACCTTTGCCGCGCGGGTATATTTGTTATTGGCAGAGGTGTCTCCGGGTTCATCTTTGCTTTTGATTATTCTGACCACGTTATTGGGGTTTCTTTTGTGGTATTCATCCTGAAGCTTATCATTAATCTTATCGTAGGGCTGGGTGACGACCTTATTGAGGTCAACTTTCTGCGGGTTGTAGTACACGGCGCGGAAGGGGAATATTTTAGCCATAAACAAAAATCCTTTCAGAAATCGGTGTATGAATTAATTTTTTCCGGTCAAATCTTTGAGTTTTTTCACGAGCGCTCCGCCTACGCGCGCCTGTCCTTCAAAGGTAGAGGCGCCGACATGCGGGGTAAGCAGGCACTGTTCGAGTTTCAGCAGGGGGCTGTCGGCAGGAACGGGTTCCTGCGAATAGACGTCAAGCGCCACGCCTGCGACCTTGCCTGCTTTTATTGCGTTAGCCAGCGCCGTTTCGTCAATGATGCCGCCGCGGGCGCAATTCACTATGCGCACGCCGTTTTTCATCTTTTCAAATTGCGCGGTGGACAGCATATTGGTTGTTTCTTTTGTCAGCGGTATATGGAGGCTGATGTAATCCGCCTTGGAATACAGCTCGTCAAGGTTTGACGTGAGCGTTACGTTCATTTGTTTGGCCATGTCGGGCTTGATGTAGGGGTCATAGGCGATGACGGACATGCCGAACGCCTGGCAGCGTTTTGCCACTTCGGAGCCTATGCGGCCGATGCCGATAAGCCCGAGGGTCTTTTGGTAGAGTTCAGAGCCTTCGAATTTCTTTTTTTCCCATTTTGACTGTTTGGTTGACGCGTCTGCCACGTGGAGTTTTCTCGCCATGGAGAGCATCATGCCCAGTGTCAATTCGGCAACGGAGATGGAGCTGGCCTCAGGGGTATTGTCAACGGTGATGTTTTTCGCTTTGGCCGCGGGTATGTCAATATTGTCCATGCCGACGCCGCCGCGCAGTACGATTTTCAGGTTTTTACCGGCTTCAATCACCTCTTTGGTGACCTTTGTTGCACTGCGGACTATGAGCACATTATAGTCCGGGACGACTTTAATAAGCTCTTCCTTTGTCATGCCGGTTTTTACTTCCACGGTGAAGCCCGGGATCTTCTTAAGGCCTTCAACGGATTCCTTGTCAATGGGGTCGCAAACTAATACTTTCATATAAATCCTCCTTTAATTGAATAACTAATTTCTGCCACGAGGGCGCGAAGCCGCGAAGATTTACGCGTAAGGCAATTGATGTCCGCCAGAAACGCAGTAACCTCAGGATCGCTGCGGCTCGCAGTAAACGTATGAATGCGTAACAGCAAAAAAATAGTCGTTCTTCGGTCTTCGTGCCTTCGTGGCAATATTGTCGTCAATTTTTGATACCAACGGCTTTGGGGATAAAGTTTTTTCCCTGCCGCAGGTGTTGTTCTTCAAATCTCTGGTTTATAAGAGCGAGAATCTGCTGTTTTGATTTTTCCCATTTCGGGGCTATAAGAAATTCGCCGCTCAATTCGCCCATTATGCGTTGAACGACGGTTTTTTCAGGGAGGTAAGAGATAAATTCCGTTGCGATATCAATGTAATCTTCAAGGGACAGGAGAGCGATTTTTCCTTCGGCATAGAGCTTTTCCAGCGGCGTATTTTTCGCGACATAAAGATGATGGATTTTTATGCCGTCCAGTTCCAAATCCGCGAGGGTTTGGGCGGTTTGGAGCATCATTTCGCGCGTTTCACCGGGCAGGCCGAGAATCACGTGGGCGCATACGAGCATATTCCTGTTTTTCGTGCGCCTTACGGCGTCTTCAAATTCGGCGAAAGAGTGTCCGCGGTTGATTTTCCGGAGCGTGGAATCGTGGATTGACTGGCATCCGTATTCCATCCAGACCTGGTATTTATCGGTGTACGATTCTATGAGGTCCAGGGTTTTTTCAGGCACGCAGTCGGGCCGGGTTCCTATGGAGATGCCGGCTATATCGGGGAATTCCAGTACGGTGTCGTAAATTGCCTTTAGTTTATCCGCAGGCGCGTAGGTATTTGAATATGCCTGGAAATAGACTATGAATTTATCCGCGTTGTATTTTGTCTTGTAGAAATCAATGCCTTTTTGGATTTGCAGGCGCAGTGGGAGGAGCGGGGTGGTGGTATTCGGGCTGAAAGAGCGGTTTTCGCAATAGATGCAACCGATGTCAGCGCCGGCGGAGCCGTCCCTGTTGGGGCATGTAAAACCGGCGTCAACCGGTATTTTAAAGACGCTGTGTGACGGAAAAGATTTCTTAAGAAAATTCCTGAATGTATAGTAATTCATATCTAAGATGTAAGATTCCGGATTACAAGATTTAAAGATTTCATGTTTTCCAGATTGCGCTGCGGAAAAAAAGTATTTAACAGTAATCTTACTACGGAGAGCATAATATACTTGACATTTGAAGGTAGCCGCAGGCTTTAGCCTGCGCTTAGAATCCAGTATTACAGCGCAACCTAAAGGTTGCGGCTACCTTAGCGCTGGCTATGAATGCCAAGTATATTATGCT
>JACRIJ010000056.1 GCA_016220095.1 Planctomycetota bacterium | reverse complement strand
TTCGTTCTAACGGCAACGATTTAACCGCAAAGCGCGCAAAGTACGCTAAGACGATACGAATATCCGTCGTCTTTGCGTTCTTTGCGAACTTTGCGGTTTATTCCGGCCGTCATACATCCGAACCGACGACGAACGCAATAAACCGCAGAGGACGTCAAGAGCGCCAAGTGACGTGACGAAATACTATAGTTTGTAAACTTCTGCGCCTGCCTTTGCCGAAGCGGCTTCCTCCTTCGCTTTGGCTTCGGAGGACAAGCCGCGCAGGCAGGCCGAAGCACGCTCCGGTGCGCAGGCGCAACCAAAACCACGAAATACGATAATTAACCACTGAACACACCGAACACACTGAAAACGTATATTTAGCGCCTCTCCCCCCTCCCTCTTGAATAATTTGTACTTTGTAGTTTGTACGGCGGCGTCCAAAGTACAAAGTACACACAACTAAGTACACGTTATCACCCCCACCCTGTCCCTCCCCCATCTCCATTCGCTTCGCTTGCTTCGCTAAGTTTACACTGAACCGAAGCGAAGTGCTCAGTACTACGGCAGGACTTCCTTCGGTCGTGAGGGGGAGGGGATTGTTTAGAACGGCATAATATATTACGATTCAGTGAATTCACCCTGTACCAGAAAACTCCTCAACCCCGTAACTCCTCAACCCCATAACTCTTAAACCCCATAACTCCTACTTCTTATTAAACCATTCCTCCCCTGCTTTTTCCGCGGGATGCGCGGAAGAAGCCAACTGGGAGTGTATTACTTTTTTAGCCAATCCTAATTTACCCGTTATCGAATCTACGAGTTCGGAAAACCATATAGGCGCCGCAGGGGAGACATATATCTTTTCTATCAGCATGTCAAGATTGACGGATATATATTTGCCTAATTCATGCGGGCCTTTTGTCAAATCAACATGTTCCTCGCGCACTATTGCGCGCAATTCGCGCTCATACGAAAACGAGCTCCTTTTGTACAGAAAAGGCCATTCATCGTAATCTTTAGGCACGGGATCCACGGCGAAATCAAGGTATCCAACCTGTCCGATACAAACATCGCCTTTGGCGTATGCGCTGAAACTCTGTTTGAGTTTTCCGTACGTGCTCTGGATTGCGACGCCTTCATCGCTCTTAAGATACACCTGCCACATGGAAGTGGATTCAATATGATTGATATGCCAGCAATTGACGTAAGTCAACACGGCATCAGCAGGATTGACGGCATCGGGACGTTGTTCCGCCTTTTTCTTCGGTTCTTTTGCGAATTTTTTTGTCTCCCCTATCCTATGCCCGAAAACCGCATTTGCAAATTTATCCTCGTAAGGATCCTGGAGTTCGTCCGCTTTTGAGAAATACAGCGATTTCTTATCCAACAGGGACACAAATCCTACAAAATCCATATAGCGCCATATTATGGCGTTTTTATCATCGGGCTTTTTGAATTTCGGATGGTCTTTAAACATAAATCATATAAAATAAACGGTTTTTGCCACTCCTTACAGGATTCCCTTACATTATAATTATATTAAGTAAAAGGGAGAAGACACGAAGAACGAAACGACTAAACGACGAAAGGTGGCAGGGTGATAGGATAAGAGGTGAAAGACGTTTTCGCATCTATCATTTTATCACCTATCATCGTCGTCCTTCCTTCTTCATTTTTCATTCTTCCTTCTCATAATTATTATACCACATTTCGGATTGTTATGCAATTTTTTATGCAACATGAAATGAAATGAACCATCATTTTCTTATCTGCAAATCTTCCAATCTTCTTAATTTTTCGTCAGATACTGCCTGATTGCCTTAACTGCTTTTTTGCTTATCTCAAATTCGGAAATCAATGCGCCGCCATTATCATAGAAACGCAGGTTCGGGTCAATGAAATCAGCCTGCAGATACGACCCTTCGGATTTCACAAACAATATGGAATTTTTTATCTTCCCGTTTGTCCTGTACCCGCCCGTTTCCTGCCGCGTATCCGTAAGGTCAAGGCTTTCAATTATTGAATTAACTTCTTCCGGCGCGCTGACCGCGTAATACCTGCCGAGTTTGCCTGACGGCTTGCTGAAATCCCCCTCATCATCCGAAAAATAAATCGTCCGAACTCCCTTTAACTCTCCGGCGACAGTTCCCGATTTCGGCTGGCCGGCGTCTTCAGTCCCGTAGATGCAGGCAATTACCAGCGCCATAACCATGACAACCAGCGCAATATTCCATTTCTGTATTTTTATCAGTTTCACAGGCAGCATCCTTTTTTATACCAGTTTGTTATTTTCAATTATTTAAACGCGGAAAGGCTGAAAAAGTTGCATGAATTTTGATAATATCCGAAATGAACTTAAACAGAGGGACAAACGTACGGCTTTCTAACAGGGACTTCATGAGACTTTTAAGAGACTTGAACGAGACACGCTATCCACTGGCCACCGTCCACAGATCTCAAATCTCAGATCTCAGATCCACTATCCCACCGCTTCTTTAACAGCAACCAGCAAATCGCGCAATACGTACGGTTTATGCAGGAGCTTAAACCCCTGTTTATGTATCATATCCAACTGCGACCTTTCCACTATATATCCACTGCTGAGCAGGATTTTTATTTTCGGTTTGCGGGAAAGTATCTTGCTTATGAGTTTAAGGCTGTTCTCGTCCGGCAGAACCACATCGCTGAAGACCAGCTGAAAATTCCCTTTTTCTTTTTTAAAAACATCCATAGCCTCCTGCGCATTCCCCGCGCCAAAGACCTTATAACCGTTATTACTAAGCGCCCTGATGATGAAATTTCTCACGCCTTCCTCGTCTTCCACAAGAAGAATACGTTCGCCGTTACCGCGCGTATCCTTCATGGAAGCGGTTATTCTGCCGATATTTTTATCAAGTTTTTCGGAAGTAATCAGCACCGGCAGATAAATCCTGAATTCCGAGCCTTTATCCTGCCTGCTGACAACGTTTATCCATCCGCCATGCTGTTTGATAATGCCGTAAACAACGGACAAGCCGAGCCCCGTGCCCTTGCCAAGCTGTTTTGACGTAAAAAACGGTTCAAAGATATGCTGAATGAACTCGTCATCCATTCCGATTCCGGTATCTGAAACCGTCAGGCGTACGAATTCGCCGGGTCTGCTTTCCGGCATGTCCCTGCACTGTTCTCCGCTTATGCGGACATTGACTGTTTTGACGGTCAAATTCCCGCCGTCAGGCATTGCGTCTTTCGCATTAACCGCAAGGTTCATCAGCACCTGTTCAATCTGCCCCGTATCAGCCTTGATGAACCGCAGAGAGGGATTCAAATCCGTTATTAAATTTATATTTTCGCCTATAAGCCTTCTAAGCATTTTCCCCATGCTTACCACTATATTATTAAGGTCCGCTAGTTTCAATTCATATTCCTGCTTATGGCTGAATGCCAGCAATTGCCGTGTCAGTGAAACCGCCAGGAGTCCGGCTTTTTTGATTTCATCCAAGTCCGATTCGCACGCCTTATTGCCGCCAAGTTCGCCCTGCAGAACGCCGCAAAAACCCAATATGGTCTGAAGCAAATTATTAAAATCATGCGCAATGCCTCCAGCGAGGCGTCCTATTGCTTCCATTTTCTTTGATTGTATAAGCTGGGCTTCCAGCGATTTGCGTTCTGTTATATCCCGCAAAACAGCCACGTAACCCGCGTCATCTCCCATATCTGTAACGGTTATTTCAACATCCACCAGCGAACCGTCTTTCGCGCGGCGCTGTGTCTGCCATCCGCGCAAATAGCCCTTCTTACGGACTTCCATGGCCACATGCCTCATCTGTTCCCTCAGATTATCAGGGACTATTATTTCCAGCGATTTATTTATTACCTCGTCCTTTGTGTAACCGAATATACGGCTGGCCCCCGAACTCCACGCGATTATCTTCAAATCAGCATCAATAGAAATAATGGCGTCAGCGGAATTTTCCAGTATAGTGCGGTAATACTTCTCGGACTTTTCCACTCTGTCAAAAAGCCGAGCGTTCTCGATGGCGATTGCCGCCTGGTTGGCTATGCCCTGCGCGAGGGAAATATCGCGCGGCGAAAAAATCCTTTTCGGATTTGACGTTATGAAAGTAAGCACTCCGATCGTTTTGTCCTTTATTTTCATCGGCACCAACAGCCATTTCCTGCGGCGAAGGTAATCCACATAAGCCGGCATAGTCTGGGTCTCAATCGGCTCATCGCCGGAAACGGCAGGTTCGCCCGTAAGCGCCACGCGGCCCGCAATGCCTTCTCCGATATGAATCGGATTCTCAGCAAGCAGTTTGTCAATAAGTTCTTTTTCCGCTGGCTTCCGGTAATAATTGCCTTTTACGACGAGCAATCCGTTCTCTATAAGCCTCAGCAGGAAAAGGTCAACGTCCAAAAGCTCCACACAGCGCCTGCTGATTTCATGCATGATCTTGTCATGGTCCAGGGTTGATGAAAAAAACTGCCCTGTTTCAAAAAGCATCGCCAGGTCTTCAGCCTGGGTTTTTGACTGCTCATATAACCTTACATTCTGAATTGAAACCGCAAGCTGATTTGCCAGTATTCCAAGGACTTCAAAATCAACATCGTCAAAACCATTAACGGCTTTGCACTGGATGTCTATAACGCCCAGTATTGAATCGCCGTGCACGACAGGAATCGCCAGTTCGGAAAGCGTATCAGGCAATGTATCGCACGAAATGTAACGGCTGTCCTTCCTGACATCAGGAACGTATAATGGGCGGCCGCTCTCAGCCGCGCTTGCTATAATGCCTTTGCCCTGAGGCAATCTATGGCCTACGGGCGCCTTACCGTTCTTATATCCGCCGGCGCCGGCAATCAATACCAATTCGCCGCCTTCAAAAAGGAAAAAATTGCCGTTATAACAACCCGTAATTTCAGGCAGGCGCATTACGACGTGCTGGGCAAGCGTTTCTATATCCATAATGACGGTCATAAGGCCCGTTAATTGCGTAACAGCTTTGAGTTCCGCGACAAGGCGAAATACCTGTTTTTCAGACCGGCGTGACGTATTCATGTACAAAAGTTTTCCTTAAGAAGAAACCGCCCCATAAGCCTCTATATACCTGCGGCAATTATATTTTTTTTTGCGCGCAGTGTCAAGAAGAAACGACGAGGTATTTTTTGCTTGACATTTTGCCTTTTATAAGTTACTTTCAGAACAATATGAAATACCCGCTGTTTTTGTTTCTCCTTGCGCTTATGCCCCTGACAGGCCTGTCCTGCGGCAAGCATGCCGCAAACAGCGTCAAAACCATTGACGCGGCCGTCATGGAAGACATCTCCGGCAACGAAATCACAGAATACCATCTATGGGTTGAAATACGTTTCCTTGACGAAAATGGCGCGCAGGTACGCCCCGTGAAAGGCATTGTTTTCATGGAATATTTCCTTGAAAATGAAACAAACTTTATTGCGGCCATGCCAAAAGAAACGGAAAAAACAACGGAATTAAACGATCCCTTATGGAAAAATCAAGGCAATCACATGACTGGCTGGCAGAAAACCGGGAAAGACCATGCTTGTGGGGATTCGCTTTTTATCCATATAAAATCCGGGATACGGCCTTCAGGTGAAAATAAAAAAATAAGCATAACTGTAACCTATACGGCGGACGACCCTGCGGACGCCGTTGCCAAAACCATAACCAGATGACACAAAAGAATTACATTATTGCAATAACCGGCGCCAGCGGAATGCCCTATGCGGTACGCCTGCTGAAAATGCTGATTGAATCCGGATGCGGAATACATCTCTGCATATCTTCCGCGGGGGCGCGGGTACTGCGGGAGGAATTGGATGTAAAAATACCCTTGAGAGACTGCGAGGGCGTATTGAATGCCGTTGCTTCACTCCTGAAAATGCCGTACGGAACGGTTAAGAAGCATATTCTTTATTATCATTTTTCCGATATCGGCGCGCGGATAGCAAGCGGTTCATTCAAAACCAACGGAATGGCAATAGTACCCTGCAGTATGGGCACGCTCGGGTCAATAGCCGGAGGATTGTCTGAAAACCTTATAGAACGCGCGGCGGATGTGTGCCTGAAAGAAGGCAGAAAGCTCATATTGGTGCCGCGTGAAACACCCCTTAACAGCATACATCTTGAAAACATGCTGCGCCTGAAATACGCCGGCGCGTGCATCCTGCCGGCCATGCCGGCATTTTACAACAAACCAAAAAACATCTCTGATATGGTGGATTTCGTAACGGAAAGAATAATTGCCAATTTAACGAAAACGAATTAATCACAAAGCCCACAGAGAATCTGCAATCTTTTAATCTTCCAATCTTCTAATCAATTAATCCCCGAACGAAATTCCCATCTGCCTTGCCGACACTATGGAATCGCAATTCAGCGGCACGGATTTCATCTTGCTCACCGCTTCTTCAAGCGTAACCGACAGCACTTCGGGCGGGCGCAGGCATACCATCCTGCCGAATTCGCCCTTCTGCACAAGCCTTACAGCCGCGCATCCGAACCTTGTTGCCACGAGACGGTCAAAAGTTGTAGGCGTACCGCCTCTTTGCAGGTGCCCGAGCACCATGCTCCTTGTTTCAACGCCCGTACGGTCGTGTATTTCCGTCGCGACATACTGCGCCACGCCGCCCAGGAGAGGCTCCTGTCGTCCTTTATCTTTGCATTCCTTTGTAAACATTTTACCTTCCTTCATCTTCGCGGCTTCAGCAACTACCACTATACCGTATTTCTTGGGTTCTTTGTAGCGTTCTTTAATTTTCCGGCAGACTTTTTCAATATCAAACGGTATTTCCGGAATAAGAATCACATCGGCCCCGCCCGCTATGCCGGAATTCAGCGCAATCCAGCCGGCGTACCGGCCCATCACTTCCACGACCATCGTGCGTTCATGGCTCTCGGCAGTGGACTGCAGTTTGTCAAGCGCGTCCGTGGCATTGCTCACGGCGGTATCAAATCCGAATGTTATCACTGTAGCCTCAAGGTCATTGTCAATTGTCTTCGGCACGCCGATTATAGGAATGCCTTTCATGGCAAGGTCCCTCGCGATTTTCAATGTGCCGTCGCCGCCGATCGCTATGAGCGCGTCAAGTTTCAGTTTCTTGAAGCCTTTTACTACATCATTGGAAACGTCTTTTGTAACTGTCTTATTGCCAACCTTGACTTCCAATTGGAAAGGATTGCCCCTGTTAGTGGTGCCGAGTATCGTGCCGCCTATATTGAGAATACCGGCAACATCCCTCGGATGAAGCGACTTGGCCATATCCGTATGTAAAAGACCTTCAAAGCCCTTCTGAATGCCGATGACTTCCCATCCGAGATTGACCGAACTTTTCACAACGGCCCTGATAACCGCGTTTAATCCGGGACAATCGCCGCCGCCGGTTGATACCGCTATGCGTTTTATTTCCTTCATAAAAACCTCCTATAAATAAAAGCTGAAAAATGCAAAATGAATAATGAAGGACACGTTCGGGAGCCGGGAGCCGGAACCCGAACGATGTCCTTCCTTCCTGTTCATGAGTAATTGTACAAAAAGCAAATCTAAAATCAACAAAAACAGTTAGACAATCCGAAATTCCTTGCTTTTTTTGCCTTTGGGCATATAATTTCCGTTTTTGACAGTTTTACTTATACGTTGTGAAAAATGACAGAAACAACATTAGCCGTAATATACACGCTGGTTGCAGGCCTGCTGAACGCGATAATGTCCCAATTATTCTGCAAACAGCCGGGAGACAAGGGGCAATGCGGCGGATTCATGGTGGCATTCGGTTTGACCAACATTGTCATCGCCGCGGTTCTTATCTATTTCAACGGATACCATCCGGGAAGCGGTTGGTTTGCCGGAATTTCAACTGCCTCCGGCTTATTCACGCTGGTAAACCTGTTCGCGGTCTTCGCCGCGTTGAAAAAAGGACCGCTGTCCATACTCTGGCCGTTCGCGTGGCTTGCCGCGCCGCTCTCAGGAATAATCTGGTTCATCTATACGGGCTTTGAAGGTTTTTCCGTTTTTCATGCCGCGGGGATAATTTTTTTCCTTATCGCGCTTGTCCTGATGTATTTCTCCAACAAAACAGATTCTTCCGTACAGCCCGGTTTTTTCATGCTCGCAGTAATAGCCTTATTGGGCGGCACCGCGGCGACGCTTCTTTATAAATACGACCTTACCACTCCACCTTTCGCGAAAGGCACCGACATAACTTACATGTTTTTTTCGGCGATGGCTACAAATGTAGTCATCACATGCAATGCGGTATTCACAACCCAACGGATTTCGTACGCACTGCGCCCGGTTTTCTATGCCTGCCTTGCGGGCGTGGCAGGGATGCTGCAATTCTACCTCGCCACGTTTGCCGTGGCGCGCCTTGACGCGTCGGTGTATCTGTGCACGTTCGCGGGTTCAGCCATATTCTTCTCAACATTTTTTGCCCGGATATTCCAGAAGGAAGAACTAACGGCACTGAAAATAGCCAGCACGGCCGCGATACTGGCGGCAATAGCCATGCTGTCATTTACCGTCACGAAGTAGATAGTAACCAGTAGCGAGCAGCGAGGTACGAAACGACGAACGAAATAAATCATATTTTATTTGACAAAATACTGCTTTTGGATGTATAATATATTATTATGCTAAAGAAAAACCATATAAAAAGACATCTGAGAATTCTATCCCTGTTTGCGGGTATTTTCATCATAGGAAACCTGCTGTTTGCCAACGAATGGATAATTACCACGGACGACGAATTCAATGCCGGCACCATATATAATCTGGATGTTAACGGCATTGATGCCAACGCGAAACTCCAGCACGGACAGGCAAACACCTGGTGGAGCCCGGCCACAACCCCGCCGTGGTGGGATTCCGGATACCGATACCGGAGGCAGATATGCATCTCTAACGAATCCTCCAGTGTTACCATTCCAGATTATTACACCGTTAAAGCCGACCTGCCGCTGGACGAATTGATTGATAGCGGCAAAATGCGCGCAGACCTCAAAGATCTTCGGACCGTGAAATACGACTGGGATTCCGGATTATGGATAGAACTTGAACGTGTCGTAAACCCCGGCGGATGCATTGACTTTGACGGCACCGATGACCAGGTGACGTTCAGCGATTCCGCAACGCTGTCGCCCTTAAGCGACCTTACGCTTGAAGCATGGATAAATCCCACCACTACAAGCGGCTACAACGGCGTAATCAACAAGGACAACGGCTCTGAACCAAACAGGGGTTTTCTCTTAAGCGTTAATAACGGCAACGTACTTTTTCTTGTCTCGCAAGACGGGTCCGAAGCCAATCTTGCCTACGTCACTTCCACGGAAACGGTTTCTTCCAATACATGGACGCACATAGCCGGCGTATTTGAAGCATCCACGGGCAATATGGATATTTTCATAAACGGCGCCAAGGCAACGGTGACAAAAACAGGAAACGTCACGTCAGTTTACGATTCAGCCTTAACCACTCGCGTAGGCGCGAATGCCTCTGGCGGAGTGCCCACAGGTTTCTTCAACGGCAAAATAGACAACGTCAGGATATCGGATACCACAAGATATAATGCCGATTTTACGGTAACTCCCGAACCATTCACGACCGACGCGAATACGCTTGCGCTATGGCATTTTGACGAATACTACGGCACCATTGCGTACGACCATTCGGGCAACGACAACCGCGGCATTTTGCAGGGCGAAACCATTTTCACGGCCGGCAAGGTGCAGGCGCGTGGCGGCGCGCGCACCGACATCTTTTTCAAAATGCCCATCCTCAGCGCGGTAGCGGCGCAACGCAACAACGCAAGCTTTTATATTTATTATGGAAACTCCACTGCGAACACCCCGGCCGCGGACAAAAACCAGGCATTCTATGCGTACGCGGACGGATTTGAGTATTCGGATGACATAACGACGCGCGGCTGGATAATCTCTTCCGGCACGGGCACTTCCACCACTACCACTGAAAAACAGCAAAGCGATGACCGAAGCCTGAAAATGGATTCCACGACAGGGGATTTTTCGCGCGTAGTTTACAGGGCGATGCTAATCCCGCAAAACTTCCAGATGACGGCATGGTTCTACGATGATCCTTCAGATATCGCCAAAAAGGACTGGATTACACCGTCCGCCGTTGCCGCCCAAAAATACGAAATAGGCGTCAATACTGAAAATTCCGCGGCATTCTATTCCTATTACACCGGTTCTGCGTGGGCGACATCTGCCGTATTACGCTCCAACGGATGGCACAAAATTGAATGGAAAAGGTACAGCTCTACGATATACTATTATATTGACGGTATTTTAATATATACGCGCGCGAGCTCCAACGATGTTTTTGACAGGGTATACATTACCAGCGGCTCAACCGTCGACTACTCGGGAACCGCATACTGGGACGAGATTTATTGCAATATTTATCTGCCCGAAGACTATTTCCAGGTCGTACCCGGAAGCGAACTTGATTTAGACAACCTCCCGACATGGGGATACCGCAGGCAGATTACCATTACAAACAATTCAACGAACGTCCTCCCTAAGGGATATACCATGGACCTCACGTTTGACCACGCATCGTACGTAACCGCCCAAAAGTCGCTTGCCGACGGGAACGACGTAAGAGTCGTGTATTTAGACCAGTATTCAAACGAATTCATAGAACTCCACCGCATGACGGCAAACGCATGGAATTCAACGACAACAAAAATACTATTCAAGACGAAGTCATCCATAGGCGGCCAAACAGCGGACGGCAACTATTATTTATATTACAACCCTTCGGCCAACACACCTCCTGCTGAACGAAATTACATTTATGTATTCGCGAGCGATTTTGAAAATGATACCGCCGGCGTATTCCCTTCAATATGGAAGGACATGTCTTCAACGGGCTCTTATCCGACAGTCTCGGGCACTAATGTGCATTCGGGCCTGAAATCCCTACGACTGCAAAGCACGAATACGGGAACTTCTGCCGGGGTATTCGTGACAATGCCGATTTCCTCAGGCAACTACCAATTTGAATTCTGGGCTAAAGCCGACGCGATAAACGAAGATTTTGAAGCCGGGCTCAAGCAGACATCTACTATCAACGGCACGGCCGCGATGAATCTTGCGGTAGGGTCATCGCAATTCCAATACAGGAACTTTTCCGGGCTTTCCGGCCTGGGCGGCACGCCCGCGGCGGATACGTGGTATAAATTCGTCATTTATAAAACGGCCGTGAACACGTATTCGGTTTACGTTTACGATGCCATAAGCACGGAGCTTGTTTCACAAACAGCAATCAACTCAACTGCAACGGCATCATTTATCGTGCTGGAGAACTACAGCGGCTCGACAACGAATTACTATTCGTATTTTGACGACGCGGCACTGCAATATTACGAACTCACGACGCCCACGACAGCGCTGGATACGCTTGAAAGCCAAGGGTATCCTTCCACGGGCACATTCCTCAGCGACGTTTTTGACACCGGCGCGCTTGTCACATTGGCTAAAAATTTTAATTGGACATCGTCAGGAAGCGGCCTTACCATAAGAATAAAGGCAAACGATTCCCTCGCGTTCATCCTCGGCGACCCGGACAACGGATGGTCAACGATCAACGCCGCGGGCGATATATCAAGCCTTAATATAAAAGGAAGGTATATGCAGATACGCGCGGAATTCTCCGGAAACGATACATCGCCGGAACCTATATTGAACGACACCACTGTTCTCTACAACAGAGCACCTTACGGACAATCCAACATTTCGCCTTCCAACGAAGCCGTTATGAACACGGTCACGCCCACCCTTACCGTAAGCGATTTCTACGACCCCAATATAGGAGATACCCATGCCGCCACGAGATGGCAGGTAAGACCCGCAAGCGGCAGTTTCGGCACGGGCGGCGGCGGATGGGAATCTGACGATGACGCGGTCAATCTTTATTCGGTCACTATACCGGACAATATTCTTTCCAACTGGGGCACCTATTTCTGGCGCGTATCATTCAAGGATTCGCACGGCGACTGGGGCGACTACAGCACGGAAACGAGCTTTTCCATAATATTAGGATATGACACTTCGGGCGATGACATAATAGCGCCTCCGGCGCCGATACTCTATTCGCCCGCGGATACTTCACAGCTGTCAAGCTCCCCTACCCCCACGCTGGACTGGAGCAATGTCAGCGACCTGTCCGGCGTAAGTTACGAAGTAGTCGTGTCAACGGAAGACAATTTTACATCAACACCTATTTCCCAGAAGATCGTCACTGAATCCCAGACTACCATAACCGCACTTGAAAACGGCACTTATTACTGGCGCGTAAGGGCGATAGACGGCGCGGATAATACCAGCCCGTGGAGCAGTGAAACCTGGAGTTTTGTCATCAATATTGAACCGCCGGACGATACCACCCCGCCGCCTGACGATCAGAATACCGGAAATCCGAACGCCTCAACACTCCCGAAAACCAGCAGTAAAGGATGTTTCATTAAGGCGTTGAAATAAGCATCTCAATGTATAACCTCAATCCCCTCGCGACTACACCGCCCTTTACTGACGGGTTACCCTTTAATAATCTTTTTTCTTGACATTTTTAGCCTAAAACTTAAAATACTGGTTATTATTCTTAATGGAGGAATACTAAATGTTAGCAAGACTATTGTTTGTATCTTTTCTGCTCCTCGCAGTAACCGGCCTTATGCCCGCAAAACTTTTCGCGCAGAATTTTGGTTCTGATGAGGACGACATTGAGTTGACCCGCGTGCTCAGACAGGACAGGTACAACGAAGCCATGATAAACGGCAAAGAGGCGCTGAAGGAAAGGCGCTTCAAAGAAGCGATAAACTATTTTGAAATCGCGCTAAACCTCAACGCCAACTCTTACGAAGCGCACAATCTGCTCGGCGACATTTATTCACAACTTAAAGACCATGTAAGAGCGGCTATGCATTACCAGAAGGCATCGGTGCTGATAGAAACCGACATAATAGGCAAAAGTCTGGTTGGCGAAAAACTCCGTAATCTTGTCTTTTTTTCCTCCCCCATGGAAACCAGCAGGAACAATATGTTCCATTCAACATTGAACGTCCCGCCAATGCAGGGAGCCCGCACCCTTCCCGAAAGCCACCTCGTGCTTATGTCTGGAATGGAAATATCACAGAATAACTTCAGCCGTTATGGCAGTGGCGGAAAAAACATTTATAATGCCAGATTGTATGAATGGTTCATGGAAGCCAATTACGGAATAACGCATGAATTTGAATTGACTACAAAAGCTACCATAGGATTCCTTTCAGAAATAGACAAGGATGTCCTTATATGGCAGGACAACCTTCAGATAGTCCCCGAAGGCCAGAGAAGCATCGGCCCGAGCGACCTGTATGTCGGCATGAAATGGGAACCTTCAAGATTCCGCGGGGAAGATGAATTCAGCGGACTGGCAATAGCTTCTTCTTTTAAGGTGCCCATGGCCGCGGATGAAGACATGCTTACTTCCGGCACGGTTGACTGGAATATTAATTTCATAGGCTCCAAGAGATTTGACCGGCTTATTTTCCACGGAAATCTCGGTTATACATTCCTCTTCAGGGGGCAAAGCATTTTCGCAAAGCAGATTAATTTCAACGATTTTGTCACTTTCGGCTTTGCCGGCGTTTATATGATCAGCGACAATATGAGCCTTATAGCCCAGATTGAAGGCAATACCAGCGCGTTTGCAAACGATATTGACGTCCTGAACAGCGCGGTAACAACACTCACAGCAGGCCTTAAATACAGGCTCCGTGAAGACTGGCTTCTGCAAATGGGCCTGGGCGTAGGTCTGGGCAACCAATCTTCAGATTTCATAGGAAATTTCGGATTAGGAAGACACTTCTAAATGAGTCTAAGAGCCCGGGATCCGGAGTCTTAAAGTCCGGAGACGAAAGTCCGTTTGGACGGGAATCGGCTCACGGACAACGAGAAACGAATAACATTTTTCATTCTTCATACTTCGCAGGAGTTAAATATGCGTAAATCAGTTTTATTGTTTCTGTTTGTTACGGCAGTTTTATTTGCCATACAATATGCCTTTCCGCAGGACAGCAAGCCCGCGGAAAAACCCGCGGCTCCAGCCGTAAGCTTTTCCTTAAAGATTGCCAAACAGTGGGTCAACACGGGAAACCCCGTGCTTGTGACATTCCTTTATGAAAACCCATCGGATAAAAAACAAACTATCACCCTGCCGAAAAACCTTGCGGATGAACTTGAAATAATTGACAGCCTCGGAAAGACCGTAAAAAAATCAGAGCCGGCAAAAGAAACCTCCGCAGTTACGCTTGAACCATTCACTGCCGCGGGCAGAATTCTGGATATTACGAAAACAATGGATATTTTCAAAACAGAAGGAGCTTACACTATGAAATGGAACCATGACGGAAAAGCGACAAACAGCGTATCAGCCGGCGTGGTGCCGAACTGCAAAGTCAGCCTGATGACGAATTACGGCGAAATAGTCATAGCGTTTTACCCTGAAGACGCGCCTAATACCGTCATTAATTTCGTAAAACTCGCCAGATCGGGATTCTATACCGGTTTGACATTCCACAGGATAATCAAGGGTTTCATGATGCAGGGCGGATGCCCGAGAGGCGACGGCACGGGCGATGCCGGTTACAAACTTAAAGCGGAATTCAATTCCCGCAAACATACGCTTGGTACATTATCAATGGCGCGCAGTCAGAGTCCGGATTCGGCAGGCTCTCAATTCTTCATCTGCTTCGCGGACGCCCCGCACCTTGACGGCAATTATACGGCATTCGGCTATGTCGCAAAAGGCATAGAAGTAGTAAAAGACATAGAAACAAAGGTCAAAACCGGCCCGGGAGACAAACCGCTTGAACCAGTAAAGATTGAAAAGGTGACAATAATAGAATAAATGCGATTTAAGATATAAGATTTTCCGATTACGGCGCGGAAATGGAATTTTTTTGCAAAAATCTTGTTTCTTAAACATAAAATCCTGAATCTTAGATCCTATACCTTAAATCCTATACTTTAAATCTTATATCTTAAATCTATATGCATGACCATATCTCCACATTTATTCAGAATATAGCCCACGTTAAATTTGAATATACATTGATAATCTCAATGTTCACCCTGATAATATCGGCCGCTTTGCACGAGGCCGCGCACGGATACGCGGCATTGCGCATGGGTGATTATACGGCATACAATGAGGGCAGGATAACCCTTGATCCGATGGCCCATATAGACCTGTTCAGCACGATACTTCTTCCGCTCCTGCTCTTGTGGAGCACCATGGGCACATTTTTCTTTGCGGCGGCTAAACCTGTGCCGGTCAACCCGATGAATTTCAGGGATGCAGACAGGGGCATGCTCATAACCGGCGCCGCAGGGCCGCTGACCAATATCCTGCTGGTAATCATCGCCCTACCGTTCATGCTGTTGTCTTTCTACGCCGGATTCAACTTTTTCCCAGCCGGCAGTCCGCTGGTTTTCGTCATTGAATACATCCTTTTCCTCTTTATCATGACCAATTTGTCCCTGGCCGTATTCAACCTTATACCGGTGCCGCCGCTGGACGGTTCAAGAATACTCAGGTTTTTTCTTCCGCCGCGCATCAGGGAAAGCTATGATTCGCTTGAAACATTCGGAATGATGCTTGTTCTCATGGTCGTCGTAATGACCGGATTGAGCAGTTTTATCATGAATAAAGCGGGAGAGCTTTTTTTTATTTTTTTCGGATTCCTTATAAACCTTTTTCTTACATAGGACGGCATTGACATGAAAGGCAGAATTCTTTCGGGAATGCGCCCCACCGGACAGCTCCATCTCGGGCATCTCGTAGGCGCGCTCCAAAACTGGGTTAACATGCAAAACGAATACGAATGCTTCTACATGGTCGCCGACTGGCACGCGCTGATGAGCGAATACAATAACTCCGAAAATATTTCAAAATTCGGCGTTGATAACGTAATAGACTGGATTGCCTGCGGCGTTGACCCTGAAAAAAACACGATATTCATTCAATCCGCCGTGCCTGAACACACGGAACTCCATATGGTGCTGTCCTGCATCACGCCGCTCGGATGGCTTGAACGCTGTCCCACATACAAAGAACAGCTGAAAGAACTTGAACAAAAGGAAATCAATACCTACGCGTTTCTCGGATACCCGGTGCTTCAAACAGCCGATATTATACTTTATAAGGCGAACGTAGTGCCCGTGGGCGAAGACCAGCTCCCACACCTGGAACTCGCGCGCGAAATAGTCCGCAGATTCCATTTCATTTTTAAGCGCGAGATATTCCCCGAACCCGCGGCAAAACTCACGCAGGCGCCGCGACTCCTCGGCCTGGATTCAAGAAAAATGAGCAAGAGCTACGGCAATTACATCTCGCTTTCCGAAAAACCCGAGGATGTCCGGAAAAAAATCATGACTATGATAACCGACCCCGCAAGGATAAAACGCACCGATAAAGGACATCCGGACGTGTGCAACGTGTTCTCTTACTATAAGATATTCGCCCCGGAAAAATCCGCCGGAGTGGAGATTGCGTGCAAAGAAGCCCAGATAGGCTGTACGGATTGCAAAAAGAACCTTGCGGATATTATAATCAGTATATTGCAGCCCGTTTACGAAAAAAGGCGGAAACTCACGGAAAATCCCGAAAAAATACATGAAATCCTGAGGAACGGCGCGGATAAGGCGCGTAAAATAGCAATTGAAACCATGAAAGAAGTGCGCTATACGGCGCTCGGCAAATAAATATGGATGAACTAAGCCAACACAAAATACAACTTGAAAATTACTACGGCCCTCTAGACCTTCTTTTGCACCTCGTAAAAGAAAACGAAATGGACATATATAATATTTCCATTTCAAAGGCCGCGGAACAATACATCGCCTACATCGGCATGATGCAGAAGATGGACATCAACCTCGCGGGCGAATTCCTCGTAATGGCGTCCACCTTGATGCTTATCAAATCAAGAACCCTCGTACCTTCAGAAATAACCGAGGAAGAGGAAGAAGAAGAAGATCCGCGGATGGAATTGGTCAAGAAACTCCTTGAATATAAGAAATTCAAGGACCGCGCAAGGATGTTCGGGCAATTGATTGACAGGCGGTCCAGGATGTTCGGCAGGCCCGATGTGCTGGATAGATGGCTGAAAGACTCGGCGCCGGCCGGCCATGAAACGGAAATACCCGCGGTAAAACTCAATTCGTGGGACCTCTGCTCTTCTTATGCCAAAATCTCAAAAGCGACCGGCTTTGAAGTGCCCTACACGTCCATATTGTATAACGACATGCCTATTGAAAAATTAATGGAAACCATACTGCACAAAATAAAGGAAACCGGCAGTGTGCTGTTTTCTACGCTTATAGATAACTGGGAAGATAAGGGAAAAATCGTCGGCAATCTGCTCGCATCCCTGGAACTCGCTAAACAAAAATATGTCCGGATAGAGCAGGAATCCAATTTCGCTGACATTAAATTAACCGCCCATGAATCCATTGCCCCGGCGCCGCCGCCACAAACCGCAACTCCCTCTACGCAGGAAACGCCGGCTCTCTGAAACTTGCAGGATCGCTGCGACTCGTAGTATCGTTGCGACTCGCAGGAATCGGAGGATCGCTCTCGCTCGCACTTCGCTCCGTTCATAGCAAAATTTCTTTACGGTTAAACGCGCGACGTCTCCCGCGAGCGCAGCGGTACTGCGACTACTCCAGGCCACAACGATATTGCAATTGCACGTTCTTTAGAATATCCCCTTGAGCGCCTCTGTAAAAAAACCCTTCCTGAATATAAACATCTTTTCACCGGCGGAAATAAACGGGCCTAAATAGCTCAACAGCTGGCACTGTACCGTGAGATAAATCACCATCCATACATTAAGAAACGCCATATTAGTATCCCCCGCGCCTTTGGAAATATAGTTGATATAGCCTACACAGTCATATAAATACAGGATCCCAAAGGCCGTTGCAATAGCGAATACTATGCCGTGAAGCAGAAACATGAACCCCGCCGTCCCCGTGCTGATGGAAAAAAACCATACTATCGGCGCAAACCCCAGCAAAAGCAATACTGCGGGCACGGTCATGCATAACAATATTGCCATGCTCTGGGCTATGCTATACCGCGAGGAGAGAATTGAACTGAATATGTAAAACGTAGGCAGGCAGATAAAATAGCATGCGACTACGGCAATGGGAAATTTTAACGCCGAATACAGCACCTGAGCGCCGCCTGCAAAAAAGCCCATTACAGCGCCGTAAATAAACGATATTACGATGGCCGCAAGCAGTGAATTGAATATCGCGGGCCTCAAGTGCCCGCCGGTAACTATGTTTTTGAAAATGCTGGCCCGGTCTTTCAAATACAGGTCCAGTGTCAAAAACCGGCGGATGCCGTTTTTCTCTATAAGTTCCTCATTGTACGCGCTCCCGGCATATTTTTCATATCTGGCATTAATGAACAGATATTCCATGTTCTTGCGCGGATATGCGGGCGGGTGCGGAGTAAGCTCCTCTCCGGAGGAAGAGCCCGTGTCTTCCGGTAAATTGTCCTTCTGTATATTATTTTCCTGATCGCCCATACAATTATACCTCCTAAAAAGCATTTTCAATAAATTTCTTTATCAACAGCGGCACGGCTTCGTAGAAGTTACCTTCAAAACTTATCCTGTCGCTTGAACTGCCGACAAAAGGCCTTAATATCCAGGCAAACTGACTGCAAACGAACTGGTAAATGATTATCCATGAGAATATCAATGCAACAACCTTGCCGCGGCTTTTTACCAGCGCCCTGACCCCCCTGTAAAGGTACCAGATGCTTACTATTCCCGCCGTGGCCATTGAAAACGTCAGCAGAAGCACAAGGCCTACGTAATTTGAATAGACGCGGAATTTGAGGGAAACGCTGAAAAGCAGTACTACCGGCGCCCACGCGGCAAGGATTACAGACGTTATCGTTATTGAAATCAAGGGTATCATGATTGACTGGTAAAAAGTCAGCGTATTCACCAATATGCGGCTTATCATATAAATGAGCGCTGAACATATCAGAAGAGTCCCGAGAAAAAGCACCGGTATTTTACAGCCGGTAATCAATATCTGCATGCCGCCGACATAACACCCCGTAGCCGCGCCGTATATGAACGAAGCAACTATCGTTGTGCCGGTTAAATTCAGCATCAACGAAGAAACCTTCGTGCCTTCAACATCACTCCATAACTCTTCCGGATTGCGGAGTATTAAATTCAAGAAACCGTTTTTCATGCCTTTTCAATCTTTTTAATGTCTCTAAGGATTATAATAAGCGGCATCGCGCCGAATACGCCGAAAGAGGAATCTATCAGCACCCATTGCCACGGCATGCCCCTCATGGGCGCGAAAACGGCAGCGAAAATTATGCTTAACGGACAGCATAACAGCGCGAATTGGATCACCCATTTGTTCTTTACAGGGTCGCGCAATACGCCTATGAATAAAATGGACATGGTAATAAACGCGAATCCGAGCCAGTCCAGGCCGTAAATGCCAAACTCGTATTTATCCCTTATTACGGGAAAAGAATCCCTTATTTCAATCAATTTCTTGTGCATTGGCGATAAAAAACCAACGCCCGGCGGGGCGTCTCCCCAGACTGTATTAATGACGGTTTTGACCTCCCATTCCACAGGAAATACCGTCATACCGCTCAAGAAAAACAGGACAATAAAAATTATCAGGATTACTCTTATGCGCATCATATATCAAACTCCTTTTTCATTCTCGTCCGTTGACTCCGGACTCAAGACTTCATTCCGTCCTTCATTCTTCATATTTCATATTTCATTTTTCGTCACTGGCCACCGGCCACTGCAATTAACCGCTTGTCACATGCGCGTTATCAGCTATTGTAATAATCTTGTTTTTGCATTGCCGTATGACTTCATCCGGCGTTGACGCGCCGGCTGAAATACCGAGTATTTCAACGCCTTCAAGGTCTTCCGCTGTTATCTCCCCGGAAGAACTGACGAGTTTTGCAGGGGTATTTTCAAACAAGGCTGTTTCCACAAGACGCAGGGAATTCGCACTGCTTGAGTCCCCTATTATGAATATTTTATCCGCGATGCCCGCTAATTCCCTGACCTCCTCCTGCCTCCTGAAAGTTGCCGGGCATATGGTCCTGAAAACTTCAATAGCCCCTGAGGCCGCGGATTTCCTGATAAAATCAACTATCATGCCGAATTCCCTGCACGAAAAAGTCGTCTGGCTGACTATTGCTAATGACAAACCGCGCGGAATATTTCTTACGTCATCCACGGATTCAATGACAAGCGCCTTACCGGTCCCGGCCCATTCGCATACGGATTTGACCTCTGTATGATTCCTGTTCCCAACGATTATTACCATATCGGAATGACCGGCCGCCATGCGCGCGGTTCTTTGCACCCTTTTCACCATAGGACACGTTGCATCAACTATTTCAATACCGTTCGCCTGCGCAACGGCATATACCTCGGGGCATGCGCCGTGAGTGCCTATCAACAGCGCGCCGTCCTTTGCCAAGCCATCCAGAGAGTTCAGAAATTTGAGTCCCCTGCCGATAAGCCCGCTGACTGCAACGGCATTGTGCACCGGAAAATTGAGCGCGTATAAGGGCTTGCCTTGCGCGGCAAGCGCCTTTTCAATCAAACCGATGCCCCTTTGTACGCCGGAACAAAACCCGGCCGTTTTTGCTATAATTATATTCATAACTGCTCTTACTCCGTTCGCCGTACGCGTCTTAACGCCGGCGATTTTACCGCAAAGCGCGCCAAGACGATTAACCACGACGAAACTGCTCTCACATCGTATTTTTAATGATATTCTCCATATTCTCCAGATAAACCTGGAGTTCTTTCCTGCCCTTTTCTGTAATCAAATAGGTGGTTTTTGGTTTTCGGCCGACAAAGGCCTTCTTTGTTTTTATATAGCCGCTGTCCTCAAGGATCTTTGAATGCACGCTCAGATTGCCGTCCGACGCCTTAAGAATCTCCTTAAGGTCGTTGAACGCGAGCGATTCGTGCACCGCCAATGCGGTTATTATCCCCAATCGCATACGCTCATGGATAACCTTATCAAGGTCAATCGGCGAAATTGTTTTGTTTTTTTCCATGTTTAACTGTTTTATCATATAAACTGTTTAAGATTTAAGCGCTTAGCTTTAAGATTTTAACGGAAAGCCCATGCGTATCGTAAAATCTTAGATCATGGAAATCTCAAATCTCAAATCTCAAATCTTAAATCTTAAATAGTTTATCCCCCGTATTTCTTAGCCACTATTATGCCGTATATAATATGATATCCGCCGAAGGAGACTGCCATTGCGAGGATACTGGATTCCGGAATCAACAAAAACGGCAGGAGACTGCTTATTACGAAAGCCCATCCCAAAAGCCTTACGACAGCAACCGAAAACATTCCTGAGGCCGACACGGCCACCCCGTAGGTAAGCATCCAGACCGACGGCAAAATAAAATAATTGCGCTCCTTTATAAAATAAACCGTAAGCACCGCGCCTGCAAGAAATCCGGGAATAACCGCGTAAAGGACCTGTCTTGAAACCTTTGACCACACGGAGATATGGCTTGCTTTGGCTTTTCTTATCGTAAAAGCCGCCTGCACGAGTCCGGAAAGCACGAAAACCGCGCCCCATATAACGGCAAGCTCTCCCATCCTGTTTTCGGCGATTTTCATAAAAGTTGAATTTGAAGATATCCAGACGTCTTTCAGCAGTAACCATGTAAGCACAAACCCTGCTGACGCAAAAACGCCGGCTATAATCCCCGCCGCGCCTGAAAGGTTCGTATAACGCGCCGAAGAAACAATCTCCTTGATGTAATTCAAATCCCTGAGCGCTTTGTCCGTATCCATTTTTAATCCTCCTGATTTAAGCGTAACAATTTACTTTATATTATAAAGTACTTTACATTATAACAAAACAAATCCAATTGTCAAGCTTTTTTTACTGTTTTTTTCAGAAAAACTTGACTTAATGGATTTTACAGGGTATAATTCAATTATCATTTTGGGATTTTTGCTGGAGCTATGCTTATGAAAGAAAAAATACTTATTGTAGATGACGAAAAGGACGTATGCGAACTCCTGAAGAACTGGCTAAGTGAAGCGAACTATGAAACCGAGTCGGCTAACACCGGAAAAGAAGCAACCGCAATCCTCACAAAACACCTTTATGACGACACGCTGGACCTCGTCATACTTGACATAAACCTGCCTGACGCGTACGGGACCGATATATGCGACGACATCAAGAAAAACAGCAGGTTCCTGCCGGTAATTTTCATCACGGGCATATCGTCCATATCAAAAACCCGCGGCATTGACATGGGCGGCGACGAATTCATCAGAAAACCGCTTGACCAGGACGACGTCATGGCCACGGTCAAATCAATGCTCAGGATACGCAAACTTCAAAAGGAACTCAACCAGAAAAACGAAGACATCAAGGCCGCGAGGGAAAAAATCCGCAAATTATCGCGCACAATAGTGCACGACATAAGAAGCCCGCTTACAACATCCATAGGATACCTGCAGTTGCTTGAACCGGAAGTTGAAGAAAAGCTGTCCGCAAAGGACACCGGCTTTCTCAAATCCGCCCTGCAATCCTGCCAGGACATCGCCAATATCATTTCAAAACTTGACGTCGGCACAAGGGAATAGCAGCGCCGGCTAAAGAGAATAGAAGTTTTGTCGTAAAACGGAAGCCATAAAAAATACACAGTCTGTTGTTTCAAAAGAACAGATGGATATTCCTACCAAATCTACAAACGTGAATTTTCGTTTTGTCCTCAACAATGATAATAAATAAAGAGAAGCGCAATGCTTATTGCGATATTTGCAATAGCACTAAGTGTTGGTTGCGGTAGTAGTGGCGGTGATAGCGCTAATCTTGGCAACACAACTGCGCCATCAAGTCCGGCAAATCTGCGAAGCTTCGTCCAGTTCTTCCTTCTCCATCAAGATGGTTTAGCCGCAACAAAAAGACTTTAACGAGACTACGACGCATTTCAACAGGGACTTGACGAGACCTTAAGAGACCGACGACGGTTAAGATATGGCCTGAACGAGTCGCCGTCGAGTCTCGTAAAGGTCTCATAACGTCCCTGTAAAAAGTCGTCGTCGTGTCTCGTTAAAGTCTCATAGAATCCCTGTTTAAAAACGTCCGTAGTCCGTGTTTACCCGTTCACTGACGGGTTACTGCGGCTACACTCTTAATCTTGACAAAGCGCTTCAGAAATGCTATCCTACACCGCATTATGACGCAACTTACTAATGCTAAAAATAACATCCTAACCGATGAAATGCGCCTTGTGGCTGAGGCGGAAAAACTCTCCCCTGAAACCGTATGTACTCTCATCAGGGAAGGACGCGCGGTTATACCGGCCAATAACCGGAAAAAACGCGCCCTGAAATTCTGCGGCATAGGCGCGCAAATGAAAACTAAAGTCAACGCCAACATTGGCACTTCGCAGGATTACTGCAACGTTGACGATGAACTTGAAAAAACGCGCGTCGCCATTGAAGCCGGCGCCGATGCCATCATGGACCTCAGCACCTATGGAGACATCCGTGAAATCCGCAAGAGAATCATAGCCGAATCCTCCGTGCCCGTCGGCACCGTGCCTATTTACGAAGCCGTCCTGCTTAAACGCCCTTCTAATGAACACCGCTCTGTACTGGAAACTCTTACGGAAACCGACCTGTTTGATACCATACTGAAACACGCTCAAGACGGCGTGGATTTTATCACAGTCCATTGCGGCGTAACTCATGCCATAATAAAACACGTCCAATCCAATCCCCGTACCGGCGGCATCGTCAGCCGCGGCGGCACCATCCTCGGCGAATGGATGAAACTGCACCAGAAAGAAAACCCGTTATACGAAAAATTTGACAGGGTAATTGAAATAGCCCGTGAATACGACCTGACCTTGAGCCTCGGCGACGGCCTGCGGCCCGGCGCTATAGCGGATTCGTTTGACTACGCACAGATTGAAGAACTTAAAATCCTCGCGCAACTCGCCGAACGCGCCCGCCTGGCAGACGTGCAGGTAATGATAGAAGGCCCCGGACACGTGCCCCTCCATCAGGTGCAGGCGCAGGTGCTTCTTCAGAAATCCCTGTGCAAAGGCGCGCCCTTCTATGTGCTCGGACCGGTCGTGACAGACGTGGCTCCCGGCTATGACCATATAACCTCAGCCATCGGCGGCGCAGTTGCCGCGTCAGCCGGCGCCGATATGCTCTGTTATGTCACGCCCATGGAACACCTCGGACTGCCCCAGGCGGAACACGTAAGGGAAGGCGTCATCGCCTCAAGAATAGCAGCCCACGCGGGCGATATCGCAAAAGGCATAGAATCCGCCATTGAATGGGACAGAAAATTCTCCCTGTCCCGCAAAAACCGCGATTGGGACGCGATGATAGCCAACGCCCTTGACCCGCAAAAACCCGCGGCTTTCAGAAAGATGCGTAAACCCCAGAAAGAAAGCGTATGTTCAATGTGCGGACAGCTTTGCGTTTATGCCCTCGCAAACGGAGAAAAGGTATTATGAAACAGCACTTGATAAAATTCGGCGCTATAACCGCGGCAATCATCACAGCTGTTTTGATTCCGCAGATATCATTTACCGAAGAACCGCAAAAAACGGAGGCAATTCAAACCCTGTCAGAGGCATTGTCCTGCATGAACGCCCAGGGGAATTACAATGTCAGCATCGTTATTGAAGATAAGGAAAAAGGCGAAACGAACCCGAACGACTTCACGACAAACGGAATCATCATCAATCCGGATTTCAGTTATTTCAAACTCAAAGAAACCGGCCAGCAATATTACAGGAAAGGCAATAAGGTAGCCGCCCTGCACCCGTCCAAAGACCAGTGGGAACTCGTTTCAGAAGACGAGAAAAAACAGCTCCTCATCGCGGAAAACATCAGTTCCACCCTGGAAAAACTCGGTAATAACCTTATTGAATCGGGCATCAGCCATGAAAAAACCGGCAGTATCATAACACTCAAACCCACAGGAGCGATACTTAAGGAATTGGTGCCGCAGACGGACATTAACTGGGAAAATTCGTCCGCCGTCATAACCGTCACTACCGGCCCGGACAAACTGATATCCAAGATCAGCGTCTCAAGCCAATATGAACTGAAGAAATACGCGGTCAGCACGGAATGGAACGTATTTGACAATCCTGACGACCCTCCCGTACCAGACCAGCCCGTACCGCAATTGCGGGAATGCGTAATCAACATGGTCATTTCAAATTTCAACCAAAAAAACCTGAACCTCAGCATACCTGAAGAAGTCAAAAAACTGCTTGGTATTGATTGAATTTATTTGATTTTTATCCCAAAATCAATTATCATACGGCAAGTAAAGCTATAACTACGTTTAAGAGGATATATGTTAGAATCCGATCCGAAAAACCAGACACCGGGACAGCAGAACAAGGATGAATTGCTTAATATCAAAGACATCATAAAGCAGGGCTCAAAATCCGTGCCTGTGGATGCCTTGTTGAAAAAAGGCTACAAATCCGTCAACGTACTGCGCGAAGACAAGCTCAACGGGCTTATAAGGCAGGCCGTCAGGAACATCCTGAAGACGTACAAACCGATGAGCGAAGAAGAAACCGCCAAAGACGCCCAAAAGGAATTCTTTGAACTACTGAACCGGTATCAAAACCTTGAACACACCAAAAAAGACATAGAAACCAGCCGCGATGAGCTCTCGAGAGAACTCACCACAATGAAAGAGGAATTGACTGAGGAGAACATCCAGTCGGTAAAAGAACTCGCAACCTGGCAGAACCTGCAGGAAGAACTGCGCCAGACGGTTTTCGGCGCGATTGACTCCAAAATCGTTGCCCTTAAAGACGACCATAAGAACCTGTGTTTTACCGTGGATGAAATAGAATCCGTCAGGCAGGATTTCACGCGCATCCTGAATCACGCGGTTGAATTCCACAAACTGAAACTTGAAGAACTTACGAAATTAGAGCACCAGAAAACCATAGACATTCTGCAAAAAAGGATTTCCAAACTGTCCGATGCCCTGAAAGCAAACGAAGACGCGCTTAGAAAGATCGGCGAATCGCATATATATTCCAACCAGGAAATAAAGCTCATACTCAACAAGGTAGGGCTTGACGCGTCAAAGCCGGATTACCAGAAAAAAATCGGCCTGCTTAAGGCAGTTTTCGACCAGAACATAGAACTGCAAAAGCAGAAGAATCAACAGCAGTAATTTTGAGCCATTAGGAGACATCCTTTATGCCAGAAAAACCTGAAGTCCAGGCCAAAAGAGAAGTTACCTTCAAGGTCATCGTCAACCAGCCTGAGGAGCCGGCTCTTACAGCCGCCCTGCCGCAATTCGCCAAGGCATTCTCTCTGCCGGAAGACGCGGCCGCCCAGATATTGTCCGCCGCCCCTATAGTCCTTATGACGGGCCTTACAAAAAACGAAGCTAAACTGTTAAAACCCGTACTTATAAAACTCTCCAGCGCGGGCATGGAATTCAAGATAACAGTTATCCCGGACAAGGGAATCCCATACGTCATTTGGCCTTTCAAACCTCACATCACTCTGAAAGGCATTGAGGAAAACATACCCGGAATAGCCTTTGAATGGAGGAATACCGCCGTAGTCTGCCCTTCCTGCGGAGAGACCTTCGCCATCAAACCCATAGGAAAAACACAGCAGGCAAAACCCATTTCAATCCACGCCGCCATCGCACAAACCGAAACACCCGCCAGACAGGACGAAACCGTACAGGCGCCGGCACTCAAACCAAAACCGGCGGGCGTAAAACCGCAGGCGCAAAAACCCGCGCCGCCACAGGAATTAGAACCTGAACCCGAAGAAGCCGAAATAGCGGAGGCGGAGGCCGAGGAAGAAGCCGTTGAAGCAACCGCGGATGAACCGCTTGAAGTCGCTGAATTGACTGATGAACAACAGGCCGAAGAGGCCTCTGCTGAAGACGAAGCCGTTGAAGCGGAGCCGGCAGAAGAAGCCGAGGCCGTTGAAGAGGCCCCGGCAGTGCCTGTTGAAGTAGCTTCCGACGATACCGCTTATGAAGAACAACCGCCCCAGCAATTTTCAGGCGAAGACCTTATAGTTATGGACGACGCTCCTGTAATAATTGACGTGCCTGAAGAGAAGGTGCCGCAGGCATCGCCTTATTATATAAAACAGGAAGAACCCGAACCCGCGGACGCGACCCCGGTTGAACCCCAGGCTCCTGTCGTTGAAGAATCCGCCATGGAAGCCGAACAACTTGAAGTCGTTGAAGAAGAACCCCAGGCCGCTGTAAAACCAACCGTGCGCCAGAAAACCGCCATACCGCTAAAAAAAGGCCAGGCCATTAAGCCGCCTGCAGGCAGGCCTCAGCAGGCATCTGCTGTTTCGTACAGCGTTTTCCTGGATAAAATAGTCAATCCCTCCAAACGCACCCAATCCGCGGAACTGCTCAGCGAAATAACCGGCATTTCCGTTGAAGAAGCCAACGGCATCGTAAACCGATCCGTAGTTCCTGTATTGAAAAACGTGCCCCAGGCAGAGGCGCAGGAATGCCTTAATAAATTCAACGCTATCGGCGTCAAAGGCAGAATTACGTCAAATGCAAAAAAATAACCGCGCGCTTGACAGCCGAAATGAACATTAAAACCGACATAATAAAATCAAATTATACTGATATCCTGAAAAGGGTATCCAATGCCTGCCGGGAATCAGGCCGTTCTCTTGATGAAATTACCATAATTGCGGTCACGAAAACCGTTGGCCTGGAAGAAATTGACATTCTAACATCCATAGGAATTGTTAATTTCGGCGAAAACCGGATACAGGACGCCGAAAAAAAAATACCGCTTTGCAGGACAAATTCCCCGGAAAACTGGCACATGATAGGCCACCTGCAGGCAAACAAGGCCAAAAAGGCCGTAAAGATGTTCGGAACCATACATTCCGTGGATTCCATAAACCTTGCGGCAGTAATTAACGCGGAAGCCGCCAAAGCCGGCCTGAAGGTAAGTGTGCTTATCCAGGCTAATACCAGCAGGGAACCGTCCAAGCACGGCATCCGGCCGGAAAATATGCCTGATTTTATGCAACAAATATTGAAATTTGACCGTTTAATAATCAGGGGACTTATGACTATGGGGCCGCTTACCCCCGACCCTGAGGACGCGCGCCCGTGTTTCATGGAACTCAGGAATTGCTTCAATAAGATAAAGAATTCGTTGCCGGACGGAAACAGCTTTGAATGCCTGTCAATGGGAATGTCCCATGACTACGAAATCGCCATACAGGAAGGCGCTACCATGCTGAGAATAGGAACGGCATTTTTTAAAGGACTTAATTAGTTTCAGTATTTTATGCCAAAACTTGTCATTGAAAAAGGCGCTGATAAAGGAAGAACACTGGACATAACGGATCCGGGAAGTTACATCATCGGCAGGGACAACTCCGCGCATTTGAAACTGACTGATTCGCTGATATCGCGTCTGCACATAAAAATAGAATCCTCATCAGCAGGATTTACCGTCACGGATATGGATTCCCTGAACGGCACCATCGTCAACGGCGAGCAGATAAAAGAACGAAAAGGCGCTGTAGGCGACATAATAGAATTAGGCGAAACGGCCATTTCCGTGCTGGATGAGGCCGAAGGGGCGAAACTTGACGCGCTCGTAGGCCAGACTATCGGCGGCTACAGGGTGATAGAACGCGTTGGCCGCGGCGGCATGGGCACAGTGTACAAGGCGATACAACTGCGCCTCAACAGGATTATCGCGCTGAAACTCCTTTCCGAAGAACTCGTAAAAGACCCGACATTCATCAATCTTTTTGTGCAGGAAGCGCGCTCAGCGGCCCAGCTGAACCATCCCAACATCATACAGGTTTATGACTTCAATAAAAGCGGCACCCTGTGCTATTTCTCAATGGAATTCGTCCCCTACGGAAGCGTCCAGGAATTGCTTGCAAAGGAAAAAAAACTGCCGCAGGAAAGGGCGATAAAAATAATCCTTGACGCATGCGCAGGCCTGGAATACGCCGAAAAAAAAGGCATCGTACACAGGGATATAAAGCCGGACAACCTGATGATCGCTGAAAATGACGTCGTCAAAATAGGCGACCTCGGCCTCGCAAAAAGCCTTAAAGACCGTTCCCAGAAGGACCAGGGCATCTTCGGCACCCCGCATTATATAGCGCCTGAACAGGCGCTCGGAAAAGACGTTGACCATAAGGCCGATATATATTCGCTCGGCGCCACGTTCTACAGGATACTGACCGGGTCCACGCCTTATTCAGGCGCGAATGTAAAGGAAATCATAACAAGAAAAATCAAAGAGGACGCGAAACCGCTCAAGAGCGTAATGCCGGAAATGCCGGACAAGCTCTGCAATATAGTTGACAAGATGATGAAGCGCCTGCCCGAAGAGCGTTATCAGTCATCTACCGCCATTATAAAAGACCTGCAGGATTACCTGAAACAACCCGAAGACCCCAAACCCAAAAAAGAAGAGGCCGCACCGGCCGCAAGCGAAAGACCCCTGCCCAGACAATCGTCAGCCGCATCTGTTGCCGCCTCAGCCGCCACACTGGCAAATAAAAAGAAATTGACACTGACAATAGGCCTTATAGCGGCAGGATTGCTCCTTGCCCTCGTATTCATAGCCAAAGCCCTCATACCTGCGCAGAACGACGGCGAAATTCCCAAAGACCCCGTAGAACCGACGCCTATAGCCAATCCCCCCACGGGCATTGACGAAGAACTTGACAGGCGGGCAAAGCAACTTATGGGCGAGGCTGATGCCAAATACGCCGCCATTGACTACAATAATGCACTCAGCATCTTTGAAGCCATATCAGCATATAAAAGAGTAATCCTGGAATGCGCGGGTCATCCTGACCTGGAAAAGGCGCGCGCAAAAATCACCGAACTCCAGCCGCAATACGACGTGGTACTTGCCAAGAACCAGGCCAAACAGGAACTTGAAGCCATTACCGGCAGATACAAGGCCGATTTCGAGGAACTATCCTCTGCATTGCAGAAAAATCCCGACATAGCGTCCGATGTGCAGACATTCTATGAAACATTCATGGGAGAATATACGGAATTCGCAAAGCAATACCCGAACACTCCGGAATCAGCGGAGGCATTGAATTATTCAACGGCGCTGAAGAATTGGTATGAAAAATTCTCAAAGGAACAGCGGGAATATTCAATGTGCCACTACGAAGCGAATTCCCTCCTGTCAAAGGACAACTTCGGCGGCGCCGCCGATAAAATCAGGAATTTCCAGCAGAAATTCCCGGACGGCATTTTCAGCACGCTCGCGAAGAACCGCGTTGCCGAAATAGAAAATTCCGCCCTACAGAAGTTCTCTGAAAACGTACAGAAACCGGTTTACGACCTTGTGCAAAGCGAAAAATACGACAGCGCAATTGACCTTATAGCCTCGAAAAAACAGGCATTCAACCTATCAAAGCTTGACCCCAAATTTTCGGAGCTTGTAAAGTACGTGGAGAAAAAGCATACTGACAGCACTAAGGAAAAAGACCGCATCGCCCGTGAAAATGACGCCAGAATCAGGGCGGAATCCCTCCTGCAGACTATACCGGCCGCAAGGGAATACGACTTTGCAAAGGCGCGGAATGACTTTTCAAATTTTGCCAACAAATTCCAAACCCCTGAAGGTAAACAATGGGCGAATTTCACCCTTGAAAAACTCAAAGGGCTTGTTGACCTGAAAGATAAAATCAAATTAAAACTTGGGAATTACGCCGAAGGACAGTTATGGAGAAACGTGAAATTCAAGACTGCCGAATGGACCATTACCGGAGCCGACGACAAGAATCTCCAGCTTCAGAATTCAAAAAAAATCAAAATCACGGTTGACTGGAAGGAAATTTCCGTAGACGATATTTTAAGCGTTTTCACGGAAAGAGGCGCCCTTCTTAAGAAACGTTTCAATTATGACGACGCGCTCAAGATAGCGTATCTTTATTTTGAATGGGGACAGTTTGCCAAAGGCTCGGAATTCCTCGTTGACCTGCGCAAGAAAGTCACCGAGGAAATCAATCCCGATAAAGACCCCAAAGACTTGAAATCCTTGAAGGAAACTCTGGAGAGAATAAACATTGCGATTGATTTTTTCAACACGGAGCCGAATTATTACAATTCTTTCACCAAAATCCTATACGATACCGCGGTATCGGAATCCGAAGGAACCAGGAACCAACTGAAAGACGCGCTTGAACGCCTGCAATTCATAAAGGATTACATGAATACCACGGATGAATACCAGCGCATAGAACGCACCATAGACACCCTGATAACCGAATTGCAGAAGAAACTGAAATGAAGCAGACGAGGCCTGAGAATCAAAGAACCTTCGTTCTTCGCGCCCTCGCGCTTACGCGGCCAATTAGCCGTCAAAAACTCCTGTATTTATTTTATGAATGACTTAAAATCAAAGATAACTGCCGCCGTAAAAGCCATAAGGACGAAGGTAAAATCTTCCCCGCGCATCGGCATAATACTCGGCACCGGCCTGGGAAACCTGACGGAAAAAATCAAAAACCCCGTTGCCATCCCTTACAATAAGGTACCGCATTTCCCGGAATCAACCGTAGTATCGCATAAAAACGAACTCGTATTCGGCACCATAGCGGGCAAGGACATCGTGGCGCTCGGCGGAAGGTTTCATATCTATGAAGGCTATTCGCCGGAACAAATCACCCTGCCGGTAAGGGTAGTCAAGGCCCTTGGCGCTGAAATCCTGATAGTTTCAAACGCTTCCGGGGGCCTTAATCCGCATTTCTCCAAAGGCGACATCGTCATTATTGAAGACCATATTAATTTCATGGGCGTAAACCCGCTCATAGGCCCTAACGATGATTCGCTCGGTCCGAGATTCCCGGACATGTCCCGCCCTTACGACCCTGAGCTTATCAGGCTTGCCGAAAAAAGCGCCCTTGAGAAGCGGATAAAAACGCATAAAGGCGTATACGTCGCGGTAACAGGCCCGAACCTTGAAACCCGCGCCGAATACAGGCTGTTCAGAAATGCCGGAGCGGATTGCGTAGGAATGTCAACAGTGCCCGAGGTAATCACTGCCGTCCATTGTGGCTTGCGCGTGCTCGGGATATCAATAATTACGGATATCTGCCTGCCTGACGCGCTGGAACCGGCAAATATAAAGGAAATTATCGCCATCGCGAATAATGCTGAACCGAAAATGACCGAGCTCGTAACCGAAGTGATAGGCAAATCTTAATTCTTAAATCTAAAATCTTAAATTCTATTCAAATTCCTCTTCCGTTTCAGTCCCTTCATGGGTGCCTCCCGGAGGAACCATAACCGGCACGCCTTCGGCCGCAGGCTGGAACGCGGATTCAACTTTCGCATACCCTTCAGGCACCGCAAACGCCTCATTGCCCAGGCCGTCGGTATTTAATGCGGAAAAAGTTTCTATCCTGTGCACGTCCTTTTCCCATGAAAACGTTTCAATGCGGAAATTGGCGTGATAATCAATGCGCAAAGGAAACCCCTCAATCTTGCGCAGTTCCTCAAGGACTTTTTTATCCAGCAATTCAAATATTTCATAGAATTTAATAAGCGTTTCTTTCTCTCCTGCCAGTCCGGCATATTTATCCTTATCCGCGAACCATGCGTCAACTGCTAAGCCGCGATATTCAATGGTAAAACGCCTGCACGGAAAGCCGGCGATTTCAGCGCCTTCCGCGGCCTCTTTTACGACAGGCATGGCCGCATCGCCATTTTCCGCAGGCGCAAAACGGCCTATAAGTGCCCTTGTTTCAATCTCCAGCGCGCTGTTTGAACCCGCGATACGGGCGAGAGAAGCCCTGAGTTTTTCAAGCACGCCTTTTTTGGCATCGGCAATCTGCTGAAAGGTAATTTCCGTATATGTTTTCATATTGTGATTCACGGATATTACCGCGTTCTTTTCCGACAGGATTACGGTATCGGCGCAGAGGAGTTTATTGGAAAATTTCATACGACCTTGAGAAATGACGCAGGCAGATTCGGACGCAACCGATTCCGGACGGCCGTCAAAGCCGAGGATTTCCGAGCTGACTGACACGTTCATGGAGACATCAGCCCGCAGAAATAAGATGCCGTTTACGCAAAATATCATCAATAAAAAAATGGTTTTCATAGATTCCTCGGATTATCTGCCGCTATGATTTCAGATTTAAATTTCCGCGCTGTTCATGCGGAATTCAATAATTTAGACGCTAATCTTATTACCGCGTTTCAAACCGCCGTAACTTCTATCCCGTAGTCCCTGAGCAGGTAGGCCAATACGCCGTTGCCCTTGGCGAGTTTCCCGTTAATGTACACGGAACCACAGCCGCACGAAGGGCTTTTGGATTTCAGATAGGCCTTTTTGACATTGAACATTTTTGCCAGCTTGAGCACTTCACGAGCGCCCCGGACAAATTGTTCGGTTACGTCTTCGCCCTTTGAATTAATCACGCGCGCCGTGCCCTGCCAGACCTTTTCGCCGTCCCCGCCGTTCAACACGGACGGCATGCGCGGGGTACCGAGTCCGCCCAATTGTTCAGGACAGACGGGAAAAAAAGTATTCGCTCTGAGTATTGACGTTATTTTTTTATTAAAGGCGTCACCGCCGTCATACCTGCATTCTATCCCTATAAGGCACGCGCTGACGATAACAGCCCCGTTATTATTATTGCGAAACATACTATTGCGTAACTCCTCAACTTCTGCTCAGGAAACATGGAAATTTAAGATTTCAGATTTAAGAGCTCCAATTACTGCTGAAAAGTCTTAATTGCGGATTCCAATTCCTGTGAAATGGTGAATATCTGTGTTAACCCGAGAAGTTCAAGGACTTCCTTAACGTTATTTGAAGGGTTAAGGATAACGATATTGCCGTTATTTTCCTGTGCCGTGCCTATGGCGCCGATAAACACACCCGCGCCGGCGCTTGATATGTATCCCAGTTCAGACAGGTCCACTACGAACTTGTATAAATTACGCTCAAAGAATTCACTTATCGTTTTCTCAAGCTCTTCATAAGTATGCGCGTCAAGAAAACCCTTGACCTTGATCATCACAATGTTGTTTTGAAGCGTTTGCGTTTTAATCTGGAAATCTGGCATTTTTATCTCCTGTTTCTAATTACACCTTTTTAATGTATTTTACAAGAACGAGTTCGTTCTGGATGCCGTCTTTGAACATATATCTTACTTCATCCATAATCTGACGCATCAGGAATATGCCCAACCCCTTTTTCTTCTTATTTTTTATATGGTCAAGTATATTCGGATCGGTTATAATCTTAGGGTCAAAACGCTTGCCCGAATCCGTGATAGCAACCTGGAATTTCATGTCATCGGCGTCAATCTGGATGGTAATAGTGCCGTTGCGCTGCATTTCATAGGCGTGTTCAATAATATTGGTCACTGCCTCATCAATGGCAACGATTATTTTATTTTCGTCCTCATCAGGCAGATCGCTCTGCCTCACCATGCGGGAAACAAATCCCCTTACGATGTTAAGGAACTTCGTATCGGTGCTTATCACCAGTTTATCCTGAAGTTTCACGTTAGCCAAAGCAAGCTTCTCCTAAAAAATCATCTCGGCAGGAGCCGTAGGGTCACGAGAGTAATATCGTCATGCTGAGGCGCGTCGCCTTTATGGTCATCTATAGCGTTCACAATCGCGCTTACAAATCCGTTTGATTCCTTATCAGCGAGGGCCACGCAGAGCTTATGGAAGCGCTCTTCGCCGAAGAGTTCGTCCTCCGCATTCATAGCCTCGGGCACGCCGTCGGTATAGAACACAAACCTGTCGCCGGGTTCAATATTAATGACGGATTCCTTGACGGTCCGCTGGAAAATCGGGCCCTTATCAAAACCGAGGGCTATGCCGTTCGGATTGATGAGTTCAACCTTACCGGTGCGTTTTCTGACTACGATAAGCGGGTTATGGCCGGCGCTGGAGACGAGGAGTTTATGTTCAGCCACGTTCCATATCGCGTAAAGCGCCGTTACGAACATGCCGGGTTTTATATCGCCGGCTATGATTTTATTTACTTTCGCAAGCGTATCGGCCGTAGAGAGGTTTTTCGTAGCCTCCATCCTTATCAAACCCCTTGCCATAGTCATGACCATCGAGCCCGGTATGCCTTTACCGGAGACGTCGGCTATGACTATCCCGAGGCGCTGGCTGTCAATCTGGATGAAATCATAATAATCGCCGCCGATTTCCTTTGTAGGCCTGTAATAAGCGGCCACGTCGTAACCGGCAATGCGCGGCAGTTTCTTGGGCAGGAGGTTGGCCTGGATATCGTTAGCTATGACAAGTTCGTGTTCAAGGGCCCGCCTGTCGAGTTCAAGCATATGGGCGGATCTTACGCTCTGGGTCATCCTGTTAAACGTATCCGCAAGCAAGCCTATTTCATCCTTGCTGTGCGGCATGGTTTCGTGGTCAAGGTCGCCGCGGCTGACGACATTTATATCGCCAAGCAGTTGGCCTATGGGCTTAGTGACGAGCGTTGCGAGGAAATACCCGATTCCGCCGCCTATGGCAAGCGCGAAGAACCACGGTATAAGAAGCGCTATGAACACGCTCCTGGAAACCTCATCAAGCGTTTCAGCCGTAAGGTACAAATCAATCCTGCCGACCTCTTTTCCGTATTGGTCTTTTATTTTCCTCGTATAGGACCTGGCGAGCACATCGCCTTTGTAGTAACCTTCAAAAATAGTCGTACCGTCTATTTCGCCGACCGCGACAGGACTTCCGAGGGCCACGGATTCCGGCCTTATGCATGATACTATGCGGTTGTCATCGGTGCTCTTGGAAACGGCGATATTAATAATTTCAGGAACAGCGATACTGCCCGCATCGTTAGCCGAAGGCGCCAGCCTTCTCAAAGGGTCGTTGGAAAAAGCAAGTTTCAGGTCCCTGAATGCCGCAAATTCTTTTTTGCTGAGTTCCAATGCTATTTTTACGTTATCTGACGGCGCGTCTTTTTCAACCTTGCCTGAAATCAAATCGTCAAATTTCTGTATGTACTCATTATACCGTTCGGTCGTTTCCTTGGAAGTGCCCGTGCCCTCGTAATACGCGTTCCATAAATTCATATCAAACGCGGAAAGCACTTTTATCAGCCTTACGCCTGCACGGTCAAGTTCGTTAACAACCTGAGTCTTTGTGGTGGAATAAGCGATGAACGCAAAAATGGAACAGCAGATAGCGACAGTTCCGGCTATGGCAACGGCAAATTTTATGCCCATCGGAATTTTAACGACAACTCCGTCGCCTTCTGAAGAAGCTGTCCTGCCCTTTCTCTGGGAAGCAGGCTTTGACGAAGCTGACACGCCGACCTTGGATACGGCCTTATTGCGGGCTGACGAAGCAACAGCCGGCCTCATTGACGATGGGCGCGGGGCTTCCTCGTCCTGCTCTTCAACCGGCCGGCTTACAGGCCTGAGCTTTCCGTCAGATTTTGAACCGGATTTTGAAACCGGCCTTCTTGGAGGCGGCACTGCCATTATTTATATCCTCACATCTTATCAAAAACAAAAACCATCCCGGCAAGAATTAATCCGCCGCACGCCCCTGCTGTCATATCATCCGCCATTATTCCCAGGCCTCCGGGCAAATCCTGCAGGCGATTGATGAATAACGGCTTAAAAATATCAAGTATCCTGAAAAGAACGAATCCCACAGCCATAATGCACGCGTAAACCGGAAAACGGCGTTCCGCATCGTCCGAAAGCGCGCCATACACGGCAGTGAGGGCAAAATAACCAATAACCTCGTCCCAGACGAATTCCCGCGGATCTTTCCTGCCGAAAAACTTTTCAGACCAGCTTCCCAGAGGAAGCCCTATTATAAAACCAATAACCGCGACTGGTATGGTTACGGTTATTACATTCAAACCGAAACAGGCAAGCAAAAGAAAAGACAGAAACGCAAGCAGGGTTGCCAGCGTACCGGGGCAAAAAGGCGCATAACCAAGAAGAAATCCCGTGGAAACCACGCTTAAGACGATTCGTTTCACTTGTCAATTTTCCTGAATATCTTCGCAAAATCCCCGGCGTAAATGATTGCCGACAAAACGGTGCTGACCAGAGTCAGCCATATAAGCGCTTTCAAACCGATGTCTATCCAGCGTTCCGCGACCCGCACGCTGTCCGAATGCCCGAGATACAGCAGGATAACGATAACCGTTACGCTCTGCAGTACCATTTTATGCTTGCCCCACATCTTGCTTCCGAAGGAAATCCCCTTGCTTTCGGCATAGCTTCTCATCGCCGTCACAAGGAATTCCCTGCCTATTATTATAATGACCATCCAAGGCACCAGAAATTTCTGGAGCTGGGCAAAATGCACAAAATAGATAAAAGAGCCGCCTATCAGTATCTTATCGGCGAACGGGTCAATCATGCGCCCGAAAGTGGTCTGCATGTTGAGTTTTCTCGCAAGATATCCGTCCAAAAGATCCGTAATACACGCTATTATAAAAATACCTGTAGATATGTCAAGAATTAATGTATTTTCAACCTCGTTTTTGAGCGAGACGTCAAGGAACGCGAGAATGATAAAGTAAATGACCGTTATAATCAGCCTGAATACGGTTATTTTATTTGGCAGGTTCATCAGTTATACCTTTCAGCTGTTGACACGCGCGCGGTTTCAATAATATGTTCCACACTGCGCATATTGCGCCTTACGGCCTTCAGGAATACCTTGACGAACCGCGCGTCAAACTGTATGCCTGACATATCGCTTAATTCCTTAACCGCGTCATCCAGGCTGAGCGCTTCACGGTAAGGCCTTCGGGAAGTCATGGCGTCAAACGCGTCCGCGATCGCCGTTATCCTCGCCTGCACAGGAATCTTTTCGCCGGCAAGCTTATCAGGATACCCGTTGCCGTTGACCCATTCATGGTGATTGCGCACTATTGCCAAGCCTTCTCTGAATATCCTTATCGGTTTAAGTATGTCGTATCCTATCAGGGGATGTTCATTCACAATAGCGCGTTCATCGCTGTCAAGAGGGCCTTTTTTCTGTAGTATTTTTTCGCTTATTCCGACCTTGCCTATATCATGCAACGGGCAGATCTCGCGTATCAGATTAGCCTCTTTTTCAGGCACGCCGGCTTCACTGCAAAGAAGCAACGCATACTCGGTCACCCTGTCGGAATGCCCCTTTGTAAAAGTATCCTTGGATTCAAGCGCCTTCGCGAGTATTTGAATCGTGCTTATGGAATCCCTGTAAAGGTTTGCGTTATAAATAGCAATGGCTGCCTGACTGACGATGGCGCCGGCCATTTCTTTTTCAGAACGGGTAAAGCTGTGCGGCTTCTTGAAATATACGGTCATTCCGCCGAGCAGTTTTTTATTGACTATGATAGGTATGGCAAGAAGAGACCTGAAATCCCCGGTGCTGGCAGGCCCGGGAAACCTGTATTTCACTTTGGACACGTTCCTTTCAGATATCATCCTGCGGTAGCGGACTGCCCGGCCGACGTAGCCTTCGCCCAATTTCAATTTCGCGTAGTACCCGGCGCCTGTGAATTTCGCCGGTATGCCCGCGGTCGCGGCCAATTCAAGCGTCAGCGAATGTTCATCCAGAAGGCGTATTGAACACGCGTCAATTTTCATTGCGCGCCTGGTTATGTCAAGTATCTTCTGCAGGATGTTTTCGTAATGTCCGGATTTAGCGACGGTACTGCTGAGCTTGTAAAGCGCGGTTAATTTCTTGCCTGCTTTTTTCGCGGCCTTATGTTTTTTTTTCAAAGCCATTTTGGAATTGTGACGCATTGCGGACCCGGGATTTCATTCCTTTTATTCCTGAATGTATATTTTCGCGTTTGAAAGAATCATATCATACAATTCTTCAACGTCCTTATTATACATGCGGACACAGCCATTTGTCACTTTTTTGCCTATTGATTTTTCGTCTATGGTGCCGTGGATGCCGAGGTCGGTATATCCCTGTTCGGCGAAACCCATCCATCTCGTGCCGAGGGGATTAAGCGGGTCCCCATACGGATGGTATTTGCCCTTATCATCCGGCCACGGCGGTTCAACGAGTTTCGCGCCGACGGTAAAAGTCCCTAACGGCGTTTCTTTGCCTATCTGCCCCGTGGAAATACGGTATTGTTTCAGGAAATATTCCCTGCCGTCCGGATCGGCATAATAAACCGATAGCGTAAAATCGCTTTTATCCACGACGACCCTGGGAAAAGAACCTTTAATTCCGCGCAGTATGCTGTTGGCGCGAATCATGTTCGGATTGGGAAGGTTATTGACCTTCTGGAGAAGGCCACTCGTTGTACCGAGCGTTTTTGCGATTTTTTCGAGGCTTTCGCCGGACTGCACGAGGTGGGTAACGCTGATGCTTTCATTCTGAGGGGTCACCGAGCTGTTAAACAGGAGTTCTACGCCGAGAGCCGATGCCTTCTTTACAGCCTGGTTCCGGGCTTCACCCTTGATATCGGCCTGAGCCAGAGCCATTGAATAGAAATACCACGCGGCCATTTTATTGCCGGATTTATCATTGCAGTCTCCGAGCGCGTCACAGCGGCGACCGACGTCCTTTTTTCCCGGCTGGGCGATTTCCTTCTCAAGGAGCTTCTGCGCCTCGGCAAACCTGCCCTCTTTGAAAAGCGCCAGGCCGTCATTCTGCGCGGAAGGGCCGTTTTCAGGGTTTTTAGGCGATTCTTTACCTGGGTCTTCAGAGGAGAAGAACCCCTTTATGGCGCCGAAATTCAGCGCGGCAATAACGGCCACTACTATTATGATGACTACGACCAGCCATCTTGAAGATTTCATCTTGATTATCCTCCAGAAAATTACGCTTATACTGCCCCGAAACAACGCTTATGCGGGCACAGGTATTCTACTTTACAAACTCGTCATTTTTTTGCAAGAAAATTAATACTAATTTTTCTTGACAAAACGCTGGATATTTCTATAATAATTACCTTTTATGAAGTTTGATTAAATCTCTTATCTTAGGAGGAAATCTATGCGCGTCAGGTGGAAAGAATTTGAACTGCCAACACGTGTCGTTAGAGATGATAACAGCGCGGATCCGAACTACGGAAGATTCGTAATTGAACCGTTCGAAAGAGGATTCGGAACGACCATAGGCAACAGCATCAGACGGGTATTGCTTTCATCCATAGAAGGCACTTCCGTAACCAGCGTGAAATTCCTGAATGTCCCCCACGAATTTTCAACCATCAAGAACGTAAGGGAAGATGTCGCCGACATAGTGCTGAATATCAGGAAAATAATATTCAAACTCAACACCGATGAACCCCAGAAGCTCACGCTTGAAGCCCATGAAAAATGCGCCGTCAAAGCGGGCGACATTAAGCCGAACGCGAACGTGGAAATACTAAATCCCGGACTGCATATCGCCACCATAGTGGACGATACTGATTTCACGATAGAACTGGAAATCAGGAAAGGCCGCGGATACCTGCCTATAGACGAAGACAAGGAAAGAGAACTCGGGCTTATCCCGGTTGACTCCGTATTCTCGCCGGTCAAAAGAGTAAAGTATAAAACCGAAAATACCCGCGTCGGCAAACTGACCAATTACGACAAACTCCTGCTTGAAATATGGACGAACGGCACCGTATCCCCTGAACTGGCCATGGTGGAATCCGCCAAAATACTGCGCAAGCACATGAATCCCTTCATACAGTATTTTGAACTCGGAAAAGAACTCCAGATCAACGAGAAAAAGGAAGAGGAAGTAAAGCTGAAACAGAAATACCTTGAAGAATTGAAACAAAAACTGCAGATGAATATCTCCGAACTCGACCTCTCCGTCAGGGCATCAAACTGCCTGACGACTGAAAACGTGAATACCATTGAAGACCTCGTGAAAAAAGGCGAACAGGAACTGCTTAAGGTGAGGAATTTCGGCAAGACGTCCCTGAAGGAAGTCAAAAAGAAATTGACTGAAATGGGACTCGCGCTCGGAATGGATTTGACTTTTCTTTCTGAAAACCAATAAGGTAACAAAAATTTATGCGCCACAACAATGCTTACAAAAAGCTCGGCAGGACAACCAGCCACAGGAAGGCCCTGAAAAAAATGATTTTGAACGAGCTGTTTGACCACGAATCAATAGTCACTACCCTGCCCAAGGCAAAACACTTCGCCAGGACAGCGGAAAAAACCATAACCATAGCCAAGAACGGCAAGACCCTGCATAATTTCAGGCAGGTGCTCTCCCTTCTGCAAAACGAAAGAATAACGCAAAAACTGTTCAATGACATAGCGCCGAGATATGCCGCTATCAAAGGCGGTTACACGCGCATTTACAAGCTCGGCGGGTGCAGGTGGATTGACGATTCCCGCGGCAAGTGGGCCCAGAACAGGCTCGGAGACAACGGCGTCAGGGCAATCCTTGAACTTACGCAGAAAAAATCCAAGGAAGAACCCAAGGCTAAGGCCAAGGCCAAAACCGCGGAAAAGAAAAAGAAATAAGCCGGCGATTCAGGGCATAAGCATGAATATTTCGGGCGCAATTCATAACGGGTAATTCGCTTATGAAGATAAAACAGCCATTTCTCCAGTACCCCGGTCCGGTGCTTTCAATACTGCTGTCACCGCTTCAATTCCCTTACCTTGCCATAACCGTCACAAGATACGTCTTATACATCACGGGCGCCATTAAACCCCACGCGCCGAAATGCAGGGTAATAAGCATAGGCAACCTGACTCTCGGAGGAACGGGCAAGACCCCGCTCACCCAATACACCGCAAAACTGCTGGCGAAAAACAATTATCATTCCACCATCATTTCCAGAGGGTACGGAAAATTGCCGGCCTACGCCACGTTGACCGACGATGAAGCCTTTGATAAGATACCGACCGTAACCCGCCTCGTGGGCAACAACAAGGCATTCCTCACGGATATGGCCGTAAAAAAATTCAATCCTAAATTCATAATACTTGACGACGGGTTCCAATCCCTGTACATCAGAAGAGACCTCAATATACTCGTGATAGACTGCCTTAACCCGTTCGGCAACGGCAGGTTGTTCCCCGCAGGCATATTGAGAGAACCGCTTTACGCCATGCGCCGCGCCGGCCTGGTAATTCTCTCGCACGCGGATTTCATGGCTAAAGAACAGCTTGAATCGCTTAAGTCCGTCATAACAAGGCACACCAATGCGCCTGTCGCCTGCACATCGCATAAGCCGGAATGTTTCATAAAACCCGACAATAATTCCACCCTGCCGGTTAAATACCTTGCCAATAAAACCGTCGTGGCATTCTGCGGCATAGGAAATCCGGATTCATTCAGAAAAACCCTTGAATCAATGAATATCAAACTCGCGGGGTTCTATCCCTATCCTGACCATTACAAATACGGAGAAGACGATATGCGGTTCATCGCGGAAACCGCAAAACAACTCAAGGCCGACGCCATCTGCATGACTACCAAAGACCTGTCTAAAGTCCATGGCCCTGTCATTTCATCCGGCATTCCGGCCGTAGCGCTTAAGATTTCAATGGAATTCACGGAAAACAGGGATGTCTTCCATAAGATGGTTCTCGGAACATGAGCGAAGTATTCATAGCAAAGGCCGGCTCTTACGATGAAAAAGAGCTTGAGCCCGCAATATTCAAATGCCTTGAAAGCTCGGATTTTTTCGGCGGCGTCATACGTCCGGGAATGAAAGTCCTTGTAAAACCCAACCTGCTCTCTTGCCGCGAACCTGACGCGTGCGTTACCACACATCCAAACGTGCTCAGCACAGTCGTCAAGGCAATCCGCAAGGCCGGGGCCGAGCCCTTCGCCGGCGACAGCCCTTCCGTGATAAAAAACGGGCTTCCTGAACTGTGGGAAAAAACCGGCATGCTGGACGTGTGCCGCAAGGCAGGCGTTAGATTGGTCAGTTTTGAAGAAGACGCCTTTGAAACAAGGAAAAACGGACATTCCCTCTGGCTCACAGAATACGCGCGCAGGTGCGACGCCATAGTGTCCGTGCCTAAAATGAAAACCCATACGTTCACGCTCATGACAGGCGCAATAAAAAACACCTACGGCTTCGTGCCAGGTTACGCGAAAACCAGATACCACAAGATGTTCCCGGCCGTAGAATCATTTTCAGAAACCCTTGTCAATATATTTGAAATCGCGCGTCCGCACTTCACCGTAACCGACGCGGTCTTTGCCATGGAAGGCAACGGCCCGGGCGCAGGCACCCCGAAATTCGTCGGCGCCATTGTCGCCGGCAGGGATTGCGTGGCAATAGACGCGTCCCTTGCCGCCATAGCAGGCATTAACCCGCTCAAGGTGCGTACTACACGGATAGCAGGCGAAAGAAACCTCGGCGAATCCGATTTGAAAAAAATAAGATTCCCTCTCCTGAGGCCGGAAGACGTTAAGCCCGCATCGTTCACGGTCCCGAAAACGAAAATATACCATGCCTTGCCGCCGGCGATTTCAAAATTGCTCTCAAGATTTTTCTGGATTCGGCCCGATTTTAATGATAACTGCGCCGCGTGCGGAATATGCGTGCAAAAATGCCCGGCTAAAGCGCTGAAATTAAAAGGGCGCAAACCGGAACTCGCCGCGGCAAAGTGCATTGAATGCTTCTGCTGTCAGGAAGTCTGCCCGAATAAGGCAATCGGTTTCAGGCACAGCGCCCTGGCAAATTTTATTGTAAACAGGCTGTAATATGTCGTTCAGAAGAAAACATAAAGATAATTTTTTCGTAAAAATGTACCTGTACACGGAATACTGCGCGTTCCGCGTGGTAACGGTATTCCTGCTGTCTTTGGACGTAAGAACAGCCCTTAAAATGGGCGCGCTCCTGGGAAATATCGTAAGCAAAATTGACAAAACCCATACAAAAAGAACCTATAAACACCTCAGGATGGCTTATAAAAACGAGCTGTCAGAAGAAAAAATACGCGCCATCGCCAAAGGGGTCTATGAACATTTCGGACAGGTGTTTGCCGAAATACTTTTTTTCAGGCGGCGGATAAGAAAGTACACGTGGCATAAATACCTGTCTTATGAAAATGAAATTTACCTCAAGGAATCGCTGGCGAAAAATAAAGGGGTAATCCTCGTGGGCGGACACATGGGCAACTGGGAAATATCCGGCTGTATCCTCATGCTTTGCGGATATAAGGTCGCTTCCATAGCAAGGCCGCTTGATAATCCGTACGTGGATAAATTCCTGAATTCATTCCGCACCCAGACCGGCCAGAACATAATAGAAAAATGGGGCGCGATGAAAGGCACCTTGCGGGCGCTTAGGGATAACCAGATTATAGGAATGCTCGTGGACCAGGACGCGAGGAAAAACGGCATCTTCGTGGATTTTTTTGGACTGCCATCTTCAACCCTCCCCATACCGGCACAGCTTGCGTTGAAATATAAGGCAGTCGTCCTTCCATTTAACAGCTACAGAGTAAAGAAAAATGAGATAAAATACGTCCTGAGCTTCTACCCGCCTTTAGATGTAAAACCCACGGATAACTTTGAAAACGATGTGCGGGATTTGACCCAGCAGGTGGCGTCATCCATGGAAAAAACAATACGAATGCACCCCGACCAATGGCTGTGGATGCACAGACGCTGGAAGACGAAACCGGGATCCGAGAACCGGGACCCGGGGACCGGGATGAATGACGATAACCACTTTACGAATTCTAAGCTCTCAAGACCAGTATAATCCACTAAATCTGTTGTAAAACCGTCGTTTAGATGTACAAATTCTGGATGGCGAATGTATAATAAAACTACAGTTTCATACCTGAAAAGCGTTTAAATGCAATTTAACCGGTAAATGACGCGTTACAAGCATACTGCATTTGGCATAAATTTTGCATTATCATCCTACACCTCAACGTTTTCCTGCCACGAAGGCACGAAAAACCATATGTTTTGCAATGTGAATTGTTGCCCATATACGATTACGTTTGCATCAGCCTTACTTCTTTATTTTTTATATGCGCGAACAAGGCAAAGGAAATATTCTTGTTGTTGACGATTCCCAGTCCCAGCGTGACTTTGTAAGCCGCGATCTGATTGCGGCCGGATATGTCGTCAAGCAGGCTGAAAGCGGCGAAAAGGCGCTTGAACTGCTGAAAACCGACTGCTTTGACATAGTACTGCTGGACATAGTCATGCCCGGCATAGGCGGCATAGAAACGCTTAAACGCATCAAGCAAAAAGGGTTTGACGTAGAAATAGTCATAGTATCCGCGCAGGATATCGTTGAAGACGCGGTCTCATGCATAAAATTAGGAGCGTTCAATTACGTAAGCAAACCCGTCAAGAAAGAAGAACTCCTTGCTGTATTAGCCCAGGCGCAGAAGGCCGTTCAGCTCAAGAGAGAAAATTACTCCTTCCGATACGCATCAAACATCGCCGAAAAATCATTCAGATTTATTGCTCAAAGCAAGGCAATGGCACCTGTCATGGAAATAATGACCATGGCGGCCCCGACAGATTCATCCATCATAATAGAAGGCGAGAGCGGCACAGGCAAGGAACTCGTAGCCCGCACCATCCATCAAAACAGCGCCCGTAGCCGGCAGATTTTTCTTGCCGTAAACTGCGGAGGACTGGCTGAAAACCTGCTTGAATCGGAATTGTTCGGATATGAAAAAGGCGCTTTCACGGGCGCCGCGGAAGACCATCCGGGCCTCCTTGAAGTAGCAGATAAGGGCACGCTCTTCCTTGATGAAATAACCGAAATGAGCCCTAAATTGCAGACCAACCTTCTCAGGGTGTTGGAAACGGGAGAATTCCGCCGCGTGGGCAGTACAAGGAATTTCTATGCCAACGTAAGAATCATTGCGGCAACAAACAAAAAACTTCAGCAGGAAGTCTCAAGCAACCGCTTCAGAGAAGACCTTTATTACAGGCTAAACGTCGTTAGCATCAAAATGCCCCCTCTCAGGGAACGGCCCGAGGATTTCAAGCCCCTTGTGGACTATTTTCTACAGCAATTCAAATTGCCCGGCAAAAACCCGAAAACGATAGCGGATGAATCCCTATTCCTGTTGCAACAGCATAACTGGCCCGGGAATATAAGGGAACTAAGAAACGCCATTGAGCGCCTTAATATATTGACGCAGAACGAAAGGATATCCATGGAAGACGTGGTAAAATGCCTTGGCACATCAATACAACCCGGCAAAACCCGGACGGATAATGCCGGCCCTCTTGCGGCAAACGCAAACGGCTATTCCGGCTCCCTCGCCGATATTGAAAAGAAGCATATACTGATGATGCTGGAAATGCATAAAGGGAATAAGATCCGTACGGCAAAAGCCCTTAAAGTCTCGGTGCAAACGCTGTATAATAAGTTGAAGACATACGGAATACAGTAGTCCGGGGTCCAGCCCCCTGACTCCTGACTCCGCCCCGTCCTTCCCCCTTCATTTCACCCCATTCCTTCTCGTCTATCACCTGCCATTCTACCGCCTGTGACCTTTGCAACGAATCACTAACAACAAGCTATCTGTGGATAAGGTTATCAATTCGTCACAGATTACGACGAAGGCGGAAGAAGGACGTTATCCGAGATCTGAGAGCCGGGTTCCGGGTGCCGAGATCCAGGATCCGAGTGCCGAGTGCGGGTACCGAGGTCCGGGCACCGGGCGCCGGATCCCGAACGACGGATCTCGGACCTCGGGTCCCGGGTCTCGGACACCAGATCTCGGTTCCCGTTGCCCGGTTCCCGTTTAAACGGGCCACGGACATCCGGCCTGCCTTCTCCTTGCTTTCTGCTCCCGTCTTCGTTACAAGAAGGAAAAATGAAGAATGAAGGACGGACGGAACGAAAGAATGATAGAATGTTTTAGAAAATCTTAATTCTTAAATCTAAAATCTTAAATAACAAAAAAGCCCCGCAACGGGTCTTATCCCGCGCGGGGCTTAAATTACTATTTACATTGTCCGCAAGGTATCACAGAACTTTCTTGTCCTTGCAATATCCTTTATCATGTTTTTCAGACTTAGCCTTGTCGTCATCGTCATCGCCTTTAGCCTTGTCGTCATCGTCATCGCCTTTGGCTTTGTCGTCATCGTCATCGCCTTTGGCTTTGTCGTCATCGCCCTTGGCCTTGTCATCATCGTCATCGCCTTTGGCGCTGGAATCATGTCCGGATTTCTCGTCATCATCTATGCCGTCATTATCCACGCCGGGGTCTGCGCCATGTGCGCCGCCGCCTTGTCCGGGATTATCTTCATCATCATGGTCTTCGTTATTTCCATGGCCTTTATCGCTATGGACTTTGTCATCATCATCATCGTCATCGCCTTTGGCCTTATCGTCATCGTCGTCATCACCTTCGGACTTTACATCTTCTTCTTCGTCGTTGTAATCCCCTGAACATCCTTCAGCAACGACTTCATCATCGTCATCATCGCCTTTGGCCTTGTCGTCATCGTCATCGCCTTTAGCTTTGTCATCATCGTCATCGCCCTTGGCCTTGTCATCATCGTCATCGCCTTTGGCTTTGTCATCATCGTCATCGCCCTTAGCTTTGTCATCATCGTCATCGCCCTTGGCCTTGTCATCATCGTCATCGCCCTTGGCGCTGTCGTCATCGCCCTTATCACTACCGCCGTTATTTATCTCGGAAATCTCTTCTTTATTCATGCTCAGGAAATCTCCGCCTGATACTTCAGAAGTACCGGTTAAAACGGCTGAAGAGTCGGTAACTGCCGCATCAGCAGATACCGCACCGGCCAGCGACATGGCAACCATACACAATATTACACTTAAAACCTGCGAAACTAACATCATAAAAAACCTCCATAAATAATTGTCATTGGAAACGAACAAAACGCATGTTATATCCGTTTAAGAAGAATTTACCACTAAAATTCCTGTTTCAATATTCGTACGATTCGTCATATTCAAATACTCCATTGGAATTCACGCAATAATAGCTCAATTGCCCTCGCCCGGGGCGTTTTTCTCATCCTTATCGTCCTGAATCCTTACAGGGAAATCCGTCAGGCTGGACCTCTTGAACGGCACGACTACGGCATTGGATTTATAAATCTGGCCGCCGTGCAAAGGCGCCTTATCTATTGGTTTTGTAACGCTTTGCTTATGAACCTGGTCTGAAGCGGAATCATCAGAGGACTCTTCCGCAACAGACACGTCAGCCTGTTCTCCGGAAACACCGGCATTATCATTGCCGCCGGACAGCATGTATATGACTGCTATGATACCGACAATCAAAACCGTAATTAACACAAAGAACGGTTTCTTATTTGTTTTTTCTGCCGGCTTATTAATTTCTACCATAATTTCCTCCATCCGCCGAACAGAGGGGCGTCAACCTGCAGATAAAACGGCGGCGGATCGGAAAGCAGGTTTTCGTCATAGCAATATTCGCCGGATTGCGCCCAGCCATAGCCGGAAGTATTGTAACGCCATCCGCGCAATTTCTGGGTCATGGAACCGAGCACGCGCAGATTTCCTTTTTTCTGGGCGAGGTCGCAATGCCAGTTTCCCTGGGACGAAAATACCGCGGCATGCATTTCCGTATTATACGGCGCGGCATTCGTAATTGTAACGTCTTTCAGAGCCATTATACCGACCACGGAAGGCGATGCCGGATTATATGCGGGATTGGTCTTATAATAATAACCGTTTTCTTCGGACCAGACTACGCCATTGGGAGTATTATCTATTACCTGCCCATCGGCATCCATAAGCGCGTAAGCCCTGTCGCCCTCGGAATCCACATAACGTATATTGCCTGTTATATCAACCTTATCCATTGTAGCTATGGTTACCCTGCCGTTGATATCGCCTTTAAGCGAAGTAATCGCGCCCTGGACGAAGATAAGGTTATTGGCAGGTATCGGATAAGTGCCGGTTTTCAAAACCGCGCCTGAAGCCGGATCTTTAGCTGTAATCTTGACAGTATTGCTTATAAATTCTATTTCCGTATTAAAATTGCCGAGCCCGGAATAAGTGGCACTGCTGTTTGAGACCTGATAGACTCCCACAGCCTCATCATGAAGGGTTGCGATTTCGCTTGTATTCGGCCAGGGTATCGCGTCGGCACTGCCGTTCACGGCGCCGAACAACTTGGTATTATCTTCTGTCGCGCCCGCGGTGAAATTAATTCCGCGGACTGAAGTAACATCGCCGTACATCTTAGCTCCGCCATAGTAGAAATTGACTGCCCTGTTTGAATGCACCGAACCGTTAACCGTGCTTGTACCCATATTGATGTCATCAAGGTGGGTAAAGAACATATATTTTGAGAAGAGGTCCCTTCCGCGTATATCAATAGCCACTTTGCCTTTGAAAACAGGCAAATCCGAAATTGACGGCGTGTAGTACGCGTCAGATACCGCGGTATAAGTACCGTTTCCGTTATCATATACCGTAACGTTAACCTTGTAATTTTCCGAAATCTGGAAATAGCTCAGGGCGAGGTTGCCTTCAGGAGAACTATTGGCAATCAGCCAGTCATTTCCGCTGACGGAATAAGTGCTTGATTTTACGAGGTATTTCACCTGCTCTATGCCGGCATTCGCGCTGTAAAGCGCCTCCGTATCAATCTCGGAACTCTCGGTAAGCTTAGTGGAAGAGAGTATATTATCCATATACGCCGCCACTATCATTACGAAGAAAAACGCCAGCATGGTCGTAAGTACCAAGACCGAACCTTTTTTGTTACTGGTCATAGACATACTACCTCAATAATTAATTCCTACTTGAAATCTCTGTATGAAAATCAACATATCCGGGCAGATCGCGGTCGCTAAAACCCTTGGCTTTCAGCTGGATATCAATGGCATTCGGATTACCCGGCGTTATAATAAACCTTGTAATATTGGTTAAAAACGGTTCAAAATCGTCCTTATCTATGTTTACGCCGTTTGACAACCTCACCGATGATTCCGATATGGAACTCACGCTGACCGGATAGGAATAAGTACCGTACTTCACGCACCTGTAAACGATGAATTCATCCGTATCTTCAACGTTAAGATTGTACCTGGAAAAATCGCAGAAATAAACAATAATGCCCTGCCATTCAGGCTGGGGAGTCACGGTTGAAGTCTGAAAATTACCATCCACGTCGCGGGCGGTCGGAAGGGTGAGCGTATAACAGAGTTCTGACGGGATATCCGCCCTCACCAGAAAATCCACACTCATTGACGTCATTTTGGTTTCGGTAATCTCATTAACAAGCTGATTCGTGCGTATCTGACCTAAATTCTGTTTCTGGTTTACGTTCAGGTTCATCGCGTGCTGTTTCAGGCCGTTCATATATGTAGTCAAAGTGACAAACGCTATCATTGAAAAAATAGACGACGCTATCATCACTTCAAGCATGCTGAAGCCACTGTTCGGTTTTACTTCCTCTATATATATGTGTTTCATCCGGATCTCCTTGTCGTTAGAATTGCGGAAAACGGCGCATATTCCGATCCGTCGTGAATGACGCTGACTACGATCTCGTAAACCTTATTGGTACCGCTCATTGATATCGTGGTAACCTGAATACTGCCGATCCGCGGTGTATCCAGTTTTACCGCCGTAAAATCAAATTGAACGCCGTTCTGCGCGAGCAAATCATTTATAGGCATTACGGCTAATTGCTCCATTACCTCCTGACAGGCCTTCATTGCCATAATTTCGTGCTGGTTGGACTGGTCAGAAAGCGCCCCCCTGTAAAAAACGCCTAAGGCGCCCGTGAGCACAACGGACAAGATGCCGAGCGCAAGCGCGCATTCAATTAATGTGTGTCCTTTTTTCGACATAAACATTGTTTCTCCTACAATATTCATTATTTTATTATATGCAATTAGCATGCCAATTTTAGCCTTAAAACCATAATGCATACAATTTTACATAACACGTTACATGCCAACAAACTACATAGATTTACTTTGAAATGCAGAACTTTTCACACTGCACCCAACTATCCAAAAAATGGAATGTGCCCAAAAAATAGACACTAAGATTACAAAATATGGACTATTCATAGACGAAGGGGGAAGAATGAATACCGATAGCGAGTAACCAGTAGAAAGTAGTGAGGGAACGACAGACGAAATTTTGCAATTTATTGTAAATGTCCGGAACCCCGAAGGTGCCATGTTCTTAACGAACGAGAACTGACTCGTATATTCCGCTTTTACCGCCGGACTTAAAAAGCAACTTAATATCACCGATTACAACGGCCTTATCCACTGCCTTGCACATATCATATACTGCAAGACCTGCCACTGCGACGGCTGTAAGGGCCTCCATTTCTACGCCGGTACGGTCTATAGCCTCGGCTGTTGCCGTAATAATCACCCGCTTCGGCGGCTGGAACCGTAATTCTACAGAGACCCCTGTAATAGAAAGCGGATGGCACAGGGGAATCAAAAGATGGGTCAATTTAGCCGCGTTTATTCCGGCTATGCGTGAAACCTCAAGGACATCGCCTTTAGGCAATTTATTTAACTTAAGCAATTTGAAAGTTCCGGGTTTCATCGTAACCGTACATGACGCCACGGCCTTACGGTACGTAATGCCCTTTTCAGAGACATTAACCATTTTAGCCCTGTGTTTGCTGTCTATATGGGTTAATCTTTTCTTAGCCATATTTTCTCCATCCAAAGTTTTTGAAACGGTGGATATTTTACGAGGTTGCAGAATTTTTGTCAATATTTTTCGTAACCGGACAGTGAATGACTATGAAATGAGAGGACTTGACGTGACTTTTAAGAGACTTGTGTTTGACGAAACGATGAACTTCGGACTCCTGACTTAGGACGCAGGACACAGAATCCGTGGCCCGTTTCCCGTGGCCCGTGATCCGTTTAAACGGAAACCGGGAACCGGCGTCCGAAACTCGACGACCGGGACCCGACGTCCGGCACCCGGAACCCGGACCTCGAAACTCGGACGTCGTCCTTCATTCTGTAATTTGAAATCAAGCCGCCGTCGCATGTCTCACAAGAGTCTCTTAAAGTTCCTGCTTATCCATTCACTAAAACCTTACAAATTTTTTGTTAAATTTCTTGACTTTTTGTTATTGTTCTGATAGTAATAGTAATGCCGTCCCTCCCTTTTGCTTCGGCGACAGGGGCAATTGCTTCGGCAAAAGCCCCTGCTCGCTTTTTCTAATGCATATTTTTACTGAACATCAACTGCTAACAATAAACCGCTGTCCGCTATTGAACAATGTTAAACTACGTTTGAACCACTTTGTACAATGGATTTAACGGATTAAACAACTTAACTATTGAAAATTGAAAACTGTAAATTTCAAATTGTAAATCCTTTACTTTTTTTGAAAAAAATGTAAACTCACGGATTATGCTTAAAACTCGTTCGGGGATGTCTGTACGGGAAGTGCTGGCAAGAATGCTCAAAAACATCGCGTATCATAATATCGGATACTGCAATGTCTGCGGACGCATATCATTTTTCATTTGTACGGACGCCAAAACCGCCCGGAACAATATGCACTGCATCTTCTGCCGCAGTTCGTCCCGCAAAAGGCACGTCGCTAAAATGGCGCTCTGGAAATTGGCAAAAAAAACCGCGTCCATCGCGGCAATCCTCAAAAACGCAAGCCAACTGAAGATTTACAATACTGATACGAGCGACGCATTCTCAAAAATACTGTCAAGAAACGAGTCATATACCTGTTCGGATTTCTTTCCTGGCGTCAATCCAGGCACTCAGGTAAAAGAAAGGGTTTTTTGCCAGGACATTGAAAACCTGTCTTTTCCGGACGAATCATTTGACCTTGTAATAACCGAAGACGTGCTTGAACATATCAGGGACTACCGAAAAGCCTTGAACGAGATACGCAGGGTATTGAAGCCGGATGGATACCATATCTTCACAATACCGTTTTCTTTTGACAGCGGCACTATCGCGTATATAGATATAGTTGATGGCAAAGAGGTGCAGGTCATGCCTCCGGAATTCCACGGCGACTGGCTCAGGGGTAAAATCGCAGTATATAGAAAATTCGGCACGGACCTTTTCGGCATCCTTGATTTAACAGGTTTTGAGACAAGCGTGAATTTCTCAAGATGCGTTGACCGTAAATACGGGATTGTTGACAGTTTTGTATTCATTTCACGAAAAACTGCATAACGAAGCCTGCGAGACGAATTTTGCCACGAAGGCACGAAGTCGCGAAGTTTTTGCTGAAACGCCGAACGTACGTCCCCGCTACCCACTGTACACTACACACTGCTATAAAGAGTGATAGCGTAAAAGAATAACAAATTGCTCGCTTAGAAACATTCTATCATTCTGATATCCTGCCATTCTTCCGTCCCGTTCGACCTTCATTCCTCATTCTGCCTTCTTCCTCCTTCGTATAAATCCGTACATACCCGTTCACTGACGCCTTAAAAAAAAATTAATTTCTTGACTTTTTCTTAACGTTTTGATAGTAATAGAAATGCCGTCCCTCCCTTTTGCTTCGGCGACAGGGGCAATTGCTTCGGCAAAAGCCCCTGCTCGCTTTTTTCAAATTTCTTGACCTGCCTTATGCTTTTTGTTATCATACCGCCCATGAAGTACTGCTTGAAATCCGTATTACTAACGCTGTGCATTTTAGCCGGCTATTGCGCTGACGCCCTGCCGGATGACCTCAAGGACGTTGACAGCGCCCGCGAATTTTCCGCCAAAGAACTGCTGAAAACCGCGGATTCATATTTTAAAAACGGCTACTATACCGGCGCGGCTACATATTACAAACAGGCCATATCAGTTTACCCTGGGATTGAAGAGGCCTACGCGGGCATAACCCGGTCATACGTCGCACTCGCTGAACAGGCCAAAGCTGAAAAAAAATTCCAACTTAATGATACCCAGCCTGCAGAACTTATTGATTACCTTGAACTCGCCGAACGCTCGTCTAAATACGGCAACTATGAAAAATCCATCGCCTATTACGAACGCGCGCTCAACCTTGACGGCCGCTGTGTCCGCGCTTTTTCCGGCCTGGCCGACATATACCAGATAGTCGCAGGCAGGGTTAAACAGAAATTGCCCGAAAAAGAATTCTTCTACGACCAGGAAAAGGCAAAGGATTTTGTCATGCCCGAAAGGAGAGGCATCACCCAGACGCTCTCCCTGCAGATGTCCCCGCTGAAAACAGGAAGAAATAACCAGTTTCATGCCATCTTTGATATCCCGTCCATGGAAGCCATGGGCACTCTGAAAAAGAAAGAAAAACTCCTGTCCTCATATCTTACCGTAAGCATATCCGACGTGCTCATTATTGACAGCGGCGCGAATTCAGGATTCACCTACAACACAAACATAATTGAAACGCCCGTGGAATTCCATTACGGCATAACGGACCGGCTGGAAGTTTTTTCAAAATTGGCTCTCGGCATGGTAAGCGGCCAGAATGACGGCATAGCCATAGTTGACCAGGGCATTTCCCTGATACCCTCGGAAAACAGGGCCGCTAACATCAGCGACCTGACTTTCGGCGCGAAATATAACTTCTACAGAAAAGCCGATGAATTGACAGGATTTTCAACTGCGTTGTACGTCAAATACCCTGTCTCTGCCGAAAAAGACTGGCTCACCAGCGACGGTATAACCGTATCCGTTAATTTTATCGGTTCATATAAAGTAAAAAAATTCGTCTTCCACGGCAACGCCGGCATAACCGCGCAACAGGGAAGAATCCTTAACAATACTACCGATGTTTCAAATATAATATTCTACGGCATAGCCGGGGATTGGGCTTACAGCGATACGCTTACGCTTATCATGCAGATTGAAGGCAATACCAACGCCTTTACCTCAATAGACATCCTTGAAACTGAAACCGGGCCTGTAACGGCAATCGTAGGCGCGCGCTATAACTGGAAAAACCTCTCGGTTGAAACAGGTTTCGGCGCGGGCTTGACGTTCACTGCGGCGGATTTCGTGTGGCAGGCCGGACTCGGTTACAATTTTTAACAGGGACTTGAAGAGACTCTAATGTGACTGCGGCGACGGTTTTAACAATAGATTTCAGATTATACGGATTAACGACTGAACGGCGAAAGGTGGCAGGGTGAACCCCGCAAAATATGGCTACAGTTCTCATAGGTTTAGGTTCAAATCTCGGCAACAGGAAACAAAACATTTCTCTTGCTTTGAAAGAAATCGGTTTAATACGCGGCACCGCAATACGCAAGGTATCCGGTTTTTACGCTACCTCGCCCCTGGGCGGCCCCAAAGGCCAGCCGGATTTCCTGAACGCGGCCGCGGTGCTGTCTTATTCCGGAACGCCTGCAGGATTGCTCAAGGCGTTAAAAGTCATAGAAAAAAAACTCGGCAGGAAAAAAACAGTGCGCTGGGGGCCGAGAATCATTGATATAGATATTCTCCTGTCCGAAAACAAAATCGTGCATTCGCGTCAATTGACCGTGCCGCATAAGCTCATGCATAAACGGCTGTTCGTGTTGAAACCCCTCGCGGAAATAGCGCCCGACGCAATGCATCCTGTCCTCAAAACGTCAGTAAAAGATATGCTGAAAAACATTATGCCTGAAATCTTCAAAAACGTCAGAGACGTCAAAAAATTCGTGCATAAAGCCAGGGCCGCCGGCAAATCCGTCGCCTTGGTCCCGACTATGGGCGCTTTGCATGAAGGACACCTCTCCCTCATCAGGCAGGCAAAAAAAGAAAACGACATCGCCATCGTCAGCGTATTCGTCAACCCGCTCCAATTCGGTCCAAAAGAGGATTTCAAGAAATACCCCCGCGATACGCAAAGGGACGTGGAATTATGCGCGAACGCAGGCGCCGACGCGGTCTTCGCGCCTGTACCAAAGGAAATATACGCCAACGATTTCCAGACCATTGTCAGCCAAAAGCGCCTGCCGGAACATCTCTGCGGCCTGTCAAGGCCCGGTCATTTCACCGGCGTTATGACAGTGTGCTGTAAATTGTTCAATATAGTAGAACCCGATACGGCCTACTTCGGCCGGAAGGATTTCCAGCAGACTGTCGTCATCAAGAAAATGGTTGAAGACCTCAATATGAACCTGAAAATAAAAGTACTGCCCACGGTGCGCGAAAAGGACGGTCTCGCGATGAGTTCAAGAAACGCCTATCTGTCCGTCCAGGAACGCAGAGACGCTTTGTGCCTTTACGCCGCCCTTACAAAGGCAAAACAAATGCTGAAATCAGGCGAACGCTCTTCCGCAAAAATCATCGCTGAAATGAAAAAAATCATAACAAAAACGCCTTCCGCAGAAATAGATTATATCACCGTAGTTGCTCCTGAAACACTGGAAAATACGGATGTAATACGCGGCAGAACCGTTGCGGCCATGGCTGTGCGCATAGGCAAGATAAGGCTTATTGATAATTGCATCCTGAAATCCTGAGTTTACCGAAAAAACATGAAATCGTACCTGAAAAATTCGTTATGCTTTCTTGGGCTTATGACCGCCCTGATAGGCGTCATAGCCATCATAAGCAAATACTCTCAAAAAGGCGCCGCCCTGCCGCCGGAAACGCCGCCGGCAAGGATAGTCTCCCTGTCTCCAGCCATCACCGAAATACTATTCGCCATCGGGCTTGACAGGGAAATTTCCGGCATGACTGAGGAATGCGATTTCCCGGCTGAAAAAACCGGCAACAGGCCGCGCATAGGCAGTGTTGAAAATCCGGATATTGAGGCCATTCTGAAACTTAAACCCGATCTTATAATTGCCGTGAAAAACACGAACGGAATAGTCAATAAACTTATCGCGCGAGAACAGAATATAATTGTCGTTGAAACCGACAGCATTAAGAAAATGCTTGGAGGAATAAAGCTGATCGGCGAAAAGACCGTAAAAGTTGACGAAGCGCAAAGGCTTATAGATTCCATTCAATCGGCATTGGACGAGGCGCAGAAAAACAAAAAAGCACAGCTTACCGGCGGTAAAAGCATAATGATCGTCGTTGCCGCAGACCCGTTAAAAATGGCGACCGACAAGTCATTTGAAGGCTGCCTGCTGAAATGCTTCGGAGCCGTAAACGCTATCACGCACCAGAATGCAAAGTACCTTTACAGCAATATGCCCGCCCTCATAGCGCGCAACCCCGGCATATTAATAGATGCCACGCTGTCCGGTGACATTACTCCTGAGAAAGAAAAGGCGCAAAAGGAATTC
>JACRIJ010000057.1 GCA_016220095.1 Planctomycetota bacterium | reverse complement strand
GGAGAGCATAATATACTTGACATTTGAAGGTAGCCGCAGGCTTTAGCCTGCGCTTAGAATCCAGTATTACAGCGCAACCTAAAGGTTGCGGCTACCTTAGCGCTGGCTATAAATGCCAAGTATATTATGCTCCGAGTGATAGTAATCGTCATCGCAGTCTCTTAAGGTCTCGTCAAGTCCCTGTTTAAATGCGTCGCAGTCTCGTTAGAGTTTTTTGTAGCGGCTAAACCCACCTCGACTGAGGCGGTACGCAACGGGCCTGGCCTCAGCAAACGGCGGTATTTTAAAATATGCTTATACTGAAATGAAAATAATGGCGTGGAATATTATTTACTGCCGAAATTTTTCATAAGTCTGGCGAAGCCGGCGTCAACGTGTTTTACCGCATCCTTTTCAAATTTCATATAAGGCCCGATGATTTTATTGCCGAACACTGTAAGTTTCGCGCGTTTTTTGCCGTGGCCGCCGACCGTGGTTTGAACGAGCTTTCTGCCGAAAACCCTTTCGGTCTTGCGAATCCTGCCCCAGAGGTAGCGATAGGATTCGCCCAGCAATTCCGCGGCTTCCGAAAGTGAGCCTGTTTTCCGGACTGCGGCCAGGATTTCGGCGATGCCTGAACCGAAGGCGTATTCGCCGTTCTTTTCAATCCATATCTTTGAACATATCTTAAGTTTATTGCTCATTAGTGTCTAAGTTTTAGCATAGAAATTTAAGAATTAAGATTTCGTGAAATACGAAAAAAAATGACCGAACCCGCATCAGCGTTTTCGGTCATTTGTATTCTTAGTCAAAATTCGTCCGTATTTTACTCTAACGGGTGGCACGATTCGCAGTTATCGCCGTTTATCGGATGCGTTAGCGTTGTAACGGAATGGCAATTCGTGCATGTCGCGCCGGTATTATGGAATGCCGTATTCGGCCTTGAAGGCGCGCCTGAATGCGTTGCGGACTTATGGCACGTGGAACAGCCTTCCTGCGATTCCACAGGTATATGGCAGTAATTGCAATGCCTGTACGCAGGTGAACCGGACCAACCGGCAATATGCGTGCGCGGCGCGGTTTCGGCATGGCATCTCGCGCAGAAATCCGTCGTATGGCAGGCCTCACACTTTGCGCGGTCTATATGAGCTGATATTGAATGGCCCACCTGCCTCCAATTGTTATTGTGGCTTTTCGGAGGATTGTTATTATGGCAATCCGTACAATCGGACTGCTTATGGCACAGGTAGCACTTATTGTCTTCCAGGGCTGATTCACCCTGCCTTGCAATCTGTCCGTGGCCGTATTCCCAGTTCATCTTATGGCTGTCGGGAGGATTGTTCTTGCTGAGCCTTTGGTGGCATGTCGCGCAATTTTCAGCTCCCGTCGTGTCCTTGTGGCAACCGATGCATGTTTCCATAGTCGGCATCAAAGCGCCGGAGGGCTTAGTGCTTACGTCAACACCTTTATGGCATTCCGCGCAAGCAAATCCCGCTCCGAGGTGCTTCTGATGAGAAAAGATCACTTCAGACGAAAAGAGCGTTTTCTTGCTCCACTCCGCCGTATTGTCCCTGCCGAAGAAGGCCGCAACCCTGGGTTCAGGCTGTCCTGCTGTTTCACCCGTATGGCAGGCAAGGCACACGTTAAGATCAGGCAGGCCTGCCAGGTCGCCGGTCTTTGTTGTCTGATGGCAGGTATCGCAATCCACACCGTTCTGAACGTGTATGCTGTGGTTAAATGACGCGTGCGAGCCCATCTTCTTAAAAACAGCGCAACCTGCGACTGCAAAGGCAAGCACGGTCAGGCAAACTACTATTGTTACAATCAAATTATCTTTTTTCATATTCTTTAGAACTCCAATGAGGTCCCTACCTGGAACGTATCATAAGTGTCAAATTCATCGTCTTCAAACTGGTAATCGCTGTAAATTTTCAGGAAATCGGTTACATTATACGAAAGCTTCACGAAATAACTGCGGACATCGGTTTGTTCTTTGCCCGTAATATAATCATATTTAAGCACTGCGAACGATGTGCCCACGGAAGCTTTAAGTTTTTTCATCCAAAGGTAATTAACATTCGCGCCATAGGTTGTGATATCGTCCTCATCCGTATTCCAGAAATCAAGCGATACCGACGCGCTCAGTCCTTTGAGCCCGATATCCTGGCAACCTGGTGCAACCCAATAATGGCTGTATTCCAGATTGTGATCATTTTGATCGTTCTTTGAAACCGTCCTGCTATCTCCGCCAAAGCTCATAAAGAACTTATCCCCGAACCCCTTATACGCGTAAACTCCGAGATTCTGGTAGGGATTGCTCTCGTTCAACGCGTAAGAAAACGGGTCAAATTCCAGCGGCAGGTTGAAAAGCGTTTCAAGCTGTTTGAAATAAACAATCTGTATATTGGCATTATTGTCCGGGCAATTGATATTGAACATTGCCTTATAATCAGTGCCTTCGCCTTCCAGCATAGCGTACTTCAACTGCATCTGCACATTGTCCGTAAAGTTATGCCAGACGTTCAGGCTTGAATAGTCAGTATCAATATCGCCGTAAAGCGTATCGTCACTGAGAAGGGTGTAATCCAGCGAAAAACGCGTGGTCTTCCACGGCCTTATCTGGATGCCGCCGCCGTAGAGAGAGCCGTCAGATTCAGTCGAAAGCTTAGGGCCTCCGGCGGAATGGCATGCGGAACAGTCAAACCTCGGTGGATAATGCGGCGAAGAAAAATACCTTACGGGCAGACCGCCGTAAAAATACGCCTTCAGGTTCGCGGCCTTTTCAAATTCCTTCGTCTCAATCCGAAGGCCGTCAAAATGGAAAGAGTAATTCTCATACGAATACTGCCTTCCAACCCTCAATGTCCTTATGAAACTGTTTTCCGGCTTCCAGTCCAGAGACGCCGCATACAGTTTAAGGTTGTCCCGCGTCTTATAGACCTCGTCAAAGACATAAGAACCTTCCCATTTAAGGTTCTCGTCCAAGTCAATGATCTCCCTTGCGTCAAGATTAAATGACAGGGTTTTCATTGCCTGGACATTAAGGCGCAGGTCGGCAAAAAAGTCAACGTCCTCATCCTGGTCCGTTGCGCGTGAACGGTACTTAAGGTTGATACTGCCGTTAACCTTGTCGCCGAACAGGTCTGTATCGCCGGCGAACGCGAATTCCCCGGCAATAAGAAAGAATAGTACAAAACTAACTACACTTACTCTGGTTTTGTAGATTTTTGAAATGTTTTTCATTAGCTCATCCTCTCAAAAAAACCTACCAGTCCCATATATTTAAGATAATTTCTGAGAAAAAGTCAAGGAAATGATAAACTCACATTACCATGCCGCCGTCCACCACGAGCACCTGCCCTGTCATGTAATCCGCCAGACTGCTCGCGAGGAAAAGCACCGCGTTGGCGATATCTTTTCCCTCCCCCAGCCGCTGGAGCGGTATCTGGGCGAGCATTTTGTTCTTCATATCCTCGGACAGGCCCGCAGTCATATCCGTCACGATAAACCCCGGCGCGACGGAATTTACCGTAATATTCCGCGAACCGAATTCCTTTGCCGCGGATTTTGTCAGGGCGATAACGCCGGCTTTTGAAGCGGCATAATTCGCCTGGCCCGCGTTGCCTGAAATGCCTATGACCGATGAAATATTGATTATCCTGCCGTACTGCTGTCTCATCATATGCCTCGAACAGGCCTTCATGCAATTGAACGTCCCTTTCAGATTGACGTTCATTACGGCGTCCCACTGGTCTTCTTTCATGCGCGGCAATATCGTATCGCGCGTAATGCCCGCATTATTCACGAGAATATCCACGCGCTGGAATTTCTGCACAGCCGCGTCAATAAGCTTATCCGCTTCAGCGGACTGGGACACGTCGCATTTTACGGCGAGCGACTGCACGCCGAACGCGGAAACCTCCGTGCATGTTTTCTGCAGGAGTTCTTCGTTTGTCGCCGCGGCAACGATATTGGCTCCGTGTTGCGCAAGGGCGAGGCAGATGCTTTTGCCGATACCCCTTGACGCGCCCGTTACTATCGCAATTTTGTTTTTCAATCCTTCCATAAAGCCTCCTTAATTTTTTCATCCGGTACTATTAACGTAAACGTCAAATCGCCGAACGGCGTTTCAATAAAATATGCCAACTCCAGGGAATATTTCTTATCCTTGAGTTTTTTACCATTGATAAAATCCAATATTATTTTACCGGCGCCTATGTGGTTGATATCAACCGAAACAGTATATGATTTAGTTTCAAGTTTTGCAAGTTCTAAACGTTCTTCACTGCGGCCGTGTACGAGCTTCTTGCCGTCCGCGTAGAACCTGAATTCAAACCTGCCCATGGTGACTTCCGAGGAATTCGGATTATACACATCCAATGTCATACTGAACGTGGAGCTCATGACCCGCGCATCCTCTATATTGATGGCCTTGACCATGAATTCAAGCTCTTTGAGCTTTGCGGGGTCTGGAATATCCCTGCAAAAGCACTGCGCGCAGAACAGAGCAACGGCTGTAATTAAAAGCATTTTTTTCACAAGCGCCTCTCCTTGTTTGGCATAACAATTATGTATTTTACAATACTTCTCCGGCTTGTCAAGAACAAATTATCAGGAACAACACATAACCGATTACAGATTTAAAGATTATAAGATTGGAAGATTAAGGGATTGGAAAATTGAAGGACGTTATCCGGGATCCGAGTACCGAGATCCGGGTGCCGAGTTCCGAGTGCCGAGTTCCGGGTCCCGGGCGTCGGGTCCCGGCCCCCGGGTCTCGGGTTCCGGGTACCGGGCGCCGGATCTCGGACCTCGGGTCCCGGTTCTCGGACACCAGCTCTCGGTTCCAGTTGCCCGGTTCCCGGTTAAACGGGCCACGGACATCCGGCCTGCCTTCCCCTTGCTTTCTGCTTCCGTCTTCGTTATTAGAAGGAAGAATGATAGGATGATAGAATATTTTAGAAAATTTCAAATCTTAAATCTAAAATCTTAAATTTTGAGCCTGGCCCCTTACGCTATATCGTAACCTCGTAACCCCATAACTCCTAAACCCCTTAATATTTTGCTCTAATCATGCCGCCCAGCAACCCGGAACTAAAACGCCGCACTGGTATCCGTAAACTTTTCCACGTTTACGCCTTCGGCGTCCGGAACTATTTTCCTTAAAAGCCCTGTGAGGACTTTATTCGGGCCGAATTCATAGAATTTCCTATAGCCTTCCCTGCCGAGCCTTTCCATGGAATCCTGCCACATTACAGGACTCATCAACTGCCTCGCGAGAAGTTCCCGTATCATTGCCGGTTCTGTTACGTAATCTGCCGTAACATTGCTCACAACCGGCACGACGGGCTTTTTGATTTCTATCTTCTTGAGTTCTTCTTCTAATTTTTCCCTCGCGGCCTGCATGAGGGCGGAATGGAACGCGCCTGCCACCTTCAGGGGCATCACCCTTTTCGCGCCGAGTTCTTTTGCCTTCTGGCCGGCAATCTCAAGGGCCTTGAGGTCGCCTGATATGGCAATCTGCCCGGGAGAATTGAAATTTGCCATGCAGATAACACCGGCGCTTTCGGCGGCCTTGCACGCCTCGGCAACTTTTTCCCTGTCAAGACCGAGTATGGATGACATGCCGCTTGGTTTTAAATCGCACGCGTATTGCATGAACTCCCCGCGCTTGCGGACTATTTTTATTGCGTCTTCATAAGACATCGCGCCGGCGAATGCCAACGCGGTATATTCGCCAAGGCTCAACCCTGCCGATGCGCCGCATATATTATAAAGATCCGCCTTGGGATTTTTTTCTCTTATTGCCTCAAGGCATGCCAGGCTATGGGTGAGAATGGCGGGTTGGCTTACATCGGTACGGTTCAGGGCATCTTCAGGGCCGTTGAAACAAATGCCCGCAATATCAATATCCAGAATTTTATTCGCGAGCTCAAATATTCTTTTAGCCGCAAGTGAATTGTCGTACAGGTCTCTGCCCATACCTGCGTACTGGGCGCCCTGACCCGGGAAAATGAATGCTGTTTTAATACTCATGCAATTAACCACCGAATTCGCCGAAACGATTTCATCATTACCTCTGCCTAATTAACCACTGAACGCACCGAATACACCGAGCGCAAAATCACAGAGCAACAGCCAAATCCAATATCCGGTCGTTGTTTAACCAAGAACAAAACGTTTGAACTCTAATCTTGTTGAACCGAAATTTATCAGCAATCCGACTTTTTTATTCGTTGCTTTCAGATAATGCAGTAACTGGGATTCATGCTCCGGCGCAATTGCTTTTGCGGCTTTCATTTCAATTATAATGCTATCGTTCACTAAAATATCAGCGTAATATTCGCCTACCGTATAACCATCAAAGTCCAATATTGTAATGGTCGCTTGCTGCTTGACATCAAGCCCTGATTTACGCAATCGATTTACCATTGCATTTTCATAGACCTTTTCCAGAAACCCATTTCCAAAATAACTGTGCACTTCAAAAGCTATTTGCCTTATTTCGCCGGTTAATTCCTCGAAAACAAGTTTTGGTTGAGTTTTTTCTGGCATATCAAAGCATATAAGAATTTCATCTGCCTACATCCATTCGTTCGGCAGTTTCGGTGCATTCGGTGAATTCGGTGGTGAAAAAATGCCCAGCCGCTACCATCTTATCGCGCACGAACCCCATGTGAGGCCTGCGCCGAATGCCGCCATGACCACGACGTCGCCGTCCTTAAGCCTGCCGGAACTATGCGCCTCGTCAAGGGCGATGGGAATTGATGCCGCCGAAGTGTTGCCGTACTTATGTATGTTTACAAACATTTTTTCCATCGGATAATTCAGTTTTTCCGCCGCGGATTCTATTATGCGATGGTTAACCTGATGGGGTATGATAATGTTAATTTCAGAAACCGGAATATTAAGGTGGTTAGCCGCGTCTTCAATAAGTTCAGTCATTTTGTTTACGGCGAATTTAAACACCTCCCGTCCGCGGATTTTTATATAATGGAGGCGCTCGTCAACAGTCGCGTGGGAAGTAGGGAGCTTGGAACCGCCCGCGGGAACTATCATGACATCCACGTCGCCCTTGGCGCCGAGATGGCTGAAAAGTATCTGGTGTTTTCCCGTGGTCTCCTTAAGCACCACAGCGCCGGCGCCGTCGCCGAAGAGTATGCATGAATTGCGGTCCGTAAAATCCAGCAACGTTGAAAGGCATTCAGCGCCTATGACGAGAACGTTGTTAAATGCACCGGATGATACCATATTCCATCCGACAGTGATGCCGTATATGAAACCCGAACACGCCGCCGATACATCAAACGCGGCCGCATTAACGGCGCCGAGTTTTCTCTGCACATGGCAGGCAGTGGAAGGGAAATAGTTATCGCTTGTAACCGTGGAAACAACTATCAGTTCAATTTCTTCAGGCGCCATATTCGCGGCCGCAAGGGCCTTTTTGGCCGCTTCAAGCGCCAGGTCCGAAGTGGAAATACCGTCAGCCTTAACCCTTCTCTCTTTTATTCCGGTACGGGTCTGTATCCATTCATCGCTGGTATCCACGAGTTTTTCAAGATCGGCATTGGAGAGTATTTTATCGGGCACATACGAACCTGTGCCGAATATGCCGACCTTCCTTACGTGTGAATTATGCGTGCACATTCTGGACGGGGCTTGCGCGGTGCCGGTGCTGTTGTTATTCGCCATTTTTCTTTACGCTTTCAATAAGTTGTTCCGTTTTCCTGATAAGTTCCACTATTTCGTTATTTGCCTTATGCTTTGTAAGTTCGCCGGCCACGCGGATGGCGTTTGTTATTGCCTTTGATTTGGATCTTCCGTGGCAGATAATGCATACGCCGTTTACGCCCATAAGAGGCGCTCCGCCGTATTCGGAATAATCCAATTTAGCCTTCATCTTCGCGAACGCCTGCATGAACGGATTAGGAGGCGCGTCGTTATTGCCGCCGTTTGATATATCCATGCCTGCGGCCTTCATGCCGCCCACTAAGGTTGATATAAGCAATTCGCCGACGCCCTCCGTAACTTTCAGAAGGACGTTGCCGATGAAGCCTTCGCACACGACCACGTCGCAGGTGCCCCTGTAAATATCCTGGCCTTCCACATTGCCGTAAAAATTCAACTGTGATTTCTTGAAAAGTTCCAGGGTTTGTTTCACCAAGAGATTGCCTTTTTCCTCTTCTTCGCCTATATTTAACAATCCAATGCTGGGATTTGAAACGTTTCCTATATATTTCGCATAGATTGACGCCATAATGCCGTACTGCAGGAGATGGGGTGGTTTGCAGTGTATATTGCCGCCGGCATCCATGAGAAAACAGGTGCCTTTTTTGGTTGGCATAGGCACCGCTATGCCGGCCCTGCGCACGCCTTCAAGCAGGCCGAGCATAAAGGTCGCGGCCACAACGACAGCTCCGGTATTTCCGGCTGAAACTATCGCGTCGGCCTCTCTGGTCTTTACAAGATTAGCTGCTACGGTAATTGAAGAATCCGGTTTGGACCTGAATGCCTCAACAGGCGAATCGTTCATTGCTATGGCCTGGCTGGCGTTATAGACGCGCAGATTGGGAACATTGCCGCCGCCTGATTTCGCAAGGGTTTCTTCTATTACGCCCTTCATTCCTACCAGAAGGACTTCAATATCCGGATAATTTTTCGCGGCTTGCACGGCGCCTTTTATTACTTCTTCCGGCGCGTGATCGCCGCCCATCGCATCAACAGCTATACGCATAAATATGAATAACCTCTCTTAACCTGTTCAATGGAAAAGTGTGGAAATTTTCATGAAAACCGCTTGCAGGGTTTTATATTTTTACTACGGATTCTTCGCCGTAATAACCGCAATTGCCGCATACGCGGTGTGGCAGTTTGTGCTGATGACATCTGGGGCATGAAGTCTGGGCGGGTACGGTAAGGATATCATGCGTGCGCCTCATGCGCCTGCGCGCTTTTGACAACCGTCTCTTTGGATTGGGCATATAATCTCCTTTTCTAAATATTAAACCCAATATTATACTAAAAAAAATTGAAAAGTCAAGGTTTTTTTGGTAAAATGCGGTACTGCCCCAGTAGAGGCGGGTTTATACCGGTTTTTTCGATAACGCTGGACACGGACTACAAACCCCTTTAACCCCATAACTCCTAATAGAGGACATCTTTATGGACACAAAAATGCACAAGGTTTCAGACTGGCTGTATGAAATACCGCGTGAAGGGCAGATGAACGTACCCGGAAGGATTTACGCGGACAGCAAGCTTGCAGACGCCATGGGCCTTGAAAAAGAAGAGGCTCCTAAGCAGGTCGCTAATGTCGCCTGCCTTCCCGGCATAGTAAACTACTCCATGGCCATGCCCGACATCCACTGGGGCTACGGCTTCCCTATCGGTGGAGTGGCGGCATTTGACCACGATTCCGGCGTCATCTCGCCCGGCGGCGTCGGCTATGACATCAACTGCGGCGTACGGCTCATGCGCACAAATCTTTTTTATAATGACATAAAAGACAATATTAAAAATATAGTCCGGAACATCTTCCACGCCATACCGTCAGGCGTGGGCTCCTCAGGGGCTATTCCCAGGCTGTCCTCCGAAGAGGAACATAAACTCCTCAAACAAGGCGCTAAATGGGCCGTGGAAAACGGCTACGGTTCCATGGACGACCTTCAATCCATTGAGGATTACGGCGCGATGCCCTCGGCTGACCCGGAAACAATCAGCAAGACCGCCATCACGCGCGGACTGGAACAGCTCGGCACCCTCGGCTCAGGCAACCATTTCTGGGAACTCGGCAAGGTTGCGGAAATTTACGACGAGAAACTCGCAACTTCTTTCGGAATCGCGCTTGACATGATAACCGTACTCGTACACACGGGCTCGCGCGGATTCGGTTACCAGATTTGCGACGACTACGTAAAAAAACTCATCAAGGCCTCGCAGAAATACCAGATATTCCTTCCTGACAGACAACTCGCCTGCGCGCCTTTTACGTCGCCGGAAGGACAGGATTACTTCGCCGCCATGTCCTGCGCGGCAAATTACGCCTGGGCCAACAGGCAGGTCATTATGGCGCTCTCGGAAGAATCGCTCGCAAGGTCAATCGGCCGCTCCAAAGCAGACCTCGGTTTGAAACTCGTTTATGACGTGTGCCATAATATAGCAAAGGTTGAAGAACATATCGTGGACGGCAAACCGCGGAAATTAGTCGTGCACAGGAAAGGCGCCACGCGGGCATTCGGACCGGGCCAGCCGCTCCTGCCGCAACTCTTCAGGGAAACCGGCCAGCCGGTGCTCATACCGGGAGATATGGGCCGGTGTTCTTACCTGTGCGCCGGTACGCAAAACGCAATGATGGAAACCTTCGGCAGTTCCTGCCATGGAGCCGGCAGGGTAGCCTCAAGAAGCCAGATGATACGAAATATGCGCGGACAGGATTTGAAAAAGATCATGGATGAACTCGGCGTTTTCGTCATGGCTCAGACTAAAGATTCCATGGCTGAAGAAATGCCGTCCGCGTATAAGGACGTGTCCGATGTGGTTGACGTCATGCACCGCGCAAATATAAGCAGAAAAGTGGCAAGATTCGTGCCGCTGGGTGTGGTAAAAGGATGAGGGCGATTTAGTGATTTAATGATATGGTGATCTGGTGATTGACGGACGATTTACGATTGACGGCTTGGCGATTGCGAGTCGTAACGATCCTGCGAGTCCGGCGATACTGCGTTTTCTGCGAGTTTCAGTGATACTGCGCTGATATTCGTGTCAATTAGTGGCTGATTTGGCCGTATTATTCGTCCTTCGTGCCTTAATGCCTTCGTGGCAAAAAGAGTTAAAAGTAATTTAATAGTTATATATTTTAGGAGAAATTTATGTCATTACTCGTAGTAGGTTCCATAGCATTGGACACGGTGGAAACGCCGTTCGGCAGACACGCGGACATCCTCGGCGGTTCCGCGACTTTTTTCTCAGTCAGCGCCTCGTTATTTACAAAGCCGCGACTCGTGGGCGTGGTCGGCAGTGATTTTCCGCCGGAACACATCAAGGCGCTCCGGAAAAGGAAAATCGACACCGCCGGCATAGAATACGCCGACGGACAAACGTTCCGCTGGAACGGCAGATACACAGGAGACATGAATTCCGCTGAAACGCTCTCCGTACACCTGAACGTATTCGGAAATTTCGACCCTAAGGTGCCGGACAAATTCAGGGATTCATCGCTGGTATTCCTCGCCAATGGAAGCACGTCAATACAGATGAAAGTCCTCAGCCAGGTGCCGAAAGCAAAATTCATAATGGTTGACACGATGAACCTCTGGATAGAAACCGAACGAGAAAAACTCATTGAATTGATTAAGAAAGCGAACGGACTGATATTGAACAACCACGAGGCCGCGATGCTGACCGGCAAACACAATCTCATAGCCGCGGCAAAGGAAATACTTGCTTACGGCCTTGATGTGCTTGTCATAAAAAAAGGCGAACACGGGGCGATGTTGTTTGACAGGAAAGGCAATTTTTTCGCCATACCGGCCTTTCCGCTGGATAACGTAAAGGACCCCACCGGCGCGGGGGACAGTTTTGCGGGCGGATTCATGGGGTATCTGGACAAGGCCGGCAATACCGATTTCAATACGATGAAAAAGGCCCTCGTATACGGCACGATGACGGCATCGTTCGCGGTGGAGGATTTCTCGCTGAACAGGCTGTTAAAAGCAACCACGGTGCAATTAAAAACCCGGGCGGAAAAGTTTAAGAAGATGTTTACGCTGTAAACGAACGGTTTCCTTCCACGAATGCACGAAGAACGAACGATATTGCTGTTTGCTATAAACAGCTCGCTCCTGCGGAGCTTCGTCATTAAATTTTAATGATTTTACGATTACTTTCGTTTCGTCGTACGTTTCTCGTTCCTCGTCCGTCAAACCTCGTCCGTCGGCCCTATCTGCTAACTGCTATCTGCTTACTGCTGCATCCCGTCCCTCGCCACCTGTTTCCTGTATTCTGCTTTATTTCTTACTGCATTTCCCACACGCCCGGAATCCGCTGACTGCAAAACTTGCATTTGCCATTATCAATATGGTTTTCAAGCACCGCGAAGCCTAAACGCTTAACGATGTTCTTTTTGCATTTCGGGCAGAAAGTTGATTCCTTTTTGTTGCCTGAAACGTTGCCGATGTAAACGTAATTCAACCCCGCCTTTTCCGCGGCCTCAGCGGCTGTTTCAAGGGTCTCCATCGGGGTAACGGGCAGGTTCATCAGCTTGTATTCCGGATGGAATTTCGTGAAATGCACGGGCACGTCAGGGCCGAGATTGTCCGCTATCCATTTGCCCATGTCCTGCAGTTCTTTTTTATTATCGTTCAGGCCGGGTATGACCAGCGTAACCAATTCAAACCAGATGCCGATTTCCTTCAGATTTTTCAGGGTTTCCAACACGTACTTAAGTTCGCCGGCGCACTGATCCTTGTAAAATTTTTCCGAATAGCCCTTGAAATCCACTTTTATTGCGGAAAGGCATTCGCAGATTTTTTTCAAAGGGTCTTTTTTAATATAACCGTTTGAAATCATTACGGCATTAACCTTTTTTTCCTTCGCGAGTTTTGCAATGTCGTAGGCATATTCGTAAAAGACCACGGGTTCGCCGTACGTGAACGCTATGGTCGGGACTGATTTTTTGAGGGCGATTTCAATTACCTTTTCCGGCGGCCATTCGTTAAACGGCACGTCCTCGGGACGGAACTGGGATATCTCCCAATTCTGGCAGAATTTGCATTCAAAATTGCATCCCGCGCAGGAAATGGAAAAAGCAGACGTGCCGGGCATATAATGGAAGAGCGGTTTTTTTTCTACAGGGTCGGTGTTAAAGGAACAGACTTTGTTGTAAAACAGGCAATAATATTTGCCGCCGCGGTTTTCCTTATTGCCGCAGTAGCCGCGCTCGGTATCGGGTATTTTGCATTCCTTGGGGCAGGTCTGGCATTTGATTTCAAAGTTTTCCAGCTTATCGTAGAACATCGCTTCGCGCAGGCCTTTTGTATCCTGGTTTTCCTGCGCAAATAGCAACGGGATGGAAAACAATCCGGATTTGGATAAGACGCATCCTCCGGCGCCCAGAAGGCATCCTCTGGCAAAGGTTGATTTCAGGAATTCCCTGCGTGTAATAGACATAAAACAATATTTCTGCGTAGGAAATGCAAGATCGCCGCGTTTCACAGAAAACGTATCGGTTCAATCTGTTAAATCTGTTGTAAAAAAAATCGTCGCCCGTCTATCGCCCGTCAATCATCCGTCAATCGTTCGTCAATCGTTCGTCAATCACCAAATCACCAGATCATTAAATCGTTTAGAGCATTACCACCGGGTCAACGTCAAACACTATTTCGGTTGCCTTGCGGGACTTTACGGTTTCACGTATATGCAGGTGGATTTTCCTTGTCAGACGGCTGTCAAATAATTTTATAAGCAGGTGCCATCGGTGTTTGTCGCGCAATTTGGCTATCGGCGCCGGCGCCGGGCCGAGTATTTCGCCGGCATTATTCGGCACCATCAGATACAACTTCTCCTTCACCTCTTTCGCGGTTTCCTTTACCGCGTCCATATCCTTGCCCTGAACGACTATCCGCATCACCCTGCTGAAAGGCGGATATTTCAATTCTTTCCTGAACCTTAATTCCTTTTCCGCAAATTCCTCGTAATCGTGTTTTGCCGCGCTGAGTATGCTGTAATGGGACGGATTGAATGTCTGAATCACCACGTAACCGCTTTTAGCTCCCCTGCCCGCGCGGCCCGCGACCTGCGTAACCAGCTGGAACGTCCTCTCCGCGGAACGGAAATCTTTTATATACAAACTCGTATCGCCGGATATTACTCCGACCAATGTTACGTTCGGAAAATCAAATCCCTTTGTAACCATCTGCGTGCCTATCAGGATATCAATGTCGCCCGCCCATAGGTTATCAAAAACCTTCTTGTACGCTCCCCGGGCGCGCATGGTATCGCTGTCCATTCTCGCGATATCCGTATTGCCGAAAAGCGCCCTTATATGGTCCTCTAATTTCTCCGTGCCCGTGCCCAATTGGCGTATTTCAACGGCGCCGCATTTGGGGCACACCTGCGGTATAGGCGCGCTTTCATCGCAGTAGTGGCAAAGGGCCTTGTTGTATTTTCTGTGATATGTCATCGCAATCTCGCAATGCGGGCATCTCATCACAAAATCGCATTTGGGACACATTATGAAAGTGGTGTACCCGCGCCGATTCAGGAAAAGTATCACCTGCTCTTTTTTTTCCGCCGCATTCTTTATAAGCAATTCAAGCTGGTGCGACAGGATGGGCACTTCTTTTCTTGCGCCGACTTCCGAAGACATGTCAATAATTTCCACTTTCGGCAAAGGCCGGTTGCTTATGCGTATCGGCAGGCGTATCAAATTATATTTGCCGGTCTGCGCGTTGTAATACGATTCCAGCGAAGGCGTGGCCGAGCCGAGAATAACCGCCGCGTTTTCTATCTTGCCGCGCATTACCGCCACATCACGGGCATTATAACGCGGAACACTCTCCTGCTTAAAGGTCGTCTCGTGCTCTTCATCAACGATTATTACGCCAAGATTAGGAGTAGGCGCGAAAATGGCCGACCTTGTGCCCACGATTACCTTTGATTTGCCGGTATAGATATTATGCCATTGCGTGGCGCGTTCGCCCTCGCTCAGATGGCTGTGAAGCACGGCAACATCGTCAAACCGGGCCTTGAATCTCGTGACCGCCTGCGGCGTGAGCGCGATTTCCGGCACGAGCACTATTGCCTGCCTGTTATGCTTGAGTGCGTAATTTATTGCGTGGAGATATACCTCGGTCTTGCCGCTTCCCGTAATCCCAAGAAGAAGCTGTACGCCGAAGGCGGCCTTGTCAAGGTGTTCGAAAACCCAGCCGAGCGCCTGTGCCTGGTGCGGCGTAGGCTCAAGGAACGGTTCCCTCGGCACCGTAATATGCCAATGCGGGTCCGTATAGGAAAGTATTTTCTTATATTTCAACAGTCCTTTTTTCACAAGTGTTTTTACCGGCGAATCCGATATGTCAAGCTTTGAAGCAAGGTCTGTTATGGGCACGGGTTCGTGCGAATCCATGAAAAATTCAAGTATCTTAGACCATTTGATGTTTTCCGTCTGCATTTTCGGGACCATGGCGGCAAGTTCTTCTTTAGTGATAGCAGGTTCTACGGCAAGAATCTGCCTCTGGGAACGGTTTTTCCTGATCGACGGAGGAAGCACGGCGTCAAGCGTTTCGCCCCAGGAACAGAGATAATATTCGGCAATCCATTTGGTCAATTTTAACAACGGCGGCGTGATAGCCGGAAATGAATCTTTCAGCTGGATGACGTCCTTTACCTTCGGCACTTCAGGCACGGGTACGAAGCCCACGCAATAGCCGGTGCGGACGGTCTTGCCGAACGGCACGAGCACGCGCATGCCGGCCTGGATGGAATCACGCAGGCCTTCAGGCACGCTGTAATGAAACGTCCTGTCCACGGGAAGCGGCAGGGCGATATCGGCAAATTGTTTCGCGCTGTTTGTCATATTCTTTATGTTTTTGACGCTTGCTCTGCTTTTTTCAACAAATCGCGTAAGTCCAATACAGCAGACCATTTTTGAAGATATTTTTTGTTAAGTAAACGCCCTTGCACTTTTAAAACGCCGATTACATCATTCCATTGCCGGTCCGAAATGCAACTTGACTTGATGAACCACTGCAATTTGCTAAGAACTATATCTTCGGGGCTTAAAAACCACACTTCTGTTTTTTTATCCGCCCGTATATTTTCTTTTCTCCGGCGGGAAAATTTGATTTGCTCGTACTCATCGTTTTTAAGCACATAGCAATCAACTTTGCAGGATGTCTTAAAATGAATGATATTAAAAGAAGACGAATATCTCAAGGCGTTCTTAATTATTTCGGCTTCTATATGAAAATCCTTCTCAAGCAATCCAATCAGGTTTCTGATGTCCGCTACTCTTATATCCACAATCAAGTCAGCGTCCATTGTAGCGCGCGGAACTCCGAAAGCAGAACTCGCAATAGAGCCGCTTATGGCATATTTTATGCCCGTTTTATTTAACGCCTCTATAACCTGCAACATTATTGCGCTTATTTCATTAGGCATGCGTTTTTGTCTTCAAAAAACAGGAATACTATCTCCCCACAAGAAATTCCGCCATAACCTGTAAATCTCCTTTTTGCCTGCGGCAGGGAACCTGCGTCTCAGGCCTTGCAATGATAATTCCTTTACAAATGCTGAATGGCCTTCCATCAACTGCAAGCGCCTCCAAACCGGCATTTGACGTAGTATGCTTATTTGCAGTTCTTCGTTTTTTTTTGTTTTGGGCGATTTCATTGCAACATATTCTATATTATCTGCCAGAAAAAGTCAACGAGAAAGGACCGGACTTGCGTAAGACCTCAGTATTTTCGCCGTAACAACGCGAAAAGCAGTAAAGGAAAAAATACGGATTGTCTCTTTATTAAAATTCCAACCTTGTTCTTGCCGTTTTGAACGTTAATAAGTTTACCATGCCTGTTGTCGTTTATCATGGCCATGAATTCATCCCTGTTAAAATTACAGCCTTCGGCCTTAAGTTCCTCTTCAAGCTTCGGCATCATAAAACCGACAAGTCCTTTTGCCCATGACACCGGAACGTTAAGGTCCGCTTAGCCCTAATGATTGTATAAAAATGTAATAAGACGAGGCAGGATTGCGGCTATGGCTTCTTCCACCGCGGCAAATATGGGGAAATCCGGTACGCTTTACGGGTGCTGTTTATATCAATTTTTATTTCAAATACAAATGGCAATTTGCCGAATGGTCCGCGGAAAATGCCATTTTGTCCGGATATTTTGCTTTGCACACATCCATTGCCTGCTTGCAACGCGGATGGAAATGGCATCCCTGCGGCGGATTGACCGGAGACGGCACGTCGCCTTCAAGAAATATCTTTTTCAGGCCGCTCTTGTCATCCAGTTTCGGAACTGCTTCCAACAGCGCCTTCGTGTAAGGATGTTTTGTATTTTCAAAAACCTCTTCGGTCCTTCCGCGTTCCACAATCCTTCCAAGATACATTACCAGTACGTAATCCGACAGGTATTCCACCACCCCGAGATTGTGCGTTATAAATAAATATGCCAGGTTAAATTCTGACTGCAGGTCTTTAAGCAGGTTCAATATCTGCGCCTGCACCGAAACATCCAGGGCGCTGGTGGCTTCATCGCAGACGATGAATTCCGGCTGTACTGCGAGGGCTCTCGCTATTCCTATCCTCTGCCGCTGTCCGCCGGAAAATTCGTGCGGATACCGGGACCTCATTTCAGGGTCAAGGCCGACTTTCCTGAGTATTTCATCAAGTTTCCCCAAGCGTTCCTCTCTGTCCGCGCCGATATTATGCACTATCATCCCTTCTTCTATCATCTCGCCCACGGTCATGCGCGGATTCAGGGATGAATACGGGTCCTGGAAAATTATCTGGAAATTCCTGCGCAAAGGCCGCAATTCCGACCTGTGCATGCCTACAAGTTCAGTGCCGTCAAATTTAACACTGCCGCCGGTAGGTTTTACCAATTGCAATATCGCCTTGCCCGCGGTAGTCTTGCCACATCCGGATTCACCGACAAGCGCGACAGTGCGACCCGTATTAACCGTAAAATCCACGCCGTCAACCGCCTTGACATGCCCGACGGTTCTTTTCAAAATGCCCTTTTGTATCGGGAAATGAACTTCAAGGCCTTTTACCTCAAGCAATTTCTGCGCGCCTCTTTCGGATGCAGGCAAAGAATCGGCCTGTGAAGAGCCTCCTATGACGTACGGCTTTTCTTCGGTTGCGCCGGCGTAAAGAAAACACGAAACCAAATGCCCATTTATATTGACCGTCGGCGGCTCAAATTCCGTGCAGACCTGCATGACGTTCGGGCACCGCGCTGAAAACCTGCAGTACGTGGGGAATTGTGTTGCGCCGGGCACCATTCCTTTGATAATTTCCAATTTTTGCCCGCGTTTTTGCATTCCGGGCAGTGAACGCAGGAGCATTATGGTATAAGGATGAAGAGGCGTCCTGAAAAGCGTTGCCTTATCCGCCTGTTCAACGATTTTTCCCGCGTACATCACCGCAACGCCGTCGGCCGTTTGATTCACAACTCCGAGGTCGTGCGTAATAAGCAGGACTGCCATATGCATTTCATTCTGAAGGCCTTTAATCAGATTCAGTATCTGCGCCTGTATGGTCACGTCAAGCGCGGTAGTAGGTTCGTCCGCTATAAGCAGGGCCGGCTGGCAGGAGAGCGCTATGGCAATCATTACGCGCTGGCGCATGCCGCCCGACATCTGGTGGGGGTATTCACGGAAACGCTGTTCCGGCTCGGGTATGCCGACTTTTGCGAGCATTTCTATCGCTTTTTGTTTTGCCTCCTTAGAGGTTACTTTTTGATGAAGCAGAATTGCCTCGGTTATCTGCGAGCCTATGGTCAGCACAGGATTCAGGCTTGTCATCGGTTCCTGAAAGATCATTGATATCTTATTCCCGCGTATATTACGAAGTTCGCTTTCATGAAGAGCGGTTATATCGGTATTGCCGAACAATATTTTTCCGCCGGCAATGTAACCGGAAGGCCTTTGAAGGAGCCGCATTATGGAAAGCGCGGTAACGGATTTCCCGCAACCAGATTCGCCTACGATGGCAAAAGTGCCGCCTTTCCCTATCTGAAAGGATATGCCGTCCACGGCCTGCGCGATGCCTTCGCTGGTCTTGAAATAGGTCTTTAAGTTTTGAACGTCAAGAAGAATGTCATTCATATGTATTAGATTACAGATTAAAAGATTACAGATTAGAAGATTACGACGAAACGTTTACCGACGGAAAGATTACGACGAGACAATTTACAAACGAGAAGATTACGACGGGACGACTACGGATTACAGATTACGGACTACGAATTACGGATTACGAACGTCGTGGAAAGCAGTTAAGCCGCAAAGGACGCAAAGCGACGCAACGTATACCTGTAACCGTCTTAGCGCGCTTAGCGGGCTTAGCGATTGAGACGTAAAATACTAAACTCCGTAACTCTTCATCTCGTCTTCAGTTTCGGGTCCAAAGCGTCCCGGAGGGCGTCGCCGAAAATATTCGCGGGCAATATCAGCCCTATCATAAACACGAATGCCGCAAGCAGGTTCCACCAGACTACGGGCTCTCTCGTTAAATCCAGGCGCGCCGCATTTATCATAGTGCCCCAACTGCCTGTATTGGAACCGACTCCTATGCCTATATAACTGAGCACGGCCTCAGTAAGCACCATGGCGCTGAAACGCAGTACGCAGGCTATCAATACAATATGCATCAAATTGGGCACTATGTGCCTGTATATTATTTTTAAACGGCTCACGCCGAGCGCCTCGGCGGCCTGTACATAATCAAGTTCGCGTAACTTTAACGTCTCGCCGCGCAGAAACCTGCACAGGCCCGTCCAATTGGTCACTCCCAGAATTATGCAGAGCTGAAACAGCCCTTTGTCCATCAACAACATGAAACTGACTATCAAAAGCACATTGGGAATTGATGCCAGCGTAGTATAAGAATACTGTATTATATCATCAATCCATTTCCCGAAAAAGCCGGCCATAACGCCGAAAAAAATCGCGAAAGGTATTACTATCAACGTCGTCAGGCCCCCTACTATCAGCGCGGTGCGCACGCCTTTGAGCGCGGCAAAAAGCACGTCACTGCCGACCTTGTCCGTGCCCAACCAGTGGGCGCCGGGATATTTAAGTTTAGGGGTTATCCTCTGCTTGGCGCCGTTGGCCTTAACAATCGTCTCCATAGTAAACTGCTCGCCGGCAAAAGGCGCGGAAAAGGTCTTTTCATTGTTTTTCCTCAGTGAAGAGAACGCCCTGTCCAGAAGAGTCAGGGAATTTGTATCAAAAACCGGATAATTGCCGACATTTACCGACGGACTGCCGTCGGGATTAAGCGCTCTGTCATGCCACGCTATGCTGTCCATCAATGCTAATAACACATAAATGCACAGAATAACCATTGATATCATCGGCAATACTTTTACCTTAAGCTGACGCCACGCCATGCGATAATGCTCCCTGTGCGCCGCCGACTGGATAAACCTTATTATCAGCAGTATAAGCAAAAACACCGCGCAATTGCCCGCAACGCAGTATGCGTCAAGATGAATATTTATTGTCTGCATAAATCCGTTCATATAGTAATTAAGCAACATCGCCGCAACTAAAACGACAACAATTCCTTGCCACGAAGACACTAAGACACGAAGGACGCATGTTTTAGCACAATAGCCAGCATTCATAACATAAGTCTTCGCGACTTCGCGCCCTCGTGGCTGAAAACGTTCGTTCTATCTTCTGTGCTTCTTGCGTAAAAATTACAGAGTCAGTTTCACGACAATCTGATTCTCGGATCCGCTATCGTATAGCTGATGTCCGTAAGCAACTGCCCGATTATGTATAATACGGCACCGAGGAATACCATTGAACGCACAATGGCAAAATCCTGCGCGTTAATCGCGTCTATCGTAAAACTGCCCAGGCCGGGTATGGCGAAAAACGATTCCATCAGCAGGCTTCCCACGAACAGGAACGGCAGTGTCATCATTACATCCGTAAGTATGGGAATCATCGCGTTTTTCAGGACATGCCTGAAAAGCACCGACCTCTCGCTGAGACCTTTGGCCCGCGCGGTGCGCACGTAATCCTTTGAAACTTCTTCAAGAAACAGCGTGCGGTAAAACCTTATCCCGACGCCAACCCCTCCTATAATCCCTATAATGACCGGAAGCATGATAAATTTCAGCGAATATATGCCCGTATCGTACCCGGATATCGGAAATAACTTCAACACTTTTCCGAAAAAATACTGGGCGCCTATTATATAGAACAACATTGAAACGGACATCATTATAACGCATATCAAAACCGTCCAGAAATCCAGATAGCTCCCGCGGTAATAGGCTATAAGCATTGCCATGACTATTTCCACCATGATTCCGAAAATGAAAGTAGGAAGCGCGAGCAGAAAACTCGGCCCCATCCTCTGCTTGATTTCACTTCCGATATCAACCTTGGTCCTGTCCGAACGGCCAAAATCAAACCAGAACAGGCGCATTGATTTTTGAAAAAAAATAGTATTCGTAACAACGGCCCATCCGGCCTCTTTGGTATTGACAAAAGAAGGCAGATTGTACCCGTTATCGCTTTTCCATTTCTGTATGGCCTCAGGGGTGACGTTTTTCTCTCCAAGCATCCTGCGCGCCATAATGTCGGGCGGATTGACCACAAAAAACAGCAGGAATGTGATTACATTCACGCCTATGAGTATAGGTATGGCATAAAGGCTTTTTCGGATAATATATGAAAACATAAAAAGATTTAACGGACTGAGTACCAACCATCGCAAAACAACTTGCGCCTATCGTGCTTTAGCGTCTTCGCGGCATATAAACGTTTATTAATATATGAAAGATATGAAGGCAAGTCAAGCAGAATCATCTCGGCGCCCGGATCTCGGCACCCGGATCTCGAACCTTGGATAACGTCCTTCTTCATCCTTCGTCGTAATCTGTGGCTCCATTTCGTCGTTCCGTCGGACAGGTTGTTTCGTTATTCAGTTGTTTCGTCGTTAATCCGTTCAATCTGCTTAATCTGTTGTTGAAAAACGGGAACAAAAACATTGACATTTCCCTCATATAAATGTTATATTAGAAAAATAGAAAACTCTTAAATCGGGAATATTTGTTTTGGAGCTATTTAATGTCAAGGTATTCTTTCGCAATAATACTTTTTTTCAGTCTGGTATTATGCCCTTTTAACGGTTTTTCCCAGCAGGAAAAAAGCGTCGCCCAATTAATCAATGGCCTTGACAGCGCCGACCGGGCCGTCCAACAGGAGGCCTTTAACCAGCTCCTGCGCGGCATTGAGAAATCCGCCCCGGCGCTCCTTGAGGCGCTCAAGGCCCCTTCATTCCAGGTAAAAATGTGGGCTAAACAGCTTCTCATGGTATCAGGCAAATGGATCACATCCGACGCCCTCATGGAAGAAACGGTTTCTTCGGTAATCAACGAATTCGCCAGAGCGGGACAGGAAGGCAATTTTTCCACCTATAGCGTTGATGAATTTTTCAACAACGCCATACCTGACGAATCCTTCATCAGAATCTGGCAGGGGAATGAAAAATTCTACGCCGCATTGCTTACGAAATTGCAGTCTCCACAACGCACTGCGGGCGCCCTCATTGCCGGTATTCACATCTTCGGCCTGAACAGATATATCGGCGCCGAGGACTTTATCATAAATACCGTTTCAAAAACAAAGGATTCCTCCTATGACATATCCCTGCGATGCATCTGCATAACGGCATTGGAACGGCTTGATACGCCGAAATCCCGCGCTAAATTACTGGAATTAAAAACCTTTTCCGACAGATTGACGATTGTTTATCTTTGCTATGCCTTCACAAGGCTCCGCATGCATGAATGCGCGGATTACATTGCCAATGCCCTGAAAAACACCGAACAGCTGGTTTCCACCAATGCGATGACATGCCTGCGCATGCTTGCCGACGAAGCCCCGGACTCCCTTATTTACTCCTACCCTGCGGAAAGCAAGGCCAAAATAGCCGAAGGCTGGCAGAAATGGGCAGAGGATATTGTAAAATCCGGCGCTATAAAAAAACCAAATGTGCCATTATACGCCAGTATTAACAAATTGGACGAATTGTCAGCCACAATATTTGACGAAAAAGCGCTCGGTGAGGAAGCCGCAAAAAACCTGAAAGAACTCATTGAAAAAGACCCTGACATGCTTTCGGCTGTAAAAATCCTCAAAGGCATAAATTCGCTTGACTTCATAGTGTACGGGCTTCAATGGCAATACCGGTCCCCGGTCAACGTATTCGCGCCGGATTTTATTGCGAGCGCCCGTCTCACCGAGCCGGCCATACGAATGTTCATTGAAAACACCTTCCTTATAGGCCGGGATATGATTGCCATAGAAGGGCAAGCGCCGGTTTATATAATCTCATCGGCCAAAGGATACTTTCTGTTTATTCAGTTTCTCAAAGATGAAATAATCGTGTCTTCCGACTATGCGCGCCTGCGCAGGCTGAACTCTGCGGGTTCATTTGACGCCTTTGCAGAGGCCGAAGACGCGGATTGCAAAGGCGCCCTGAAACGAATGGATGATAACGCCGTGGCCGGAGGTTTTATCAAACCGTTCAGATTAGCGGCTGAAACCGTACGGACAATAAACGAAATAGACGCTTTTTTTTACGCGGAAAAAGTTTTCCAGCTGAATAAAATGCCCGTGACGTTTTTTGGGATAACCATGGAAGAAAACCTGCCGGTATTAAAACTGCAAACCTATATTAAAAACAGCAGTCTTTATGATGTCTTCCGCACACAACCCGGCAACAGGGAATGCCTGAAAAAAATCCCTGCAGTTGACGCCGCTTTTTTTATCGCAAAAACCCTCACGAAACCGGCAGACCAGTATTGGCTGGGTATTGAAAACTGCCTGAAAGAAACCGCATCAGCCCCAGGCACGGGCGAATTTGACCCTGCCGGCAATTATAAATCCGTGTACGACTGCATCAAAGAGCTTTCATCCGGCGTAAAGGATAGCTTTGGTTTTATCATGATAGACAAACCGGCGAAAAACCCGCGCGGATACTACCTGCCCGGCGCTGCCTTTTTCTGCACATTAAAGGAAGACGCAAAAGTCAAAGAAACAATCAAGGAATTTTCAGAAAAACTGTTCGGCGTAACAATGACAGAGGAAACCTACAAGGAAAACAAGCTCTTCAACTCTCAGGAAGACGACTGGAACTGGTTCAGGCCAGGCGCGGCTATTGTAAACGACACCGTATTCATCGAATTATTGAATTCGTACAGCCTGAGAACCGTCATAAACTTCGCCGCAGAAAAACCCGTTGAAACCAAAGAGCAAAAAGATTGGGCACAGCTTTTCCCTGCCGAAGCATCAACCTTCGGCTATGTGAACATTATTTCAGTATTGACCTTGGACAGGCTGTTGAAAAGGGGATTTTCAGGCGGCGGCTCCACCAAAGACAAACTGCCTGCTTATTTTTACATAATTGAAAAAGAAGACGGCATGGAAATTGTGATAAAGCCGGATTTTAGGCTCCAGGAAGCCGTCGCATTGGCGCTGAAATATGTCTATTAAAAAACGAGGGCATGGATATATATGCAAAAAACATTTATTCTATCGCTAATAATTCTTATCTTGTCCGCGATGTACTGCAGTAACAGCGGCCAGCGGAATACCGGCGAGGTATTATCCGATGAAACCATAAAAAGCAATGTGAATTACGCCCTGCATAAGGACGGCAGGATAGACCAGACTCTTATAAGAATTGACTGCGTAAACGGCAATGTTACGTTAAGCGGAATCGTACACAGCCAAAAACAGCAGGACCTGGCCATAAGCATAACAGCAGGCGTGCGCGGGGTTAAAAACGTTACATCCCAATTAATCATTAAATGAATTTTTCAAACTTGCAACAGGCGGACAGTACAATGCAACCCACCCCTGCGTCCCCTCCCAAGAGGGGATGGAATTAAAATCGTCCACCGTACGTCGTCCTCGGTACTCGCTACCCGCTGCTCCGTAGACCCTGAGTTCACCGAAGGGTCGTTACTCGCTACTGGTCTTTTTAATTACTCTCTTCATAAGACTAAATATTTCAGCAACTGTCTCCGGCATTAACAGAGCGCCGGCCAGCACGTAAACAATCGCGCCGCTGAGGCCGAGTAAAATGAATTTTACCTTGCTGTAGCCCGTCATTGTAAACGCATCCAACGCATAAACAAATCCCGCCATTATAAGCGCGCAAAACAACGGCTTATATACACTGTCCCAGAACGCCCTGAAACCGGCATTGACGGTTCTATTCGCAAAATACGAACTCAGCGACGTGGTAACAATTACCGTAAGCAGTAACGCAACAGCCGTTCCCGCTATACCGTACGCCTTTGTAAGCAATATCAAGGGCGCTATGGATAACGCGATAAATAAAACCGGAATTACTGCAAGCAATTTTGCCTTTCCTGCCGCGTTCAGCGCATTGGTATTGGTCACGCCTATCGCCCTGAATATCGCAAACAAACAGAATATCCTCAGCGGCGCTATGGCGTCCGCCCATTTGGGGCCGAGGACGCCGTACACGAAATGCCCTGCCAATACAAGCAGGCCTAATGATATCGGGGTTACGATAATCGTGATGTATTTCAGCGTATCCAGGTACGCCTTGCGAAACCTCTCTGGTTCTGACTGGAGCCTGCTCATAGCGGGAAACAGTACGCCGGAAAAATTATGCACTATGTCCGTGACAACGCGGTTTCCCCACGTGTATGCCACATAATAAATCCCGACCATGCTCAAACTGCCGGTAATCTGGCTGACAAACCAGTTGTCATAATAATTGACTACCACCGAAAGAATGCTGGCAACGAAAAGGAATTTTCCATAACCGAAAAGCCCGAGCGCGAGCCGGAAATCGAATTTGCGCAAAGGCACGTTCCTGCCCTTCCATATAATCAGCGTGGAAAAAACCACTGTAAATATCACGCCTGAAAAAACCATTCCCCAGTATCTCTGGTATGGCGGAAGCAGTATTACGATAATTATGCCGGCCGAACAACTTACAAAAGTAGCTATTACCTGGCAAATCGCGATGGGTTTGAATTGGATATGTTTTGTAAAATTGGTATGCGCGGCAAATCCGGCCGAGGCCAGAACGAGATTCAGGGCAAAGATTCTGACTACATCCGTAATCGCACTGTTATGGTTATGTTCCGCCCAATACGGGGCTATAATAAAAATAACTACGGCGGTCACTACCCCGAAAAAAAACCGCATCCAGAATCCGGTCGCGAGGAGCTTTTCCTCGTCGTCTTCACGCGATTGGATTACGGCCTGTGAGATGCCGAAATTAGCCAGATTCTGCAGTACGCCCAATAAGGTATCGCTTATCGCGACAATGCCCATTTCCACCTGGAGGAGAAAATTCGCCAACAATATCTGGTAAACGAGTTTTATTACGCGCGTCGCGGCTTGTGAAAGGAAAACCGCGCCAATGCCCTTAAGAGCTTTGTCCTTCATGGGAGGAACCGTCACCGGCTCCGGTATATTGCTTGATTTTGAATTATCCGGCATAATACGAATGCCTGTTAATAAAGTAACGTGACCGAATCCGAGAACCGAGAACCGTGGCCCGGGATCCGTAGCCCGTGGCCCGTACGACGAACGGAACAAACCGCAAAGAAAGCTTACATAGTAATTTGTATGCCGCTACAGCCGCCGTCCATCAAAGTACAAAATACAAATTACTCAATACTCGTATTGAGGGGGCCGGGGTGTGTCAATCCGCTTAATCTGTCGTAAAAAATTCGTCATCGTATTGTCGTTCTTTCATGGTCAATTCGCCGTCTCTGTATTCTCTGTGAGCTCTGTGGCAAATCGTCTATCGTCGTTTTCAGCGCCAATCCGTGTCATCAGTGATTTCGTTTCGTCCTTCGTGACTTCGTGACCTCGTGGCTAAAAAACTCAAACTAATCTACAAATTCATCTTCATTCGTGTTTTAATGGCGTAATCGTATATAGGTATGTATTTCGCAACGAGCTTATTCCAATTCCTTTCTTTTACCACCCATTCGCGCGCGGCAGTGCCGAGGGACTTGCGCAAATCGGCGTTTCTCAGCAGTACAAGGCATTGTTCTACAAACGATGGCCCGTTATCCGCCGCGAAAAGCATTCCTGTCGTGCCGTTTTCAACCAATTCCTTAATGCCCCCTACGTCGCTCCCGAGCACGGGTTTACCCATAGACATGGCTTCAAGCGGTTTTAGAGGCGTAACAAGCCGGCTTACTCTCTTATCCTGCCTTGGAAGTATGAACACGTCTATAGCGGTATGAAAACCGAGTATATCTTCATGAGGCACCTCGTCATAAAAGAAGATACTTTTATCTTTCAAACCGGATTTTTCTGCAAGCGTCTGCAGATTGGGTTTTTCATTGCCTCCGCCTACGATTATCAGAGCGGCATTTGGGATATTGCTGAGAATAGCCGGCATGGATTTGACCGCGAGTTCCAGGCCTTCAAGTTTACGCACCGCGCCGATGTAACCAATGATGATTTTATCCTGGAGATGAAGGCGGGCCTTAAAATCAGCCAATGACGGATGAGGCGAAAACCTATTCGTATCCACGCCGTTGGGAACAACGAATATTTTATTCTCCGGCGTACCGCGCGAGATGAAATCCCGTTTAAGCCCCTCTGAAATAGTCACAAGCGCGTGGCATTTTGCTGAAGACACGGTTTCCGCGTATTGCCTGTTACGGTATTCCATGGAATCCTCGGTCATTTTCCCTTCGGCCACTGCGGTATCTTCCCATATACCGCGCACTTCGTATATAAAAGGCGTATTATTTTTACGGGCGATAAGGTCGCCGTATATTGCGCAGAGCGCGGGGGAATGGCTATGGACTATTTCAGGCCGAACTTCCTCTGACAGTTTAAGGTAATATCGTATTTTTACGCGGAAATCGTACAGATTACGGAAAAAAGGCATTCGGGATATGATTTTTGCTTTAAGATTTCCCACAGGCCTTACCCAGTTATACATTACGATACCGCCGGCGGTTTCCCTGGCCCGGAGTTTATAGCCGAGAGAGTGATTAAAATCAGGAAGCGTAAAAATAACCGGCTCAATGCCAAGTTTAGCCTGATTGGAGACGACAGCCTCGCTCCTGATGGTATAACCCGCCTGCAGAGGCAGGTGGGAAGAGAGAAAATGCAGAACCTTCATCATGAAAGGATTCTATACAAAAAATCACATTTTTGCAATAAGATTTGACGGATTGAGGTGGATTTAAGAAGTAAGATTTTAGATCATCTATCTGTACAATAGGCTTATCGTTTTTTGTTACCAAAAAAACAAGCAGTTATATTTTTAATAGCTAAATACGTGATAATCCATGTGATCATCATACCAAATACCGTTATTACTAAATTAAAAATCAAAGGCAATTCGTCTTTTTCGTAAAGTATGGGATCGCTATTATCAACTTTTACTGTTATAAAAAAAGATAGATGACTTCCATAAAGCACCCAAAACGAAACCCCTGTAATCAAGGTAACGAAAGTTGTTATTAACATAGATAGTCTACGCATATTTATACTTGCCTCAATTTTCTAATTAGTATTCTGCAAATTCTATATATCACAGTTTTTGTCCGGAGACGGCCGAAATTAACCGGCACCAATCTTATGCCAGAAATGCCGCGCGCGGTCAAGTTTTATTTTCTTGACTTGCGGAAATAATTATGATACATGCTGTAATTTATGAAAGACGCGTTTACAGACAACACTATCAGGTTCATTGATTTGCGCGGCACGGGGTTTTCGCCGGCTGATAAAAATTGGCAGGTAAAAATCCATGACGCTATGCTCGGCGTTCTCCAGGACATGAAATGCCTTGAATTGAAAGAACCCGTTCTGCTCAAGCCTCATATAGGCGAGCCTAAGGGCGCTACTTTTATCATTCCGCAAACCAGCACCGCTGTTATGGAATTCCTTGGCGCCAAAAAAATAAAAAGAACCGTCTGCGGCGATTCCACAGTGGCGTATTCCGGCGAGCGCGGATACAAAGAAAATCCCCATAATGATTGCGCGCGTTACCTGAAACTTGCCGCGCAACGCGGCTGGGACGCAAAAGGCCCGCTTGGAACGCCCTTTATCATACTTGACCGGCCTGCCACTTCCACCAAAGGCATTTACGAATTTACCGGCGAAGAGGTCTTTCTTAAGGGCGATTTCGGCAGGTACAGAGAAATCCGCGGCGCCGGCGGTTACCAGGCCGCGGGCTCTATCATCAATATAGCGCACATGACCCTTCATCCGGTGGCGCATTTCGCGTGCGCAATCAAAAACATAGCCATGGGAGGCGCGTCATATAAAGGCAAACTCCAGATGCACCAGCATTACCTGCCGGGAATTGACGAAGGAAAATGCCTGCAGTGCGGAGAATGTTCGGCACACTGCCCCGCACAGGCGCTGAAATGGGAGGCCGGCGATTATCCGAAATTGGATGAAAAATCCTGCATCGGCTGCGGCGAATGCCTGTCAGTATGCAATGAACAGGGGCAGGCCATAACGATGGAAACAGCCCGCATCGCGGACTGGATGCGCGGCGAAGACACCATGCAGAACAGGCTGATGGATTACGCCGCAGGCCTTATAGGAAACCGCTGGAGCAATCTCCTGAACATAGCGCATCTTTACAATATCACCAGAAATTGCGATTGCTTTGATATCGTACAGAAACCGATAGTCAATGACATCGGTATTTTAATAGGAATGAACCCGTTTGCGATTGATTTTTACGCGCGGTATCTCATATCAAACGAGATGTGGAAGACGAAAAACAAAAAAGAATTGACGTATGACGAATTCAAAAAAGGCCCGAATTTATTGAAGCAGTATTTCAAGGACGACGCCGGCACGGCGCCGTATGAGTACCTTAAGAAGCAGTACGGAATACAATATGAAGCGGATGAGATTAAAACGCATCTATGCAAAACAGCGGCGAGCGGTCAGTGATAACAAATTAATTAACAATTAAGAATTAATAATAACGGGCATGATGTGCGGCCAGGAATTCTATCATTCTTCCGTTCCGTTCTTCCTTCTCCGTTTTTCCTTCTGCCTCCTCGCGTTATAACGAGACCTTAGGAGACTACGACGACGATTATTAACAGGGACTTCATGAGACTTTTAAGAGACTTGTGGCTAACGAAACGACGGCCCCCAGACTCCTGACTTAGGACTGCGGACTTCGTCCGTCCTTCATTCTTCATTCTTCATTTTTCCTACTTCGTTTATGACCCCGGGCTCAGGACTCCGGACTTCTTCCCGTCCTTCATTTTTCATTTTTCCTTCTTCATCCTTCGTTTGCGGCGGCGTGAATAATACTTTCACTGCCAAAAGCACAGCTCCCACGCAAATAAAGACATCGGCCATATTGAACACGGGCCAATTTATCCAATCCACGCTGATAAAATCCCTTACCGCATTAATGCCGCGGGAGTTTACATAGAACATCCTATCGGCAAGATTTCCTATAGTGCCTGACAAAATAAGCCCGAAAGTCAGCGCATTAAAGACGGTTTGCGGTTTCATCGTAAGAAAGACATAAACGATTACCGGTATGGCAAGAACAGGAATGATTAAGGCAAGCGTTTTCGGCAGGAGAGGCAGGCCCCAGATCATATTTTCATTAGTGACAAAACGGAAGGAAAACACATCTGGAATGATTATCCACGGATGGTACAAAAGGTATTTGACTGCAAGATGTTTTGTAATGAGGTCAACGGCAGTGCCTATTGACGCGCAAATGATGAAGACGACAAGGACTTGCTTTTTAATGTTCATAGAGACTGTTGAAAGATTCCAAATCCCCGGTGGCATGATATCAATCACCCCCGCCCTGTCCCTCCCCCATACGATGGGGAGGAGATTGCTTAAAAACTTCTATCCGCCTATTCTTTCTCTTCCTTTTTCTTGCAATCCATGCAGAGTTTTGCATAAGGAATGGCGCTGAGCCGCTGTTCGGGTATAGGTTTGGAACAGTTTTCACAAAGGCCGAAAGTGCCATCTTTTATTTTTTCAAGGGCTTCATTTATTTCGGAAAGCTCTTCATTTTCCGACTCAAGCAGATTCAGCGAAAGTTCCTGTTCGTAGTTATCCGAAGCTATATCCGCCATATGCGTAGGCGTTGAGGAGATATCTCCCGAGGCGTTAAACCTTGTCTGGCCGAGAGTCTGGTCTTCCATGGATGAAAAATTCTTAAGCAAAGCCCTCTTGCGTTCAATCAGCAGTTTTGAAAATTTAACGAAATAAGCTTTGGATTTTTTGTTTTTAATTTTTGGTGGGGCGGGGAGCTTTTTAATCTTAGCAGGTTTGGATGATACAATGGCTGTCTTCTTCCTTTTAACCACTTTTGTCTTGGGCCGTTTCTTCATAAATGCGACTCTCCTTTAATTAAGCTTTTTTCACAAGCTATTTTTTACGTTCTTTCTGTATCGTCTTGATCTGGGCGATGTTTTTCTTGATGTTCCTGATGACAGCCGGGCTTTCAATTACATCAGTAACCTTGCGGAATCTCAGGCGGAAGAGTTCTTCCTTAAGATGCATAATATCCTGTTCAAGTTCTTTGTCTGTTTTAACGCGTATTTCTTTCAAGTTCATATAGCATGTCTCCTGTAGACCATTTTAACTCTTATAGGCAGTTTATGCGCCATAGCATTAAGAACGACCTTAGCCATATCCAGCGTCAAGGCTCCGAGTTCAAAAAGAACCGTGCCGGGCTTGACGACTGCGGCATAGTATTCAGGCTCGCCTTTTCCTTTACCCATTCTGGTTTCTGCGGGTTTAGCTGAAACCGATTTATGGGGGAAGACCCTGATATAAAGCCTGCCTTCTTTGCCCATCAGGTGCGCTGCGACGACCCTGCAAGCTTCAAGCTGTTTAGCGCTCAGCCATGCGCGCTCCAGAGAAAGGAGCCCGTATTCGCCGAAATTCACCTTATTGCCTCTGCAGGCATCAGTGCGGATTTTACCCCTTTGTGACTTCCGGTACTTGACCCGTTTGGGCATCGATTTCATTTTGTGTCTCCTTCTTTACTTTTCTCTGCGGCAGTATTTCGCCTTTATTTATCCATACTTTTACGCCGAGGACGCCTTTGCTTATAATGGCTTCTGAAAAACCGTAATCAATATCGGCCCTGAGCGTATGAAGCGGGAGTTTGCCGAGGATGATTGCAGAACTGCGCGCGATTTCAGCGCCGCCTATGCGGCCTGAAAGCTGTATCTTGACGCCCTGAGCGCCTTCGTCTATTATTGTTTCGGCGAATTTTCTCAAGAGACGCCTGAACTGCGCGCGTTTTTCCAGCTGTTCCGCGATGGCTTCAGCGGTAAGCTGGGCGTTAAGCAGGGGGTCCTTAACTTCTTCGATTTTCAATTCAACTTTTTTACTGATTAATTTTTCAATATCTTCTGTAAGTTTTTCCACGTTCTTGCCGCGCTTGCCTATAAGCATACCCGGGCTTGCCGTATGGAGTATCAACCTGACGAGGTCGCCGCTGCGTTCAATCTCAACCTTCGGAATGCCTGCGGAATGCAATTCCGGATTTCTCTTCACGTACTGGCGTATCTTATAATCTTCAAGCAGGAACTTGCCGAATTCCTTTTTATTTGCATACCAGCGTGAACGGCAGGTTTGCGTGATACCGAGTCTCAAACTTATAGGATTACATTTCTGGCCCATAAAACCTCTTGTTAAGTTGTTTGTTTCGGAGTATTGGTTTTCGGCTTTTCCACGGGAGTTGATTTCGCCTTAGCCGAATCCTTTTTCGCGGTCTTCTTAACTTCCGGAGTTTCCTCTTCAGCCGGCTTAAGGACAACCGTGATATGCGACGTCCGTTTTCTTATAGGAACCGCCCTGCCCATAGTCGTGGGCCTCCAGCGGTGCACGATAGGGCCGCAATCAACCACCAGCCGCGATATCATCAACGTATCAACGTCAATATGCGGTGAACGGTTATTGGCATTGGCGATAGCGGACTTAATAAGCTTTATCAGCATATATGAACCCCTGTTTGGGGTAGCTCTCAGTATATCAAGCGCGGCGTTAACCTGTTTATTTCTTACAATATCGGTAACGTAGCGCATCTTCCTGGGAGATATGTGCGAATGCCGCAAAACGGCCCTGAATTCTTCTGGCATATAAAATTCCTCCGATTATTTACCTGCTGGAACGGATTCATCTTTCTGGCCCGGATGGCCTCTGAATACGCGTGTAGGGGCGAATTCGCCGAGTTTATGCAGGACCATATCTTCCACGACATAAACCTTATGGAAATTTTTACCGTTATGTACGGCAAAGTAATGGCCCACGAATTCGGGCGTAATCGTACAGGACCGCGCCCATGTTTTAATGGGTTCACGTTCGCCCGTATTTTTCTGTTTCGTTACTTTTTCAACGAGTTTCTGGTCAACGTATGGACCTTTTTTAGACGATCTGCTCATTTTTAACCTCTATTAAAATTGGAATTTCCCGCGTTTCCTGTGGCGGATAATGAGTCCTGATGAAGGTTTCTTATGCTTCCTTGTCTTTCCGCCTTTTGAAAGCACGCCTGTACGCGAACAGGGATGTCTTCCGCCGCCTTTTCTGCCTTCGCCTCCACCCATGGGATGGTCAACGGGATTCTTTGCAGTTCCTCTTACGGTCGGCTTGATGCCGAGCCAACGTTTCCTGCCGGCCTTGCCGAGCCATACGAGATTGGCGTCAATATTTCCGATACGGCCGATTGTAGCACAGCAATCCAGATTAAACTTTCTGATTTCCATGCTGGGCAGTTGAATATGGGCATGCTTGCCTTCTTTGGACATAAGCACGGCGAAACTGCCCGCGCTGTGAACCATCTGGCCGCCTTTTTTGGGTTCAAGTTCTATATTATGAATTTCCATGCCGGTGGGTATTTTACTCAAGGGCATATGGTTTCCAAGTCTCGGTTCGGCATTTGCTCCGGACATAACTTCATCGCCGACATTCAATCCCAGGGGCTGAATTATATAACGCCTCTCGCCGTCTCTGTACATAAGCAGGGCTATGCGGGTATTTCTATTTGGGTCATATTCAATAGCCGTGACTTTTGCCGGGACATCCGCCCTGTCGCGCTTGAAGTCAATAATGCGGTACTGTCTTTTATTGCCGCCGCCGATATGGCGGCAGGTAACGACTCCCTGATTATTTCTTCCGCCGGTCTTTTTAAGAGCTCTGACTAAAGACTTTTCAGGTTTATCCTTGGTAATATCCGCGAAATCTGAAACGGTCGCGAAACGCCTGCCTGCTGTTAACGGCTTATATTCGCGCAAAGGCATAAGGGTCTTCTCCTAAATCATATTAATACGGCCTTCTTTCAGTGTCACAATGGCCTTTTTCCAATCAGACCTGTAACCACTGCCGAATTTATATCTTGCAAATTTGCCGTGCTTTGTAACCGTACGCACGTTTTTTACTTTTACTTTAGCGAAAAGTTTCTCCACGGCATTTTTGATTTCAATTTTATTCGCGTCTATCTGGACGATAAAAACGTATTTACTGCCCTTTTCGGAATCTTTCATGCTTTTTTCCGTCACATAGGGCCGGATTATTGTATCATAAGCATTTTTCATAAACTAAGCTCCCTTGGGTTGTCTTGCCTGAATCAACGATTCCAGGGCATCTTTTGTAAGAAGCAATCTGTTATATTTAAGGACATCATAGGCGTTGAAATCTTTCACCGGGCAAATATGGACATTTGCGATATTTTTCACAGCGCGATGTATGTCTTTGTTTATTTCCTTGATGCCGACGAGGCATGTGCGGGTGATATTCAGTTTTTTGAGCATCAAAGCGAAATTCTTGGTTTTAATCTTGTTGTTTATTTTCAGCCTGTCAACGGAAATATCGTTTATGACGAAAGTTTCCTTGTCCGCGAACTTTGACAGCAATGCCGAATCAAGCGCTAACTGGCGCATCTGCTTGGGCATGCGCGTGGAATAATCCCTCGGATGCGGGCCGAAGATTGTGCCGCCGTGCCTCCATATCGGGGAGCGGATAGTGCCGATTCTCGCGCGGCCCGTGTGTTTCTGTTTCCACAGTTTGCGTGACGCGCCCTGGACTTCTTTGCGGGTCTTCGTCTGTGCGGTGCCTACGCGCTTATTGGCTTCATACTGAATAACCATATCGCGCAGGAGCCGCTTGTTCGGTTTTGTCCCGAACACGGCTTCGTCAACCTGAATCGCTTCAAGCTGTTTACCATCCATATCATATAAGGGAAGCTCTATCATTTCACTACTCCTTTATTTCCGTTTCGGCTTTGCCGTAGGCTGTTTCTTGTCTTTATCAACGGGTGCCGGCCCGCGGCCTTTGAACTTCTGGTTATCGCTCTTTGTTATTACCACGAAATTGCCCTCGTATCCGGGCACCGAGCCTTTAACGAGAAGCAGATTATTTTGCGCGTCTATTTTAACTATTTCAAGATTTTTTGAAGTGTATCTTTCATTGCCCATGTGGCCCGGCATATGCATATTGGGGCGCACCCTTGAAGGAAACGCGGACGCGCCGACTGAGCCGGTAGTCCTGACGTTCATGGAACCGTGGGATTTGGGCCCGCTTGCCTTGCGATACCTTTTCACAACGCCCTGAAAACCCTTGCCTTTTGTCGTACCGATGATGTCAACTTTATTTGTGCCTTCAAAGATATCAACCTTGACAACGTCGCCGAGATTGAATTTGGGTTCTTCAGCGATCCTGAACTGCCTGATAATGCTTAGAGGATCAACTTTGGCTTTTTTGAAAATGCCCTGAACCGGTTTGATGGTATTTTTAACCCTTGCCTTGCCGAATCCGAGCTGAACCGCGTTGACTCCGTCGGTCTTTACCGTCTTGACCTGCGTGACAAAACACGGGCCTGCTTCAAGAACAGTCACCTGCACCCTGTCGCCGTCATTGTTATAAACGGATGTCATTCCTATTTTTCTTCCGAGCATGCTTTGTAACATATATATAATCTCTTATATTAATGTAAATGAGAAAATTTCATCACAAGGAAACACCACCGGCGCCGGCTTAAGCGGCGCGGACAGGTATTTCCGGCAGATAGAGCAAACCTACGCTTTTATCTTGATTTCCACTCCGGCCGGCATATCCAGGGCCTTCAGGGAATCAATGGTCTTGGCAGTGGGTTCTGAGATGTCAATAATCCGTTTATGGGTGCGTATTTCAAACTGCTCGCGGGATTTTTTATCCGCGTGCGGAGAACGGAGTACCGTGTAGCGCTCAATTTTGGTAGGCAGGGGAATGGGTCCATGCACCTTGGCGCCGGTCTTTTTGGCGGTATTGACAATCTTCATTACCGACTGGTCTAAAACCTCATGGTCATAGGCCTCAATGCGTATTCTTATTCTTTGCATTGTCAAAACAAGTCCAAAATAAAGAGTAAAACGAAACTTTTTTCGCGCGCTTAAATCTTCGCGGCCGTAATAGATAATACCGCGATTTGCGCAAAAGAGTAACTATTATAGAAATAAAAAGGAAAAAGTCAAGATTTTTGTGTTTGCCAAACTAAACGTTTTTGCCGAGACGATATGAAGACGTGAAAAATGAAGGACGAACCGATGAAACTAAATTTGCCACTAATGAACACTAAATAGTAATCAGGAAGCAATAGTTCGTAATTCGCGGTAATTCGTGTAAATTCGTGGTTCGTAATACGCGGTGCGCGTCCGGCTCTTTGCGTTCCTTACGTTCTTTGCCCTTCGCTCCGCTCAAACATCCTGACGGACGATAAAACTCTAATCCCTAAATCCGAAACTCTAAACAATATCTAAACTCCAAACTCAAATGACCAAAACCCGGCGTACGGCGCATTTCGGCAAGTTGAGCATTGAGCAACATTGAACACACAGGTTCACCCCTGCAGAATTCAAACTTTTTTCCTGTCGGCAAGATTATAAACCGCCATAATTATTATCGCCGTTAAAACCATTAATTTAAAAATCAGCATTGTCATGTCATTTCCCTCCTGCGTTAGACGATTGAAGTTCGCCGACTTTTTCCGTGTCCGCAGTCTCCAAAGGAACTGCCTCGGCCTTCCTGCCGAACCTGTGGGTCATCTTTATCGCGCCTTTCGGGCAGGCGTCCACGCATTCAAAGCAAGCCAGACAGCTCTCATGCACGTCTTCCATCTTGTGCACCGGCATGTACATCAGGCACGCCCTGGAACATTGTTTGCAATCATTGCATTTGGACGGGTCGCGGCGTATGCCGAAAAAGCGGAAACGCGATATGTATTGCGGGAACGCGCCGAGCGGGCACCAATACCTGCACCATATCCTCGGCATGAACATTATTCCGAATACTAAGGCAAACGTGAAATACCCTATCGGATATTCAGGCACGTAATCCAATTTCGCCAGCCCCTCGGCAAGCCATATTATAATGAGGGTTATCCACATCCAGGGAAGGCGGAGCCATTTGCTGTCCAGCCGCTTGTATTTCAGGCGTGAAAAAACCTGGTCGTGCGAAATGGAATAGGGGCACGCCCATCCGCATATCCATCTGCCGCCGAGCAGTGGCAGGTAAACGAGCGCCATGAACCATATTACGGAACCTATAACGTAACTGCGTGGTCCGGCCGCCCATAACGATATAAGCAGTATCAGGAACAACGGCTGGAGGGCCTGTCGCAAGGCAGAGAACCGCCATTTTCTCATCGGCGCGCGGCTTAACGACCTGCCGCGAAAGTCCTCGGCATCCTTGCCGATATTTACGTCGTTTTCAGTTGTCACTGCTGTATTTTCCATTATTATATCCTTTCATTCAAACTTCGAAAAGCTCATATCTTTAGCCACGAAGACGCGATGTCACGAAGAACGACTAACGGCTAATTGGTGGCGGCGTATTCAGCAAATTAACACCCACCCCCGCCCCCATCAATACGAGTATTTTGCAAGCGGAATTAAAATAAGTGTCCGTCACTTCGTCCGTCGATACCCGCTACTTCGTGTCTTCGCGGCAAATATCGTCGTTATATGCAGAAATAACAAGCCATCATAAAATAAGGAACCGCTAAAACTGCCGCGGGCAGGAATCCGAGTTTTTTCTCCCCTGCCTTACTGCGCATCACGTAAACAAGGCAGAAAAACAAAGGTATCAAAAGCAGGTTTCCGATGGCTATACGGTACCCGGTTTCGCCCAGTCTTACAGGCATGGCGTAACTGCCGTGCCAGAAACTGAAAAATTCTACGGAGTGCATTCTTATATGGGCGCCGTAGCGGAGCATCCATATCGGGACGAGCAGTGTCATGGCGTATCCACCGTAAACGAGGACGTCCAGCAGATTGGTACGCGGGTCTAAAAGTTTTCTGAGGAGGTAAGACACTATCCCCATAGCCAACCACAACCCGAAAAATACGCCTGTCGCGACTATCATGTTCGCGACCACGGACCATACCCAGCCGGGATTGTTTTCCTGCAGGGATTCCATGGAAGCATCGTCGGAAGTCAACGCGATAACTTCATTGTTGTCACTGCGTTTGACGACGAAACTGCGGTCCGGATGCGAATTATCTTTGCCGCGGCCTTTATCATCGGCGAAAAGTATTTTGGGTTCTTCCTGCAGAAAGCCGCAAAACCTGTTTTCAAGAGGCATAGGTTCAGGCTGGTATTCCGTACCGCGCGCGACCTCGGTCCATTCCGTATCAATAAGCCACGCGCCTTTTCCGGAATCGTACACGACAGGCCTGTTGTTATAAGACCATTTCATCGTCCGCAGGTCGTATTTAAATCCGTTTATATCCACTGCCGGAAGCGTTCCGCCTCCGGGGAGTTTCCACATTTTCATTGCGGAATCGTATTCAATATTCGCGCCGTTCAACGACCACTGCCTGAGGCCTTTATCATAAACAAGCAGGCTATCGGGCGTATTTTTCGGCACCCACACTTCATAATTAAGCGACTTATACGCCGGATTAGTCCGAAAAATTTCGGCATAGGCGGGATTATCCGCCTTGGCCAGAATCATAACATCCTTGCCGAAAAGGCGCGTAGTGTTTTTGGGGCATCTGTAAACGACCTGGCCGGCTTCTTCTGATTCAACCAGAGTCCAGTTGCATTTCGGGCACATTTGTTTTTTGCCGCCCTTATTAAAGGTCTCCTCGGTTACGATGACATCGGAATGGAAATCATGCATGATGAATACCTGCATCACGGGATCGTGGAGTTTTTGCGCGACCACGGGAACCCACCTCGTGAAACGCACGAGGTGTTCCGGGTATTCCGCCAGGCAATAACCCATCGTTATTGTAATATAAAGGAATATTGCCGTTATCTCAACTATTGCCAGCCATTTTTTGCGGGTATGGCCGAAAACCGTTTCAGAATACGAACTCATGTTGCCGCCTTTCTATTTTTTATTATTTCAACGCTTCAGTGAATGCTGTTTTGCCTACTTTAATATTTTTTTTAATTAAATCAAGAAAATATGAAGGAGGACTCGTACCGCCTCAGTCGAGGTGGGTTTTTGCTGGTTTTTCGATAACGCTGAACACGGACGACACACCCCTGGTTCCCCTCTTTTTAGAGGGGACATATACGAATTTCCCCTCTATTAAGAGCCCGCCTTCGCGCATCTGCGTGCCAAAGCCTGCCTGCGCGGCTTGTCCTCCGAAGCCATAGCGAAGGAGGAAGCCGCTCCGGCTGTTAAGCGTAACCTCGACTGAGGCCTTACGGAAGACTCCAGACTCCGTTACTCCACGCCCGGCATGCGCGATTTCTTAAGCGTATCTTTAAGCGTAACGACTATTTTAGTTTCTTCTTTTTCAGTCAAACTCAGGATCTCCCTGAGTGCTATCCCGATGTGCGGCACGTATGATTCCAGGTAATCCAATTTTTTCTGCGAATCCAGGAGCCGTCTTTTATGGCTGAGATATGAGCCGAGTTGCCTGCCGCAATCCTGCACGGCAAGCTTTATTTCCTTTATGATTTCCGGATAATGCGCGATGGCTTCCTTGCTTTCCGAAGTAAACGGCACCCAGACCGAGGCTATGTGCACGAAAAGCGCCACAGGCCCCATAGGCAGGGAGCTTTTGGATTGCTGCAACCCGTAGTTATGCCAGGCGGTATTTACAATGGAACGCGTTACTGCGCAGGCGGATTGCTGGTACATCAAAGGAACCCTGTTGGCGTAGCGGAAGAGTGTCATAAGTTGATCCGCCGGTTGTTTGCCGCCGTAGGCAAGGCCGACTTCCACGAGGAACGGGTTGCCTCTGTACACGCACGGGGTGCGCGTTTTGGACGTATAAAAGTCCGCTTCAATGACGGATTTCAATCCCGCAAGAATAAGCTCTTCCCCGATAGGCGCAATGCAATTCGTCGGCGGGGCCATTATTTTAACCGCAGAAAGCGACTTGAAAACTCTTTCTATATCAGTGTCGGTTATCTTTCCGAGAGGCATGGTTTCGGACACCTCCGCCTTCTGGCATATCTCCGCGGCAACCTTGGAACTCACGCGGGAAAACTCACTGCAGAGGAATGACTTCAATTTTCTGACTTCGCTGGTTTTTATCATTTTGTCAAGCGTGCCGAGTTCCACGCCGTACGGATGGGGCTTGATTTCTTTGGGTTGTTCAGGCATCTGATCGGTGGAACGCTTATAAACAATCTCCTGATTTTCAGGGGTTTTATACGTAATAGTCACGTGGGGATTGGCAATGGCGGTCTGGCGGAGATAGTCGTCCACCGAGCGCGCGCCTTTGAAATATTTGGCTTCCAATTCAATTTCTATCCTTGTCCCGCGGGGCTTGTCCCAGTCTATGTCCGCTTCTTCCACGATTACCGGCATATTTTTGGTGGTATCAATTTTTATGCGATAATAATGCGCTTGTTTTTTCGGCGATATGCGGGACGTAATCTGCATTGGTTTGCCGGTAGTAATCTGCCCGTACATGCCCGCGGCGCTGATGCCTATGCCCTGCTGACCGCGGCTCATTTTTAATGTATGGAATTTAGAACCGTACAGCAGTTTGCCGAATATTTTCGGGATCTGCGCCTTGACAATGCCCGGGCCGTTGTCTTCCACGATAACCTTAAACCTGTCCTCGCTGAACGGGATTATGGAAACGCCCAGGTCCGGCAATATGTTTGTTTCTTCGCAGGCGTCAAGCGAATTGTCAACGGCTTCCTTAATGGTCGTCAGAAGGGCTTTCTTGGGATTGTCAAAACCCAGCAGGTGGCGGTTCTTAGCGAAAAATTCCGAAATGGAAATTTCGCGCTGTTTGGACGCGAGCCGATGCGCTACGGCGGAGGATTCATCGATACCGTCATCCGTCGTTTCAATCTTATTTTCCTTAGTTTCCAGAGGAAGCTCGGGTTCTTCTTGTTTTGCTTTTTTCGCGTTTTTCCTGGGCATATAAAAAATATCCTTTTAAATACTACTTGAGAAAGCGCTAATTTACACGGAGAATCGGGAAAAGTCAATGAAAAACGTAGTAGCGAAACGCAGTAGCGAGTACTGAGTAGCGCGTATATAGGAACGAACGATGAACGTACGAGTGACAGGACTGTATTTCTGACACCGAGTGTTGTTTTATGACGCAGTAACCGCAGTATCGTTGCGACTCGCAGGCTATCACGGCTCAAAGTATCGCTGAGAATTGATTGTAAGGCCTCAGTAGAGGTGGCATTTTAACATAGTAGTTATAATAGAAAAAATAAAAGCGTATAGTAGCCCAGCCATTTATGGCTGGGGTTGTATGCCAAAAGCCTAATACTTACGCCATTCATGGCGTTATGTTAAGG
>JACRIJ010000055.1 GCA_016220095.1 Planctomycetota bacterium | reverse complement strand
TATACGAATTTCCCCTCTATTAAGAGCCCGCCTTCGCGCACCTGCGTGCCAAAGCACTTCGGTGCGTAGGCACGAAGCCCGCTTCGGCGGGCGTAGGAAGGGGGTTAGGGGTGTGTTAAGCGTAACCTCGACTGAGGCCTTGCCGTTAAACCAAAGTTTTAAATTCATTTTTATGATTTATCTTTCCGTCAGCAATCGGCACACGTCATCATGGAAATCTTTTACGTTTGACTCAGAGCTTTTGAATTGGTTTACAAGGATTGAAAAGATATAGACTTCACCGGATTTGCCCAGGGCGTAGCCTGACAGACAGCAACTGCCGTTAATGCGGCCTGTTTTCGCGTAAATCCTGCCGGGCTTGTCGGCAAGCCGTTTTTCAAGGCCCGTATTGTCTTCGCCGGATTGCGCCAGTGACGATGTGAATTCCTTCGCGTTCGGGGAATGGTACATATACCACAGCACCCTTGTGATGGAATCCGCGGTCTGCAGGTTTTGTTTTGACAGTCCGGAGCCGTCTTTAACGGACACGGTATTGTCAGCCATGCCGACCTTTTTCAAAAACGCATTCACAACCGCGATGCCGTTATTGAAACTGCCGGCCCCTTTGATTTCATGGCCGAGTGTTTTTAGCAATTGTTCCGCGTAAAAGTTCTGGCTTTTCTTATTTGTTATTGCGATGGTTGCGGTTAAAGGCGCGCGGAGTTCGGCAAAGGACGTTACGCCGGGGTCTGTTTTCTTGAAATTTGACTTTCCGCGCAGGAGTTTGCCGTTTATGGAGATCCCGTTTTTTGCCAGGGTTTCCCAGAGCACGTAGCCGAAATACATTGAAGGGTCGTAAATGGTGCAGAATTGGGTGGCGGCGCCGCTTTTTACGTAATATTGGCCTGATAATGTGATTACGTTTCCTTGATCATTGCGGGCAATGCCGAATTTGGCGTTTTTATCCGTGCTTGTCGTACAGTTGTTTTTTACAGTCACGTAGTTAGTTTCCGGGGACGTGCTTATTCTTACGGGATTGCCGGCCTTTGCGTCCGGGCTTATATTTATGTCAATACAATTATCATTCAGCGAGAGCGCCGATACGGGCGCGGTATACCATTCGGTCATGATTTCGCCCTGCCACGACGGGTTGGTGAATTCGTAATCAAACGCGGTATCGTCAAGGACAAGATTTCCGTTAATCGCGGTCACGCCTTTGCTTTTCAGCGCCCCGGCCCAATCTTCAAACACCTTCACGGAATTGTTATTATAAAGCCTGCCTGAGATATTCGGGTCGCCGTTGCCTTTGACGTAGATATCGCCGTTGAATGTCTTTGTTGCGGCGTCAATTTTACCCTTGCCGAAAAGCGTTGTGGTATGGCAATAATCCTTTCCGAGCATATCCAGAGCCGCGGCAGTAGTGATTATTTTGTTATTTGAGGCCGGCACAAGCGGCAGGTTTTGGTTTTTCTGGTACACGATACCCGGATTATTGATGGCGGCGATTTCAATGCCGATTTTGGCATCGGACAGCTTATGCGATTTTATGAGTGAATCTATTGGTTTTGATATGTCGTTTTGGGCGTGCGCTATACCTGCGGAAAGCACGAATACGGTGACAATTCCGGCAACAACGATTTTTTGAATAAGCCTGTTAAAAAATGACATTGTTTATGTACAATGAAATGCCTGCTCTGAAATCGTAAGGTTCGTAATCTTGCAATCTTTTATCTGAGTATCTGAAATCGTAAGGTTCGTAATTTTGCAATCTTTTATCTAAGTATCTGAAATCGTAAGGTTCGTAATCTTGCAATCTTTTATCTGAGTATCTGAAATCGTAAGGTTCGTAATCTTGCAATCTTTTATCTGAGTATCTGAAATCGTAAGGTTCGTAATCTTGTAATCTTTAAATCTTCTAATCTGTAATCCTAATATATAGCACCGAAGGACAGATAGAAATTCAAATCTCCGCCCATAGCGTCATCAAAGCCATTGGCTATATCCAAGGCGACCGTGCCGGTCTGCCAGTTATGTATATAGAGACGCGCGCCCAAACCGGCGCCAATGATGGCGTCGCCGAAATCCTTTGTATCAACCCATGCGTAGCCCATATCGGCGAATCCGAGTACGGTCAGGGTGTAATTCATGCCCATTGCCTGCTTGTTTACGATTACGGGAATCCTGTATTCCAGGGTTGATTGCAGGTATTTTTCGCCGCCCATTGTGCCGCCCGGGTAACCCCTGACGCTTCCGTTGCCGCCTACGGAGAATAAATCATACCACGGCAGGTCGCTTCCTGTGCCGCCGTTGAGGGAGATGCGGAAGATATGGTCTTTTGTCGCATTCCAGTAGTATGTAGCTCCGAAAAACGTCTTGGAAAAAGAATAATCATCCGTTACCGAAGAAAACTTATCGTCAAGATTTTCCTGGCCCTTCTGGTATGTCAGGTACACTGACGGGCCCTGATACGCGTACAGCGTGTAGTCCACGTTGTAATATTGCAGGGTAAGGTATACCTTGTTTGTTACGCCGAATAAAGGGACTACAGTCGTATTTACTCCGGTATATTCCGCGTCTCTTGTTGAGAATCCGAGCGTACCCCTGAGTTCATAGGTAAACCAATAGCCTGTCTGCAGATATACGCTCCAGATATCAACGTCGTTTTCCCACGTGTTGAGCCATACGACATTATCCGTTGATTTATAGCCGCCGGCTCCAAACGTGAAGTTGGAATTCTTTACATGCCTGTCATAGAAACTCGCGGAGATGCTTTGAAAATTATCCTGCAGGCGCAGGCTGGCCGTGAGGGCGTTGCCGGTGCCAACAAGGTTATTTTCCGTGGCTTCAAGCCCGTATTCGTCTTTTGTATTGCTTGAAAACGTAAGGATCGGGTAAATGCCCCAGGTCTGGCGTTCCTTGACGGTAATTGTAAGGTTGACTTTGTTCGAATCGCTCGCGGGTTCGGCCTTGACGTTTACAAACATGAAATACTGCAGGTTCATTATGCGGTGCTGTATTTCCAGGCGGATGAGTTCATCATAAGGATCGCCGGATTTCATCATCATTTCGGTGAGGATGACGTCCGTCCTGGTTTTTTCATTGCCGACAATTTTAATGTCGCCGATAACCTGATTTTCGGCGTAAAGGCAATTTGCCGCGCCTGAAACCGCGATAAGGACAAATACTGCCGCCAAGCTGAATAATATATTTTTCATTGTAAAATACCTCCTCATATAGAGCGTTTATGGTTAAATCAGCAAAAGCTGATGGAGAGATATTAAAACAAATTCCGTTTTGTTGCAACAAAAAATTGACTTTTCCCGAAAAAAATGGTGTAATTCCATAATCTGAAATTTCACGCGTTTTTCCATTGGCTATTATTGGGGACTTGATAATGGACTTAGACCCTATAAAACAGCTTATTGCCCTGATGAATGAACATTCGCTGGCGGAACTGGATTATGAAAAAGAAGGCCTGAAAGTCAGGCTGAAAAAGGCTGGCCAGGGCTTCACGGGCGGACAACAGGCCATTTTTGCCATGCCGCCCTTCCAGCAGGCCGCGCAGGCGCCTGAACTGAAAAAGGCGGAAGATCCGTCTATTTATGAAGTAAAATCGCCTCTTGTAGGGACATTCTACCGTTCCCCAAGTCCGGATGCGCCGGTTTTTGTGGAAATCGGCGATAAAATTGCAAAAGACAAGCCGCTTTGTATCGTTGAAGCAATGAAAGTGATGAACGATATCCGTTCGGCTGAGGACGGCGTCGTTGAAGAAATACTCGCAAGCAACGGCGACCCCGTGGAATTCGGCCAGGTCCTTTTCAGAATCAGAAAGGGGAAATAAGGCCTCAATTATGTTCAAACGCATTCTTATTGCCAATCGCGGCGAAATAGCGTTGCGTGTCATACGCGCCTGCAAGGAAATGGGCATAAAGACTGTCGCGGTTTATTCTGAAGCGGACAGGGATGCGTTATACCTGCGTTACGCGGATGATGCCATCTGCATAGGCCCCGCGCATCCTACAAAAAGCTACCTTGACATCTCCCGCATCATAAGCGCGGCTGAAATAACAGACGTTGAAGCAATCCATCCCGGATACGGGTTCCTTTCGGAAAATTCGCATTTCGCAGAGGTCTGCAGGTCCTGCATGATAGATTTTATCGGGCCTACGCCTCAGGCAATGACCCTCGTAGGCGATAAGGCAAGGGCCAGGGAGGTCGCGCATCAGATGAAAGTTCCCATAGTGCCCGGAAGTGTCGGTATTGTCAGCGACGAAAAAGAGGCCCTTGAAGTGGCGCATAAAATAGGATTTCCGGTAATGATAAAGGCGTCTCTCGGCGGCGGCGGCCGCGGTATGAGAAAGGCGCATAACGATGTCAGCCTGGTTAATAGTTTTCTCGCCGCGCGCAACGAGGCCGAAGCATCCTTTAAAAACACCGATATATATATTGAAAAATGCATAGATAACGCAAGGCATGTTGAGGTGCAGATTATCGCGGATAATTACGGCAATATAGTCCACCTCGGCGAAAGGGATTGTTCGGTGCAAAGGCGCCACCAGAAACTCGTGGAAGAAACCCCTTCACCGGTGGTTGATAATAAGCTGAGACTGCGGCTCGGCGAAGCCGCCCGCAAGATAGCCAAGGCAAGCGGATATACCAACGTGGGTACCGTTGAATTCCTCGTTGATAGCAATAAGAATTTCTTTTTTATGGAAATGAATTCCCGCCTCCAGGTTGAACACCCGGTTACTGAAATGGTTACCGGCAGGGATATAGTATCCGATCAGATAAGAATCGCAGCGGGCGAAAAACTCGGATATAAACAGGACGATATAACCATTAACGGCGTGGCCATAGAATGCCGTATTAACGCGGAAGACCCCGAAGATAATTTCAAACCTTGCCCCGGAAAGATTACGCAATTCATACCGGCAGGCGGGCCCGGCGTGCGTGTGGATACGCATGTCTATCAGGGTTATACGATGCCGCCTTATTATGATTCGCTCCTCGCTAAACTCATCGTGCACAGGCCTACGCGCTCCCGCGCGATTACGACCATGAAACGCGCCCTGAACGAATTCGTAATTGAAGGCGTAAAAAGCACCATTCCTATATGCTCGGAAATATTCGGCCATTCGCGCTTCGTGCGAGGTGAAATTGACACCAATTTTCTTGAAAATAATCTTGCTAATTTTGTTTTATAGGAGGTTTTTTATGAACAGGATTTTTTTTGTTTTAACGGTTGCGTTTATCGTATTTACGGCAATGGGTTGCGCGACAAATGAATTTTACCAGAAACAAATGGCGCTTCAGGGCTCGCAAATGCAGGAACTCCAGAGCCGTATAGGAGAACTTGAGGCCCAGTCGCAAATGAAAGACCAGTTGATAGACGACCTGTATAACAGCCGTATGCCGGCCGCGTCTTCAGGGACGGCTCCTGCCACAATGATATCTAAAGGCGTAAACCAGGCAAAGGTTGACGCGCTGAAAAAGAAAGGCTATGAAGTTGAATTGAAAGAAGGCCTTATTACAGTGGAACTGTCGGGCTCGGTTTTGTTTGACCCCGGTAAGGATGAACTGACAAAGGCCGGTAAGGCGGAACTTGATAAGGCCGTCAAACTTATCAAAAATGAATTCCCGGAAGCCGTTGTCCGCATTGAAGGCCATACGGACAGCAGTCCTATAGTTAAGTCCAAAAAGGAATTCGCGTCCAATTGGGAACTCTCCGCGGCAAGGGCGATTGCCGTCCTCGAATATATGAAAAAACAGGGACTTAAGGAAAAGAATATGTACGTCGCGGGTTTCGCGGATACTAAACCAGTTGCGGATAACAAGGATAAGTCCGGCAAAAAATCCAATCGCAGGGTGGAATTGGTTATATTTGAAAAATGAGGTCAAGAAAATTCATGTAGAGACGCCCTGTCAGGGCGTCTCTACGGCAATTCAATTCATAAAATGGCAATTTGCAGTGTAATTCTAAGCACATTCAATCAACCAAATGCCTTGCGCTTATGTCTGACAGGGTATAAGAACCAGTCGTATAAGGATTTTGAGTTGATAATCGCGGATGACGGTTCGGACGAAGAAACAAAGGCGGTGATTGAGGAATTCAAACCTCGTTTTGCATCTCCGATTAAACACGTTTGGCAGGAAAATCACGGCTACAGGCGCGCGAAAATCGTCAACGAGGGCTTTAAGATAAGCGAAGGCAAGGTTGTAATACTCACGGATGGCGATACCATACCGAATAAGAATTTCGTAAAAATACACGCGGAAAATTGCAGAGAAAATGCGTTCTGCGTAGGCGGTTTTATCATGCTTTCCGCGGATTATTGCCGGGCGTTGACAATGGAATTGGTGGAAAAAGAAGATTATGAAAAATTCCTTACCGCGGGCAAGCGGTTCAGGTTCGCGGTAAAGCACTGGAAGAACCTTTTTTACATCGCGCGCGGCAAGATGGACCGGCCAAAGGTGTTCGGATGTAATATTTCCGTGTGGCGCAGTAGTTTTGAGGCCGTGAATGGATATGACGAGAATTTTGACGGCTTCGGCAAGGAGGATTCGGATTTAAGGAATCGCCTGCGAAAGGCCGGTGTAAGGCCGGTCAGCCTGTGGGGCAAGACGTACGTGTTTCATGTGGATTCAATTATAGACCCGAAGATCATGCAATCCCGCATCCCGCGCGATAAGAACAAGGCAAGAGAATATTATTACAGGCCGGACGTGCCCGCAAGGTGCGTGAACGGCATAAAAAAATCGTAAGGGCGAACCTGTGTGATCGGCCCCGTCTGCGTGTTCGTCCATGTTGGAGTGTTCGTCTGTAGGGGCGAACGGTCGTTCGTCCTTACAATGGGCGAACACATAGGTTCGCCCCTACAACGTGTCATCCGGGTTTTCCCAGTCGTCACACCAATTTTGCGGATTGTTGATTATATATTCCTCCGTATAATACCATTCCATTTCATCGCGGATAATGCGTTCGTAATAATTTCGATGCCAGAATCTACGGTCAAAACGCGGCAACTCGTTTTTTTTTATTCGCCGCATGTATTCATTCGTTGTCATCGTTTTGAACCATTGCACCATTTCATGTAGGGGCGAACCTGTGTGTTCGCCCCTATCTGCGTGTTCGCCCTTGCAGGCGTGTTTGTCCCCGTTTATTGAATCGGGGCAGACGCATGATGAACCGGGGCAGACACACAGGTCTGCCCGTACATAGATTTCGTTTTTGATGATGATGCCATGGATGTGATTTGGCATGATTACATATTCGCCAATTTTAATTCCGTTAAATTTGCATTGCAATTCCAACCACCATTTTTTTGCAATTTCGCCTGCCAAATTTAATTCCATTCCCTTATCCGTTACGTTTCCTAACAAACATTTCATTTTGTTTACGCATATCGTCACGAAATATGCGCCGTCTGCGGAATAATCATACCCCTTCAACCGGATTGACCGGCGATGATGGATTTTCGGATCGTATTCCATAAAATCTCTGCAAAAAAATCAATGCTAACGAAAAATACAGTCGGGAATAAATAGTTGTGTTGGGGTGAACGGCCGTTTAAATGATCATGTAGGGGCGAACCTATGTGTTCGCCCCTGCAGGCGTGTTTATCCCCGTTTATTGAATCGGGGCAGACGCATGATGAACCGGGGCAGACACACAGGTCTGCCCGTACATAAATTTCGTTTTTATTTTATTCCGCCGATTATTTTCAGGCCGCCAGGCCCAGCCGATACATACGCATAATTGCCGTTAATATATACTCCAAAAGCATCTGTAGACGCATACGTGCCTGTCAAAACCGGCAATGCAGGATCGCTAATATCGATTATTTGCAAACCATGCGATCCGTCCGCAACATACGCATAAATACCGCTTACATATACCCCTTGGGCCTGACTCGCTACATCATATCCGGGCGTTGTCCAAAAACTTGTTAATGTCGGTAATGCCGGATTGCTTATATCTATAATCTGTAAGCCACCAATCGTATCCGCTACAAATGCGTAATTTCCGTTCACATATACTCCATACGCATTTCCAGGCGTATCATACGAACCTGTCAGTACCGGCAACGCCTGATTGCTTATGTCTATTATTTGTAAGCCGGTATTTCCAACCAAATAAGCGTAATTTCCCGCTACATAGATATCATTTGTTTGGATCGTTCCATACGAACCAACAAGAGATAGCAATTCGGGATTGGTTATGTCTATTATTTGTAAACTAACGGTTTCGTCGGCTAAATACGCGTAATTGCCGTTAACATAAATTTTGTTTGGAGATCCTGTAATTGAATATAAGCTGACGACTGTTGGAATAGTCTGATTGGTTATATCTATTATCTGGAAACTACTACCATACATTCCTGCGGCTGTAACCGTAATATATGCATAAATACCATTAATGTATACATCCGTAGGAATTCCTGATGTAAAACATGATCCAGTGATTGTTGGAGATGTCGTATTGGTTATATCCAATATCTGCAAAATACCTGAACCGTCTGTTACATACGCATAATTAGTACTTGCGTATATTTCAGATACGATTCCAGGCGTATCATACGAACCAACAAGAAATGGTAACACTGCTGTCTTGTACGGCGCCGCGGCCAGTTCTTCGGCTGATATTATATCTATCGCCAGGGTTTCGCCGGTTATCGTGTGACTGCCGGTTATTCCGTATATCGTGCCATTATTATAGAACATGTTCGTAATGGCAGTTACTGCTGTAGTGGATTCGTACGTGGTCATGCTCGCGGTATGGAACCTCTTCAACTTCGTTGCCGCATACGATATCAGGTGCGTGTTGCCGTCGCCTGTCAGGCCGGTCAGGGTGTCAATGCCTAAATACCTCCTGTACAGTTCCGCGTCAAACACGAAAAGCCTTCCGCTGATTATCCCGAACAATTTGCCGTCTTCCCATACCAGGTTGTTAACCGTATCACTGCTCTCGCAAATCACCTGTTCGGCAACAAGGCTATTATCACTTACAGCATATTTTTTCAACATCTGCCCTGCTGAGACATAATAATTCGTTCCGTCGCTTGCTATGCCCTTCTGTAAATTCGCCAGGCCGGATACAACGGTAGTTACTTCTTTTGTCGTAACATCCAATTTTCTTACCGCGTTGTTGCCGGTATCTGTTATGTAACAATATCCGCCGGCATAGACTATTCCTTTCGGCGTGTTAAACAATGCCGTTGCCCCTGTGCCGTCCGTATTTCCGGTTGCCCCGGCAGTGCCGGCCATGGTCTCCACCTTGCCGCTGTCTATCTTCACGCTTCTGATAACATGATTGCCTGTATCGCATACATACAAATATGTCCCGTCGCCTGCGATTCCTTCAGGGGCGTTAAACCTTGCCGCTGTGCCGTATCCGTCCGCCGATCCTGTTACATCGGTCAATCCGGCCAATGATTCTGCCTGTCCTGCCATAAATGGATAATTGAACAACACCACGTCCTGCGTTATCGCGCCGTCCGTTGAAACCGGCAATTCAATCACATCTCCGTCAAAAAAATCCGTTGCCGTCACCTGCATCTTGATATAGCCGTCATAATAGACATTAACATTTATAGTATAATTGCCGTTTGCGTCTGTCAATACGGTTGTTGCTTCTTCCGAGAAAGGCCCGGCAAAAAACGGCGATATCTCAAGCGCATCCAATTTGACCGCTTCTTTCGGTATCTCCTGAATCAGATTTTCTTCTACGTCTATGGTTGTTTCTATTGGCAGTCCGTTCAGGGTGTAAGTCAATTTTGCGTATATATTGATGTCTATTCCCTGTTCCATGTAACTCTTGTCCGGCGCGCCGTCGTTATCGCTGTCAAATTTGGCTATGAATGATTCAAAATTGTCGGCAAGGAAATAATTCAATTGGTTTGCGTACATATATTCCGCGGAGGTGATCTGCTTATCCGCGATTGTAGTCAGGGTGCCGGCATAAGTGCCGGACGCCTTTATCCACCACTCTACGGTGTAAAAGGATTCTCCTCCATAATAATTTGGATAATCCGGCACGGGGTACATGCCCGGGGACGGCTCTGTTGCGCCGGTGTCGGTTGAGGCGTCTACGGTGGTTGTAGAACCATCAGCGCCGGTAGAGCCGCCGCCGGTCTGGCCGGGTTCGCTGGTTCCCCCGCTTCCGTCCGCAGTGCCGCCTGTGCCCGTATCCTCAGGCATGGGCATCGGCATCGGTTCAGTATAATCATAGGTGTCGTATTCCGCCGGCACCGCGTAATAAAAACCTTTATCCCTGCCGCCTTTTGTTGTTACCGTACTGTCATTTGCCGTCCAGGTAGTTGTCTTGTAGATGGCCTGGTCAATGCTGACTGTAAAAAACCCGGTTACTTCTTCCAGAATACCGTCAGGATGTTGCGCCTGCACGCGCAGGTCGTATTTTCCCGTATAATACGAATACCCGTCAAGTATCAATCCTCTGATGGTATCAATAATTACTATTTCCTGCAGAGACGTGTACTGTGAAGTAGCGCCTTCCTGCAATACACGCCATTGGGATTCATCCTGTTTTTTGAAATCCCACGTGTAATACACTCCGTCAAGGAAATCCACGCTTATTGTCCTTGAGGGCGCTGTGCCGGATACGGTTAGTTTTTCCAGTACTGCGGGGTTTTTGGTTGTGCCGGGTTTGAATTGCGTTTTTGTACTTGCGGAGACGTCGCCTATGACAACTGTGACATCCGTCCAGGCCGTTACTTCGGCATCAGGTACGGGCAGGTTGTCATAATAATTTGTTACGGTTCCCGAGATGGAAACAGTTTCGCCTGTTGCCGGTTCTGAAGGCGCCGTTCCGGCTATTGCAAGCGTTATGTCCAGAGCATATTCGTTAATATCCTGTGAAATAACCTGAATAACGGATTCTGTCGTGAAACCGTTTTTGCTTGCGGTTACAAGTATCTGATTCATTTCCATAGGCACGCCGGTTGTTACGGAATACTGCCCGTCAGGATTAGTAATCGCCTGGGAATTGCCGGCCATAATCAGGCAGTCCGGCAGAGGCCCGACCGGGTCGTTTACGGTTCCGGTGATGGTTATTTCGGGCATGTTATACGTATCCATGGCGAACACATAAGGATAAAATCCGGCCATATAAACGCCGGTTGCTGAGCTGAATGTATAGGTTTGAGTTGACGAATCGTAAGTCAGGGTTGCGGCGCCGGCTTCCTGCCATGACAGATCGTCCGAATACGAAGATTCTTTTGCGTAATACCACAAAGACAGGGTTGCTGATCCGCTCTGAATCATCTGGTAGATGGTTTCAAGATTATAATCCGGGAATCCATAGGACGCGTAAGGATATACGATGCCATCAAATCCTGATTCAGTAAGAGTAATTTTTTCGCCTGTCGTAAAGTCCTTAAAATTCACGTCGCCGCCGCTCACAGGGCTTGCTTTTCCTTTCAAACCCCTCTGGGCGTTGTTGACAGCAGGGATTACATTTAAGTTTTTGTAAGGGGTAACGGCAAGTACAATATCCTTGGCCAGGTCCCATTCGTTAACGATAATCCAGGCATCTCCGCCGGATTCGGGCACGCGTCTTTCCGATGCCTTGTGCAATGCGGATTTGGCAAGGGTTGCCGTGAGCTGAACCGTATTTTCGTTCGTCTTCTGCAAAAGCAGGTAAACAGTCATATCGGCATCAAGGGATATTGTTACGTCTGCCTGGGTGTAATCAGCTGTGGTGATTTTAATGGTGCCGGACACGGCGGCCGAGACTTCCGCGGAAAATGCGCCCGCGGAATCCGTAGCGCCTATAGGTTCGGTAACAATTTCAACGGTTGTAGTTGTTCCGCCCCCCACAGTGCCTGAGCCCGTGGTGCCACTGCCTGACGACACTGCGACGTCTGAGCCGGTATCTGTATATAGAGATGGATTATTTACAGTTGTTGTTTTTGCGGACGTGTAGTAGACGTTGCCGGAAAGAAAAGACATTTCAAGGGATACGCCGGGCACGGGGGTAAGCAGTCCGGAATCGCCCAATTCAAAAACCATGCCTGAAAGCGCTATTTTAGCTGCGGTGCCGCCGGTTTCGTCGGGATATCCGCCCGGCAGGCCGCCGGTATTGTCGCCGTCGCCTATAAGCGTAGTGCCTCCATCTGTGGTGCCGTCAGCATTCTTGTCGGTAGACGACGCAGTGCCTGAGCCACTGCCGCCACAGCCGACTACCAATCCGAGTACCGCAAATACAACCATTATACCTAACAGGTTACGATTGAACATAAACGTATCCTCCTGAAAAACATTTGACTTTAATTGCAAATTGAAAATTGCAAATATCAAATTGTAAAACAGCCGGTAAAATAACAGTCTTTTGAAATTTACAATTTGCAACTTTCAATTTTCAATAAAAAGTGGCAGACACACAGGTCTGCCCCTACAACAGGCATTTCATTGTTTCAATCGCCATGTTAAGGAGGCCTTATAATGGATTAGAGACAAGAGCTTTAATTCAGGCGGTTAAACGCAACATAAAACGCTTTCCTGACGATTTTATGATAAAACTAACCCGAAAAGAAATAAGAAACATATCACAAATTGTGACATGTTCTTCCATAAAACATGCGCCAAATGTTTATGCCTTTACCGAACAAGGCGTTGCGATGCTGTCAAGTGTTTTGCATAGTGAACGAGCCGTTATGGTCAATATTGCCATTATGAGGGCGTTTGTTAGGTTGCGGCAGATACTCGCGGCACATAAACGAACTGGAAAGAAAATTTGAGCGCCACGATTCCCAAATTAAGTCAATCTTTGACGCCATAAGACAGTTGATGGCGGAGCCGGAAGAGAAACCAAAGCCCAGAATCGGATTCCACTAAAGACAAAAACAATCATATTTTCAAAGACCGCGATTTCCAAACGCCGCTAAGAGTCGGCCGGAAAGGGTTGGGAACCAACACATGTAAAACACATACCTCATATCATCACAAAACACGGCGAAACTGCTCCGTTTTTCTCGTTTACGGTTTCCTGTTGGGCCGGGTAATAATGATTTGCCAAATATTTAAGCTTCTTAGTTGCAATTATACACTATCAGGGCGCCTTTGTCAAATTATACGGCAAGATTACCTACGGTTTCAGTCGGGGATACGTATAACACACCCCCTTGCCCCCTTCCTACGCCCGCCGAAGCGGGCTTCGTGCCTACGCACCGAAGTGCCTGCCTTTGCGCTCCGTCGCTGAAGCTTTGGAGCGTAGGCGACCGAAACGAAGCATTGGCTTCGTGCTTACGCACCGAAGTGCTTCAGCACGCAGGTGCGCGAAGGCGGGCTCTTAATAGAGGGGAAGGCGTCGTACGAACGATCCCCCTCTATTAAGAGGTGGCAAGGGGGTGTGTTATATGTGTCTTCGACTGAGGCCATATAATATTTTGTAGAGACACGCGATCGCGTGTCTCTACAGGATTCAAGACAGCAGGTTTTTTTTGACTTAATCGGTATAATGGTTATAATATGTCAAAAAGTAACCGGTATGTTGGTTATTATCACTCGGAGCATAATATACTTGGCATTCATAGCCAGCGCTAAGGTAGCCGCAACCTTTAGGTTGCGCTGTAATACTGGATTCTAAGCGCAGGCTAAAGCCTGCGGCTACCTTCAAATGTCAAGTATATTATGC
>JACRIJ010000053.1 GCA_016220095.1 Planctomycetota bacterium | reverse complement strand
TTTTACGCTTTTTGGCGCTAAAAATGCCAGCGAATGTACGCATTGCCGAATTTTTATGGGCAAAACCCGTCTACCACTGTATTCTGCTTGATCAAAGACCCAATATAACCACCTGCCAAAGGCAAGTTTCGGAATTCTTGTTTATTCCAAATTTTCCTTGACTTATTCGGTTTTTTTGGTATAGTATTAATTCTTTTGACGAAAAGCGGCAAATAGCCGTTAAGGCGCAAAGAGTATTTTTATATTGGGTTTGTTCCGCGAATAAACGCAATATGGTTAACCGCGGCTGAGAAGGACAGCCATAATTTTTTAATTATGACCACCATATCTATACGTGAACTTATTGAGTCCGGCGTTCATTTCGGCCATAAGGTCAGCAAATGGAACCCCAAAATGCGCCCGTATATATACGGCAAGCGCAATCTTATCCACATAATTGACCTGAAAAAGACCCTGATGGGCCTTGTTAAGGCCTGCAAGTTCCTTTCCGCGACGGCTTCCCGCGGCGGCAAGGTGCTTTTCGTCGGCACCAAGAAACAGGCCAAGACGGTCATCACGGCAGAGGCTAAACGCAGTAACCAGTACTATGCGTCAGAAAGATGGATCGGCGGAACGCTTACGAATTTTGAAACCATAGCCAAACGCATCCAGCGCCTCGTGGAACTGGAAACCCTTGAAAAGGAAGGCATTCTCAATAACTATACCAAAAAAGAGAATTCGCGTTTTATGCGTGAAAAGAAAAAACTTCTTGAGAGTTTTGAAGGCATCAGGAACATGTCCGTATTTCCCAGGGCAATAGTGGTTGTTGACCCCAAAAAGGAAAAGAACGCCATTGCCGAAGCTCGCGCATTGCACATCCCCATAATCGCCCTGATTGATACAGACGGCGATCCCAATGAAATTGATTTCCCCATTCCCGGCAACGATGACGCTATGAAGGTAATACAAATTATCATAGCGCGCCTTGCAGATTCCGTCATTGACGGAAGCTCCAGGATGCAGGCACAGCCGGTTGCCCAGCAACAGCCTGAAAAATCCGCATCCTACGCCCCTCAAAGAAGAAGAGGCGGTTATGATAACAGGCCGCGCGGAGGCGGCGGCGGAGGCAACAGGCCTTATGACAGGCATCAGTCTCCGGCACCAACAGCCCCGGCATCCGCGCCTAAACCGCAACAACAGCATAAACCAGCCGCACCGCAAACCCCGGCCAAGCCTGCTGAAAATACCCAGCCGACGGTGTAAGATTAAATTATAAGGAATAAGGAGGATATAATGGCAATCTCAGCTCAAGCAATAAAAGGACTCCGCGACCAGACAGGGTTAGGCATGATGGAATGCAAAACGGCCCTTGAAAAAAATGACGGCGATGTGTCCAAGGCCCTGGAATACCTTAAAGAACGCGGCATTAGTATGGCCGCTAAAAAAGAAGGCAGGGCGGCTTTTCAGGGCAGAATATGTTCTTATATACATTTCAACGGTAAAGTGGGCGTACTACTCGAACTTAACTGTGAAACGGATTTTGTCGCGAATACCGAGGTGTTTCAGGAACTCGCGAAAAACATCTGCCTGCAGGTCTGCGCTACAAGCCCCATGGTTGTCAGGCGGGAAGACCTTAATCCGCAGACCATAGAAGAATTGAAAGCAGAGTATATGCAGGAAGTCAAAGGCAAACCGCCTGAAATAGCCGCTAAAATAGTTGAAGGCAAACTGTGCAAATTGTTTTTTTCGCAAAAATGCCTTATGGAACAGGTTTTCATCAAGGATGAAAAAGGCACTGCAACAATAAAAGACCTTATCAAACAGGCAATTGCCAAGGTCGGTGAAAATATCGTTGTGTCAAGATTTTCCAGGTTTGAAGTCGGAAAACAATAACGAAGTACGGGAAAAAGGCAACCGGATTAGAATATGGCAGACGATTTTAAGAAACTACTTGATAAAGCTTCCGGTGAATTTGAAAAGAAGAACTACAAATACGCGATAGATTTATACAGGCAAATTCTTCAGATTGACCAGGATTGCGCAAAGGCGCGCCAGGCGCTGAGGGCGACGCAATTAAGAATTCTGGGTGACATTCCTCCCAAATCATTTCTTACGGTAAAAATACAATACTTTGTCGTTCTTGCGCAGGCTTTTTTTAACAATTCCGTCACGCATAAACCGGAAAAAACAATCAATGCCACCGAAGACTTCCTCCAGATAGATCCTTCCAATATCAAAGTGAGGCTTCTGCTGGCGAACGCGCTTGTAAAAAAGGGTTATAAGGAAAGCGCGCTTACGGAACTTGAAGGCATATTGGCATTTGAGCCTCAGAATCTTGAGGCCGCGCGCCTGCTCGCCGGAATATATAAAGAAAAAAACAACGTAAAGAAAGGCATAGAATGCATTCAACTCGTGCTTAAATCCCACCCGGATGATAAGGAAATGGCTTCTCTTCAGAAGGATTTCCTCGCCATGTCCGCCATACAAGGGGCGAAATGGGATGAGGCTAAATCAACCCAGGACCTTTTGAAAAACAAGGAAGAAACAAGACAGCTTGCCCAGGAATCATTCACCGCATTGAACAGCGAACAGGTGGAACTCCAGGTTAAACACCTTAAAGAACAGATTGATAAAGACCCGAATAACCCCGATAACGTCAGAGTCCTGAAAAAAATCGGCGACGTTTACCTTAAATGGAACAGCTTCAGCAATGCGCTGAAATACTTTCAGCAGGCCGCTCAGCTGGATAAGATAGACCCTTCCTTGAAAAGCCGCATCGGAGAAGTCAGGCTGAAACAGTATGACCATAAATTGGCTGAAATCGGGAAACAGATAGAGAAGGATCCGAAAAATAAGGAATTGCATGAATTCAGCGAGCGTATGAAAAAAGAACGCCTGCAATTCCATTCGGATGAATTGCGCAGGAAGGTGAAAGAACATCCCACCGACCTGAAACTCCATTTTGCCTTTGCCAAAACCCTTTTGCAGGTGAGCCAGGTACTGCAGAAGCCGCCGGCGCTTGAAGAGGCTATCTCTGAACTTCAGCTTTCAATAAAAGACCCTTCAAAAAGAGTGGAATCGTATCTCCTGCTCGGGCAATGTTTTGGCAGGAAAAGCCTGAATGAACTCGCCGTAGAACAGTACGAGAAGGCGCTTCAGACAAATACGCTTCCGGAATTCACAAAGGAACTTAATTACCAGCTTGGGTTATCATATAAGAAACTTGATAAGAAGAGCGAGGCCAAAAGCGCTTTGCAGAAAGTCGTGGAATTGGATATAACCTATAAGGACGCGGCTAAATTACTGGAAGAAATAAAATAATTGACTTCTATTTTTTTTTTGATATAATATCAAGCCTATGGGAAAACGAATATTTTATTGTCCTAAATGCAAATCGCAAATGTCGGCGGCCGATATCTTTGAGCTTTTTCAGGTAACCTGCCAGAAATGCTCCGTGAATCCCATTCTTTTCCAGTCAGGAAACGGTGCGGCAGGCCATACTGAAAATGACGTGCTTCGGTACCTGGTTTCGCGCAATCTGCTCAGGGACCCTGAGGTCGCGGCCCTGAAGAAAACATCTCCGGGCGGCAGGGTGCTTGATGTCGTTTTCGCGAACAATATCGTGAAGTACGACGATCTGGTAAAGATAGTCGCCGAATTGTTCAAGGAAGGCAAAATCACAGGCTTTCTCATCAATAAGATGCCGGGTAGCCGCGAAACAGCAGTCCTGTCTAAGGAAGAATTAAATAAACTCCTTGAGAAGTAATCATTCCCGGCGCCGGACTCCGCATCTGCCGTTCATTTCAGGGAGTGAAAAGGCGTCTGGTGAGCCTCCTGGACTTCAAATCCAGCGTGTCCGCTTAAAGCGGGCTGGTGGGTCCGATTCCCATTCACTCCCGCCATATACGAAGGATGAAGAATGAAAAATGAAGAATGAAGACCGGGCCGATTGACGAAGGATGAAAAATGAAAAATGGAGAATGAAGGACGGGCCGATTGACGTATAAACGCGTAATCGTGAAATCATCAAGTCATATAATCACTAAGTCATTAAATCAGCTTACTCCTCCCTCAGCAATTCCTCTATGCTCTTGTCATCGCCTACTACGATAAGGATATCGCTGGGTTCAATGACGTCATTAGGCCGCGGCACGGCATTGAGCACAATCTTGGTTTTTCCTTCAGACGGTTTTCCAACGGGAAGTATCCTTTTTATCGCGATGAGATTGATGTCATATTTGTTGCGTATGTCCAGTTCCTTAATAGTCTTGCCGTGGAATTTTTCCGGGGCCTTCAATTCCACAACGCTGTATCCTTCCGAAAGTTCCAGATAATCAACTATGTTCGGCACGAGCAGGCGCTGGGCGAGCCTCATGGCCGTTTCTTCTTCGGGGGATATCACCTCGTCAGCTCCTATGAGCGCGAGTATTTTTGACCTTACGGTGCTTGTGGCGCGCGTAATGACCTTTTTTACGCCGAGTTTCTTGAGTATGACGGTGGCGAGCTGGTTGGCTTCAAAATTTTCTCCTATGCTTACGATAGCCACGTCAACCTTATGGATGCCCTGTGCGAGGAGTTCCTTTTCATCCGTGGCGTCAAGTTTGACCGCGAGCGTTACCTCATCCTTGGCCTCGTCAACAAGGTCAAGATTGTTATCCACGGCCACGACTTCGGCGCCGCCCCGTGCGAGCGCCTTTGCCAGCGTAGTTCCGAATTTTCCAAGGCCTATTACAGCGTATTTCATATTGTTTCCTCCGGTTCCGTTAAATCCTGCATCATCAATTCCGGATCTCAGATCTCAAATCTCAGATTATCCTACCATTACGTTTTCATTCGGGTATTCGTAGGCCGTCTGGGTTTCTTCCTGCGCCATTGCGAGCATCAACGTAAGCGGCCCGACCCTGCCTATGAACATGGTGACGATTATTATTATTTTACTTGCGGTGGAGAGCGACGCGGTTATTCCCGTTGAAAGCCCGACCGTGCCGAAAGCGCTTATGACTTCAAAAAGCAGTTTTTCAAACGGTATCGCGGGTTCAAGTATAGTTAAAATAAGCGAAAAAGTAAAGATTAACAGTATTGACATGGCGAATATAACAATAGCGCTTTCAATCAGTCTCTTAGGCAGTGTCCTTTTGTACATTTCTACGTTGTTTTTTCCAAGGCAGAAGGACCTTATGGTCATAAGCAGGATGACAAACGTGCAGGTCTTGATGCCGCCGCCGGTTGAGCCCGGCGAAGCGCCTATGAACATAAGGAACATCATTAGAAGGAGCGACGGATTGGTGAAAAACCCGGTATTGACCGTGTCAAACCCGGCAGTTCTGGTAGTTACGGAGCTGAAATATGATACAAGGGTTTTTTCGCCGAAATTCTTAGACGCTATAGTCGCAGGGTTTTTGTATTCAAAGAGAAGCAGGAAAACCGTCCCAAGCAGAATAAGCGTCAGCGATGTGATTAATACTATTTTAGTCTGCAAAGTCAGGCGAGACGGCGTCGTATGCCGGGTGTATTTCTGGAAAAACTTGAATTTCTGCAGGAACCTCAGCGTGGATACCCTGAAAGTAACGAGGTTAAACAGCACCGTAAAGCCGAGTCCGCCCGCTATGATGAGCAGTGTTATTACGAAATTAACCTTGAGGTGTCCGGGATAGTTTTCAAGATTATTGTCAAGAAGAGTGAGGCCCGCGTTGCAAAATGCCGATACCGAATGGAATATGCTGAACTTTATTTTCACCAGCGCGGTAGGCGCCGCGCTTTCAGGCCAGACGTCAAGGAGGAATATCGCGCCGACAAATTCAATCGCAAAAGTAATGAAGAGTATGTAAATGACTATTTTTCCAATTTCGCCGAGGGTTTCGTAATTGAGCAGGTCTTTCATTACAACGCGTTCCTTGATGGATATGGACTTTCCGAGCGCTATGCTGAAGAATGCCGCGAACGTCATTATGCCCAGGCCGCCTATCTGTATGAGGAACAGTATGATGAAGTGACCGAGGTTTGAAAATCCCGAGCCTATGCTGAGCGTGGAAAGGCCTGTTACGCAGGTTGCGCTGGTCGCGATGAAAAGGGCGTCTATGGTGGAAATCGGTTTGCCCGGCGCCGAGGACTTCGGCAGGCACAATAGCACGGCGCCCGCAAGTATTATCAGGGCAAAACTCAGGACGAACATCTGGGCGGGCTTTATGTTAAGAAGCGAGATGTCCTTGTGCGTCTTGAATATTTTCAGCGCGCATATCAGGAAGACAAATATTTCTATCAGCGCCGTATAATGCGCTTTTTCCGTTACAAAACTGCCGTGTAAGGCGAAAGGCACTATAAAACCGGTAACCATGAAAAGCGCGGTAATAAGTATCGGAAGCCAATTTCCTTTCAGGTTCTGTTTTCTGTCGGATGTGAACAGCAGGGTGACGCCGAGTTCAAGCACGAAATATATCGCTATAAGCCCGATGATAAGCCATACGATTTTTCTGGTGGCGTCGGAAATGACCAGCCCGTATTCCACAACAAAGGAAAGCATGGCCAGAGAGACAATCGGCACGTTAAGCCATCTCAGAAAGGAGAGCATCTTTTCCCGCCGGTTTCTTGAGGCGTTTGGCGGCGGCATGAAAGCCAGTCCTGAATTCTGTTCGGCCATAGTCTAACCTTTGACAATTTCACCTTTTGAGATTACCACAATGTGCGAATCCGTGACGTAGAATCTTTTTCTGTCTTCTTCAATGTCGTATCCGATTTCCACTCCTTCCGGTATTTCCACGTCCTTGTCAATGATTGCGCGTTTGATTTTCGCGTATCGGCCTATGTTTACGCCTTCATATATTATGGATTCGCAAACATGGGCGTAGCTGTTGATGCGCACGTTGGGCGACAGCACGGAATTCTGCACCCTGCCGCCGCTGATGATACAGCCGTTTGATATCAGCGAATCCAGCGCAATCCCGAGGCGTCCGCCGGGTATTTCCTGGGCGAAAACGAATTTTGGCGGCGGCGCGAGCGTTTGCGCCGTGTATATAGGCCAATCCTGGTCGTAAAGGTTGAATACCGGCGATACTGCCACGAGGTCCATATTTGCCATGAAATACGAATCAATGTTTCCCACATCTCGCCAGTAGCGCGGCATTTTTTTCTGCTCGTCGCAGAAATTGTAGCCGTAAACCTTGTGGGTGCGGCATATCTTGGGCAGGATGTTTTTGCCGAAATCGTGCGAGCTGTTTTCATTGGCCGCGTCTTCCGCAAGCACCTTGTAAAGCGTTTCGGAACTGAATACGTATATGCCCATGGATGCGAAGGCCGAACCGGGTTTGCCGGGCATGGCGAAAGGATTATGCGGTTTTTCCTGGAAATCGTTTATTCGTCCCGAGGCGTCCGTGGCGACAATGCCGTAATTGCTTGCCGTCTGCACGGGCACTTCTATGATGCCGACCGTGACGTCGGCGCTTTTTTCAATATGGTATCTCAGAAGGTTCCTGTAGTCCATTTTATATACGTGGTCGCCGGCGAGTATGACGACGTATTTGGGGTTTTCCCTTTCAATCGTATAGAGGTTCTGGAATATGGAATCCGCGGTGCCTTTGTACCAGTCGGTTCCGATTCTCTGCTGGGGCGGTATGGGTTCAATGAATTCGCCGAGCCGGCTGCTCAGAAAATTCCATCCGTCCCTGAGGTGCCTGTTGAGGGAGAAACACTTGTATTGTATCAGGACAAATGTCTTGCGGATATTTGAATTGATGCAATTGCTCAGCGTGAAGTCAATGATTCTGTAGATGCCGCCGAATGGCACGGCAGGTTTGGTGCGGTGCTTTGTCAGAGGGTCAAGCCGTTCCCCCTTGCCACCGGCAAGCACTATCGCAAGGACGTTTTTCAGGTTTGGATTCATTAATCTACTTTTATTGTACGTTTGCTTTCCATCAGCTCCAGCCTTTGATGGGCGGTAAGGCTTGAGAAATGAAGGGCTGAGGCTGCTGATTTCTGTAATTCTTCGGGACCCGTAAGGTACGCGTCTTTCAATGCCCTGTAGGTTTCACTTTCGGCGGCGGTGCGGTTCTTCCTGAATATATCTCTGAGGGCGTTACAGCAGGCAAGCCGCAGTTCCGGCGAATTGGCCGCGTCGTTCAGGATTTTCGTCAGGGCCTCCGTGGATTGTAGCATGCCGAAGTTGCCGAGCGCCCGCGCCGCCGGTATGCGCACGTCGTCCGGCCTGTCGGCAAGGACTTTGATAAGACTGCCGTAAGTGAAAGTGTACGGGTATATCGTGCGTTCAGGGTCAATGGATGCTATGGCTTCGGCTGATTTTTTCGCGAGAAGGTTCGCGCGAGTCTTGGAATCCTCTTCGTTGCCCGTGAATGCCTTATTCAGCTCGTGCTGTAAATTTTTTCTGTCAACCGGAAGGGGTATATAGGCATTGATCATACTGCCGTAAATAGTTTCCGCTACCATAGTGTCTTCGGGTTTGCATACGATGAACATGGGTATGTTTTTCGTGCGGATATCCTGTTTTAAGCTGTCCACGAGCGAGAGTTCAATTTTTTCCTGCCCGTCAATGGTCTTTTCCGAGCCTACGAAAACAACCTGCTGTGCAAGTTCAAAGCTCAGGATTATGGCGTCGCAGACCGGGAATTGCTTTGCCTTTATTATTACTTCGGCAGTGCTTCCGGCTTCAACGGGGTAGCAATTGATGGCGCGCAGTTCCTTTTTTATCACGTTGCGCGAATCTATCACTTCCGTGCCTACAAGCACGGCTCTCATCCCGATTTCCTCAATTGCCTGTGAAAGCACGTTAATGACTTCGTCGGAATACATGAATTTTTCCCTCGGCTGCATATATACCAGCGTCTGCGCCGCGGCGTACCGCGTGCGCTTGTCAAGGTCCTGCAGGGCATTGATGAGCGGCGTGCCCATCTTTTTGATTTTGTCAAAGCCGGCATCGGGTTCGGTTAGTGCGGATGGCTTGCCGAAAATGTCCTTATAACCGTTAACCGGCATGGGCAGGTCTTCGGGTTCTGCGTAGTCCCGCAGGGCTTCTATGATGGATACGGCAATCACAGGTTCGTCGTCGTTTAAGGCCATATCAAGGGCCTCATAAATGTATTTCTTGTTTGACGTCAGTATGGATATTATGGACAGCTTGAGCTGTTCGTAAAGGCCGTTGAGTTTTTCAAGCTGTTCCTTTTCTTCTTCTGAAAGGTCCTCAGTGGCCATTTTTACTTTCGCGTTCTCAACCGCGAGCTTCATTTCATTGAATTCCGAATAATAAACGTTGAGCAGGAGCGGCCAGACGTCTTCGTATTGCGGGTCTATTTTCAGCGCCATAAAACAGGCGTCTTCGGCGAGTTTTTCGTTGAGCGAGAAAGAAGGCATTTCAACCGACGTAAGCTTGTCTTCGCTTTGGGACCATTTCCAGAAGACATTTCTTATATAAAAGAATTTCATCAGGGATTGGTGGCTCCTGTAATAGCGCCTCGCGAGATCAAGGTAAAGCTCTTTGGCGGGCGGCAGGTCATTGGGGGATTTCATGGTTACCTGTATCAGGGTTTCCGCGGCCATCTGGCTGATGATTTCGGGTTCCAGAGGGTCTTCAAATAATTTTTTCAGGGCCGGCACCGAACGCGGGTCTTTTATAGTGGCGAGGATTATGAGTGCGTTTTTGCGTATCATCATATTTGAACTTTTAAGGGCTTCCACGAGCGGCAGGGTGGAGTCCGCGCCGATCTTGCTCAGCGCTATTATGCAGTTGGTGCGCAGGGTCTCATTTTTTTCGTTGCCGATCTCAGCTATCAGGAAGGGCACCGCGGGTTCTCCTGTCAGGATAAGCCTGTTTACCACCTGCTGGACTGTCAGCATGTTGGGCGTGTCTAACTGGTAAACGTATTGCTGTACTTTTTCCGGAGATTCTTCAAGGCGCCTTGCTTCGCCTTTGGAAAGTTCAAGTATGCGCACGAATGTGTTTTTAAGGTCGCCTTCTTCGGCAAGGCCCTTGAGCATAATCGCCGGACCGATTTCCTCTGTAAGATAGCGGAGCAGGTCGGGCGCGGGATTCTTGCGCAAAGAGGCCTCTATGAGTTCGTAAGCCTTTTCAAGGTTGCCATTCTTGTACTGTTCAATGCCGTCCCTGAACAGGCGTTTCATTTCCGCTTCGTCCGAATCCTGTGCAAATGCAGGCGTAATAAAAAGCGCAAAAAGAAATACAGCGAGTAACAGTCTTTTCATCACTTTTTTCTCCTAATTTTAATACAAACCATTTAACGCTTCGTACGTATAACGATGCGAGGCTCCGCATTGTTTAACGCTGTTCAATATTGAACAACGCTTGAACCTGTAACAGCAATATCTTACTTTTTTAAAAGAGTGCTGTCAAGAATTTTTAGTATTGAATTTTATTGACTTAAAACCGGCCTTATATTATATTTGGATGTAAGATATAAGATTTAGGATATAAGATTTTTCCGGTTACGCTGTAGAATAAAGAAAAGCTAATAGCTTAAGCAATAATCATGGCTGAAATTTTAGGAGAATCATCGTATGGACGAAAACGTAAAACCCGTTAACGAAGCCGTTTCCGGAAACGATATGGAAGCGGTGAATAAGCTGAAAGGCGCTTATGACAAAATCAGGGCGGAATTCGGCAAGGTTATCGTGGGCCAGGAAAGGGTCGTTGAGGAAATGCTTATCTGCGTCTTCTCCAGGGGGCATGCTCTTCTCGTAGGCGTTCCCGGCCTCGCTAAAACTCTTATGATACGCACTTTGTCCCAGACCCTGGACCTTTCATTCAACCGCGTCCAGTTTACCCCGGACCTCATGCCTTCAGATATCACCGGCACCGAAGTCATTCAGCAGGATATATCAACCGGCAAAAGGCAGTTGTTTTTCATTAAAGGGCCTATCTTTGCCAACGTTATTCTCGCTGATGAAATCAACAGGACCCCGCCGAAAACACAGGCCGCTCTCCTTGAAGCCATGCAGGAAATCCAGGTTACCATCGGCGGTAAAAAACATACCCTTGACCAGCCGTTCTTCGTGCTGGCTACGCAGAATCCCATTGAACAGGAAGGTACGTATCCTCTGCCTGAAGCACAGCTTGACAGGTTTATGTTTAATATAATGGTGGAATATCCCTCCGAGCAGGAAGAATTGGAAATTATGAAACTGACCACTTCCTCATTTGACATCAAACTCGCGCCTGTATTGAGCGGCGCGGAAATCCAGTCCCTGCAGGATATCGTCCGCCGCGTGCCTATCGCCGACCACGTCATTAAATATGCCATGGCGCTCGCAAGGCAGACCCGCGTGCATGCGGGCGATGTGCCGCAATTCATTAAGGATTGGGTGTCCTGGGGCGCAGGCCCGCGCGCATCTCAATACCTTATTATCGGCGCCAAGGCCCGTGCTATCCTTAACGGTCGTTTTTATGTCTCCATAGAAGATATCCAGGCCGTAGCCCATCCCGTGCTAAGGCACCGTATTATAACCAATTTCAGCGCCGAGGCTGAAGGTATTACCACGGATAAAATCATTGATAAACTGATTGCCATAACACCGCGTATGCAAAGCGAGCTTGAAAAAGATGCAAAACTACCAAAAGTACTTGGATCCCAAAGTACTCAATAAAATATCCCACCTTGAGTTGAAGGCGCGCATGATCGTGGAAGGTTTCATCTGGGGCCTCCATAAGAGCCCATACCACGGCTATAGCGTTGAATTCGCGGAACACCGCGAGTATTCGCCCGGTGACGATATAAAACACCTTGACTGGAAAGTGTTCGGCAGGACCGACCGCTTGTACCTTAAACAGTACGAACAGGAAACTAATCTTTCTTCGTATATACTCGTTGATACGAGCGAATCCATGAAATACAAGTCCGGGCCGGTTTCAAAGTTCGAGTACGCCACGTATATCGCGTCTTCCCTGTCATACCTTACCCTTCAACAGCAGGATGCCGTGGGAATGTTCTGCTTTGACAAGGACGTCGTCAAGGTCGTACCGGCGCGCACCAATCAGGTGCACATGAAGGCTATCGTCAGTACGCTTGCCGAGGCCGGCAATGTGAATAAAACCAATATGGAGTCCACGCTCCATTCAATCGCCGGCATGATTAAAAAAAGGGGAATGATTATTCTTATATCGGACCTGTTTGATAATCCCGAAAGGATACTCGCCGGGCTCCAGCATTTCAGGTATAATAAGAACGACGTAATAGTTTTTCACGTGATGGACGAATTTGAAACCGAATTTCCGTTTAAGGATATGACGAAGTTCCTCGGACTTGAAGGCTATCCTGACATACTTGCCGACCCGCGGTCTTTAAGGAAGGCTTATGTGGCGGAGGTTGAGGATTTTGTGACTACTATCAGGCGCGGATGCCTGAAACAGCAGATAGATTACGTGCAGGTTACGACAAACCAGCTCCTTGATGTGGTGCTGACGACATATCTGGCAAAACGCCTGGGGAGGCGCTGACGCATGGAAAAATTTTTCGTAAATCCCGGTATGCTCTGGTTTACGCTGGCCGCCAGCGTGCCCATAATTATACACCTGTTGAATAAACAGCGTTATAAGAAAATAGAATGGGCCGCGATGAAGTTTCTGCTTAACGCGATGAAAAAAACCAGGCGCCGTTTGCAGATTGAAAATATACTCCTGCTCCTCGTGCGGGTGCTTATACTGCTCCTGCTCGTGTTCGCCGTGGCAAGGCCGTTTTTCCAGTCTTCAACGCTGTCGGCGCTTACTACTACGGATACCCATCTGATTGTCGTGCTTGATAATTCGTTCAGCATGGATAATAAGGCCGGCATAAAAGATACCTCGCTTGATGCGGCTAAGAATATATGCCAGAAGCTTATAAGCGGACTGAAGATTGAACAGGGCGACCAGCTTTCGCTTATACTCTTTGACGACAGGCCGTCTTCTATTAAGGGCGAAGGCACTATTCAGCTGAAATATGTCAGGGATTACCTCGATAACCTCGTTGTTACAAAACGCGTAACGGATGTCTTTGAGGCGCTTAAGGCCGCTAAGGAAGTCCTTGATAAGTCATCCAATTCCCGCAAACAGGTCTATCTCATTACCGATTGCCAGCGTAACGGCTGGCCGGAAAGGAATGCGAGCGGGTTCGGCGATTTCAAGGAACTCATAACCGATATAGCCGGCAAATCAATATTTAATATTGTGGACGTGGGCGCGAAAGACCCGTCTAATCTTACGGTGTCCGCGGTTTCCATGAAAAAACAGGTGGCGGGTATAAATGAGGAAATATCGTTTGAAGTGCAGGTGTCAAATAACGGCCCCAGCCCGGTTACAGCCGTGGGCGTCAATTTCTTCGTGGACGGCCTTAAACAGGGCGCCAACATCGTTCCGCAGATAAACGGCAACGGTTTGAATGTCGTTATGTTCAGCCATACGTTCCGCGAGGCAGGCCCGCATTTTGTTTCAGCGAAAATTGACGCGTCGGACCTGGAGGCCGATAATGAAAGGTTCCTCGCGCTTGATGTCCGTGAAAAGGTTTCAATACTCTGCGTGGACGGAGACCCTTCGCCTGCAGGGTATATTTCGGATAGCGAGTCGTATTACTTTACGGTCGCCTTACAGCTTTCAAAAGATGCGTTTTCAAGGCATTCGGTTTTTGCCGTGGACCAGATGACGCCGGTGGCGTTCTTCGGCACCGACCTGCGCAGTTATGATGTCGTCGTACTTGCCAATCTTGATACCCTTACCGAGGAAAAGGTGGCGAGCCTGGAGGAATACGTTAACAGCGGCGGCTCCCTGCTGGTATTTCTCGGTGAAAAAGTTGACAGGCTCATTAACAATGAGCTCCTGTATAAAAATGGCGCCGGCCTTCTGCCCGGGGAATTGGGCGATATCGGCGGCAATATGGCTGATATGGAAAACAGCATCTTCCGCATTACGGATTGCGATATAAACCATCCCATATTTAAACCGTTCAGGCAGAGGAAGGAATACCTCGCGAGATTTATTTATTACCAGTTTTATAAAATGAAGGTTGATGAGAAAAGGAGCGATGTCAGGGTTATCGCGCGTTATGACGACCCTGATAAATCCCCGGCTATCGTTGAAAAGCAGTTCGGCCTCGGTAAGGTAATGGTATTCACCTCCACGTGCGATGATGACTGGAATATACTGCCTCGGCTTGAGGCCGGCGAATACGTCGCGCTTATGAATGAAACGATGAATTACCTGAATTCCAAGCCGTTCCTTTTCAAGAACGTGAACGTCGGCGAGCCTCTGCAAACAGTCGTGAAAGTGGAAGATTACGCGAAAAATTTCATTCTTACAGCGCCTAAATCGTCGTCGGTTTCGTTGAGGCCTATTGAAGTGAAAAACTTCGGTTTTATCCTCCTCCATAAAAATACCGAAGAGACCGGCATATATACGCTTGAAAAACAGGCCGCGGACGCTTCAGGCCAGCCGCCCCAGATGGAATCCCTGTTCGCGGTAAACGTGAATCCCAAAGAAGGCATCCTTGAAAAAATTTCCGAAGCCGAACTTAAAGATATGCTTCCTGAAGTAAAATTCAGCTTCTCCGAAGGGCTTGAACGCGAAGGCGGAAAACAGCTGGATATTAAGCCCGTCGCCAGCAGTCTATGGAAATACCTCGCTTACGCCGTTCTTGCTTTGATATTGGTAGAGAGCTTTTTGACAATGACGTTTACGAGAAAAATGTAAGCAGATTATTTTAGCCACGAAGGCGCCAAGGCGCGAAGGATAACTATTCTCATGAATGCGACGGTTAACGTTCAACGTTTATAGCATAGTTCTTCGTGTCTTCGTGCACTCGTGGCGGAAAATCGTAATGGTTTATGAACAATATCATTGATTTTATTCTTGGAATTGACAGGATCTCCTGGGACAAAGGGGCCGAGTGGCGCCTCGTGTGGCGCAATATGCCCGAAACCTGGCTTCTCGCCCTCGTCATAATCCCGCTTATTCTGTTCATACCGTATTTCTTCTATAAGCGCGAAGGAAAAAATATCTCCGGCATCGCGAGGTTCATGCTCGGCTGTCTGAGAAGCCTCATAATCCTCATCATCCTGCTTATCCTTTTCCAGCCGATTATCCTTCTGGAAACCGAAAGGGTCAGGTATCCTTACCTTATAGTGCTGATAGATGATTCCAAAAGCATGACCCTGCAGGATAAATTCACCAGGCCTGACGATATCAAAAAACTCGCGGAATTGACACAGCTTGCGGACGGCAAAACCCTGCCTGAAACTGATATGTCCGCCAAGGTCAATGAACTCAGGCGCATTGATATGGTGAATAAGATACTTGCCAATTCCAATCTTGACATATTGAAAAAACTTTCCACCCGTTACCAGTTGAAAACCTACGGATTTTCCGGCGGCCTTGTGCCTGAGCCTAAGACAGGCCATATGGAAGCCCAGGGTGATTCCACCGCGATAGGCGATGCCATAGCAGAGGCGCTTAAGGAACTCCGGGGCCAGTCTATAGCCGCCGTTGTGATAATTTCCGACGGCAGGTCTAACAGCGGCATGGATGTCTCAGAGGCCATAAACCTCCTCGTGGACCGCGACAGCGCTATCCCGGTTTACGCGATTGCCGCGGGTAATCCTTCCGAACCGAAAGATATAGAACTCCTGTCGCTTTCCGCTCCGGAAATCGCCGTGGCCAAAGACCCCGTAAAATTTGAAGTTATAGTAAAACACCAGGGATTTGCCGGCGAGGCCGCGGAAATAAGGCTTAATCAGGGCGGTAAGATAGTTGATACCAAACTCATTACGCTCGTCCAGGATAAAACAGAACAGCATATAACCGTCGGATACGTGCCCGATACACCCGGCGAATATGAAATTTCCATAACGGTTCCGCCGCGGCCGGATGAGTTTATTGAAGAAAATAATACCCTGAAACATTTCCTTATCGTAAAGGATGAAAAAATCAGGGTCTTGTTCGTTGAAGGTTATCCGCGATGGGAATACCAGTACCTTAAGAACGCCCTGCTGAGGGACCATTCCATAATCGTAAACTGCCTCCTGTTGTCGGCTGACCCCGGTTTTCCGCAGGAGTCCACAAAGGGCGAACCGTCCCTTACGGAATTTCCTTATGAGAAAAAAGACCTGTTTAAATACGACGTTATAATTTTCGGGGACGTGGAGCCCGTTCTGCTCGCCTCTTTGAATACGCCTTCTCATGATGAGATTATGAAAACGATTGAGGAATTCGTTGAGCAAATGGGCGGCGGGTTCCTGATGATTTCCGGGCCGAGAAGCAGTCCGCGCGCCTTTAAGGATACCTCTGTTGGCAGGATGCTTCCTGTGGTAATTCCCGATGACGACGGTACTATCTACGGCCAGAGCGGCGTAGTACAGGCGGAACCTTTCCAGCCAAAACTTACGCCTGAGGGCGCTATGCATGAGATTACGCGGTTGGATTCCGACCCGGCTAAAAACAAAAAACTCTGGGAAGACCCGAATGAAGGCCTTCCCGGCATGTATTGGTATTATCCCTTAAAGAGAGTGAAACCCGCGGCTAAGGTACTCGCGGCGCATCCCAGCGAATCCGATATGCAGAAACCCCTTGTGGCCGTCCAGCAGTATAAGAGAGGCCGGACCATGTTTGTGGGGTTTGATTCCACGTGGAGATGGCGCAAACTTATAGGCGATAAATATTTTTACCAGTTCTGGGCCGGTTCAATACACTACCTCCGCGGCGGCCGGTTGTTCTCAAATAAGCGCTATCAGTTGACTACGGATAAGCTGAAATATTCGCTTGGTGAAAAAGTGAAGATATACGCAAGGGTGTTTGACGAGGAATTCAATCCTCTTACGTACCCCGTTATTTCCGCTTCGCTGGAACTGCCCGACGGCATCAAGAAAAACCTGGAATTAACATTGGACCCCAAAGAACCCGGCAGTTACTTCAGCGCGTTTTCGCCGGACCGGCTGGGAAATCATAAGGTCAGCCTGGGGCCTGAAGATATTACGGCAACCGAAGAAGTCGTGTTCAAGGCGTTCAGCGTAGAGCATCCTTCAAGGGAATTTGAACAGCCTCTCGTGGACAGGCAGACGCTGGAATCCATAGCCCAGCGCACCGAAGGCAAATTTCTCGGGCTGGCGGATATTGAAACGCTTCCTGATGCCATAAAAGAGGCCAGGGAAGTGCGCGAATACATGTCTAAAGAAGAGCCTATATGGGACGCGCCTCTTTTCTTCCTGCTGTTCCTGCTCATAATCGCGGCCGAATGGATTATCCGTAAGGCTTTGAGGCTTATATGAAAATCCTCGCGTTAAACCCTCCTTTTTTGAAAAAAAAATTCTCGCGCGAACAGCGTTCGCCGGCTGTTACTAAAAGCGGTACGTTTTATTATCCGATGTGGCTTGCTTACGCGACAGGCCTCCTGGAGAAAAACGGCTTTTCAGTAACGCTCATGGACTGCCCGGCGCAGAACAGGGACGAGGATTTCGTAAAGATGTTTCTGACGACCGAAAAGCCGGATATGGTCATTATTGATACGAGCACGCCGAGCATCCATAACGATGTAACGTTCGCGGAAATGGCAAAAAAGATTTCACCCGGATGCTATACGCTTCTTGTTGGACCGCACGTATCGGCTATGCCTGAACAATCCCTGAAATTGAGCCCGTACGCGGACGCGGCGGCAATCGGCGAATATGATTATACCGCTCTGGAATTGGCCAGGGCCCTGCGGGATAAAACGCCCCTTGACGGCATCAAAGGCCTTGTTTTCAGGAAGGGCAACGAAATAAAAAGGAATCCCGTCAGGGAATGGATTACGGACATGGACGGCCTGCCTTTTGTCAGCAGTGTGTACAAAAAACACCTCAATCACCATAATTATTTCTACGCCCACAGCAAGTTTCCAATCATAGTCATTCTCGGAGGAAGGGGATGCCCCCATCACTGCACCTATTGCGTTTATCCGCAGACGTTCAGCGGCAGGCAGGTAAGGTTCCGCTCCGTGAAGAACGTCGTGGATGAAATGGAATACATCATAAAGGAATTTCCTGACGTTAAGGAAATAATGTTTGAAGACGATACGCTGACGGTGAACAAAAAAAGGTCCAGGGAACTCGCCGAGGAAATCCTTAACAGGAAAATAAAGATGATATGGTCGGCTAATTCCAGGGCGGACGTTGACCTGGAAACCATGAAACTCCTGCATTCGGCCGGATGCCGGCTTTTCTGCGTAGGCATAGAGAGCGGCGCGCAGGAAATACTGGATTCAATGAAGAAAAATCTCAAGGTAGAGCGCGTCAGGCAGTTCTTCGCGGACGCTAAAAAGGCGAAGATACTGATTCACGGATGCTTCCTGCTCGGATGCCCGGGCGAGACGAAAAAAACGCTCCTGAAGACGCTGGAATTCGCAAAGGAATTGAATCCTGACACGGCGCAATTTTTTCCGCTGATGGTTTATCCCGGCACGGAAGCGTACGACTGGGCAAAGGCCAATGGGTATCTTACGACTGGCGATTTCAAGGATTGGCTGACAAAAGAAGGCATGCATAACTGCGTGGTTTCAAGGCCGGAATTGACGAATGAGGAATTAGTGGATTTTTGCGATTATGCGCGGAAGGAATTTTATCTGAGGGCGAAATACATAGGAACCAAACTCCTGCAGGCCCTGAAGCATCCGTCCGAAAGCAAGCGCCTTTTCAAGGGCGCCAAATCCCTGGCGAAACACCTGATGAAAAAGGTAAGAGAAAAGAAGTGATGAAGTTAGCACTATTTTTCAACCACGAAGTTCACGAAGACCACGAAGTTTTATAATATATTTTTCGTGGCAATGACTCGGTAAAGCGTGGCAGATTGCATACCCTCCCCCCCTTGCCCCCTCTTAATCAATTGTCTTGCGCATAGACCTTCGTGTCCTCGTGGCAAAAAATCGTCGTCGTTTTCTATGCGCTCTGTGGTTATCGTTTCGATTGTGGCAGGACTGCGGCAGGATACGTTGTCGTTATCTTGCTTGCACTGAGCAGAGCGAACGTGTGCCTGCCTGCGCGAAGCCGGTGTTCCGCTCCGGCGAAGGCAGGTAATCTTGTGGTTTTCGTTCAATCGTTCGTCGTTCCGGTACTCGGCTCTCGGATCCCGGGGCTCGGATATGATTGCGGCTATACTGCTTTATAGTTTAGAGCGCGCTTATGGTTTTGAGCCGAAAATACTTGCTTTAACCGCTTTTTATGCTAAAATCCGGTTATGGCAATAGCATTCTGGGCCATAATTTTTTTATTAATCTATCCTTACCTGGTTTATCCGGTTTTGTTGGTGATTCTTGCCGCGATATGCGGAAAGAAGCACGCCGTTGACGACAATTACACGCCCGCGGTTACGCTTATCATTCCTGCCCATAACGAGGAGGATTGCATCGCGGACAAGATAAAAAACGCGTTGGCACTGGATTATCCGCGGGAAAAATTGCAGATACTCATAGGTTCGGACGGTTCAAAGGACAGGACTAATGAGATAGTTTCGTCTTTCAAGGAGCCGAATATCCTTTTCATGCCTTTTGAAACGCAATCCGGCAAGATGTCTGTGATAAACAAATGCGTTCCCAGGGCAACGGGCGAGATAATCGTACTTACGGATGCCAATGCGATGTTTGAACCGGGTACGATAAAGGCGCTGATCCGGCATTTTGCTGACCCTGAAATCGGATGCGTTTCCGGCGCCAAGGTGATAGCCGGCAAGACAGCCGCGACCGCTTCAGGAGAGGGCATTTACTGGAAACTGGAATCATTTTTGAAGAAGACCGAGACCCTGACAGGTTCGTGTTCAGGCGCGGACGGCGCGGTATATGCCGTGCGCAAATTCTTATATTCGTATCCGCGCGACACTACAGTGATAATGGACGATTTTGCCGTATCCCTCGGCGTGATAAAGCAGGGGTACAGGTGCGTATATGAGCCGGCCGCGCGCGCGTTTGAGTCAAGCGGCATGCTTTTAAGAGAGGAATTCCGGCGGAAGGCGCGCATATTGGCCGGGGCGCTGACGGCGTTTTTTGATTATTTCTTTGCGCTATGGCTGTACGATATGGAAATGACGTTCAAATTGGTTTCCCACAAGGTGATACGCTGGATGGGATTTCCGCTGATGATGGCCGCGCTGGTATTGAATTATTATCTCCTCGGCATACGGACAGAGGGCGGGCTTCCTGTATATGACGTACTGTTTAAATGCCAGCTTGCCGTATACGGCCTTGTGATGATAGGGTGGGCGCTGGAGGCATTGCGCATCAGGATAAAGCCGTTGTTCTTGTTGTTTTATTTTGTAATGACAAATCTGGCCCAGGTGTACGGGGTATGGCAATACATGAACAGGCCGCGGACAGGGGCGTGGGAAAAATTGAAACGCTGATCAATGGCGGATTGATAATTAGAAATTAAGAATTATAAATAACGGACGTGATCTCAAATCTCGTATCCCATATCACACAGCCCATATCTCATATCGCACATCCCAGATCGCGTCTTACTTTCCTTCGCTGAACTTGCTTGTCATCCTGTAATCGGATACCTTAAATACCCTGATAAGTTTAGCCACTGCGCCGGGATTTTTCAGCATGCCTTTCATAGGGCTTTTGTATTTTTCCATCATAGCGGTCATGGAGTCAACCAATTCCTTTTCATCCGTCACTTGTTTAGCCGTGCCCTGGAATATGACACTGCGGTAATTAAGCGTATCCGCGCTGGAGATGTCCGTCTGGAAGCATACGCGCGGGTCGCGGGCTATATTGATGAGTTTTTTGCCTTCCTTATGGCAATGGAAATAGATGTGCTTGTTATGGTATACAAATGCCAGCGGCACGATGTACGGGCCGTCTTCGCCGACAGTGGCCAGGCGTCCGTCCGTGGCTTCAAGCATAAGCGTTTCAATTTCCGCCTCGGTCATTTCCCTCAAGTTAATCTTGTGGAATAGTTTTTCCCCGCCCATTCCGTGCGGATGGCCTTGTTCCATATTTAAGTCCTCCAAAATCGATTTTAAGATTACCGGATTAAAGATTATAAGATAGTACTGCTTACTGTTCACTGCCCACTGACCACTGGTCACTTCTCACTCGTCCGTCGTCCCTCGCTACTCACTACTCACTACTTTATGTTGGTTGCGTTCCGCCATGACCATATATAATGTGTATAATCCGATTAATCCCGCGACTGCCGCGGGTATGGCGAAGCCGCCTCTTTTGCCGTAGTATACCATAACTGCCCCGATAATCAAGCTGAATATAATTTCGCCTATGGACCGTAGGGAATGGTAACAGCCCATGGAGACGCCGCGGTTGTACGGCGGTACGGAGTTTACAGCGAGCGCGAGCGCATTGGGGTAGATGCTTGCTGAGAATATGGATGTCAGCACATAACCCCAGACGACTATTGCAGTATTATCAACAAATGCCAATATTAAATAATTGACGCACAGCCCGAAAAGCCCGAACATTATCATGCGCATGTTTCCGAATTTCTGCGACAGCCAGCCGGCAAATGCTACAAGGATTGTGAATACCAATCCGCTTATGGCCAGGTATATGCTTAATTTTTTGCTTGACAGGCCCGCGGTCAATTCGCCCCATGGCATGAATACTACCATGGATAATTGCATCCCGCCGCCGTAGAGGAACGCGGAGGCGTAAGATATCTGCAACTTAGGTATTTTCAGGAGTTCAAGGATTTTATTTCCGCCTTTTTGCGGCGGAGGACCGCCGGCGCCGGGGTGTCCGTGCCCGTGTCCCGGCATGGCGCCTGCGGAGGCGAGGCCGGGTTTGAAGAATGCTATGCACAATACCGCGCATACGATATAAAGGAATGCCTGTACGAAAAACGGCAGGTAGAAGTGAATTTTGAATAATATCGCTCCGGCTGGAATTCCTATGACAGCGCCTGTGCCGATTACCGTACCCATCAGGCCCATGATTTTCGCGCGGTCGCGCATCTGGCAGTAATCCGCGCTTGCGGCCATGGCCGTGGATACGGCGCCCGCAATAAAGAATCCCATGAATACTTTTGCGGCAAACATCTCCCAGAATGACTGCGTCAGTCCGACGAATGCGAATACGAGCGCCGAGAACATGAAGCAGAATACCGCAATCCTGCGCCGGCCGTATTTGTCCGACAGCCGTCCCCATAGAGGCGCAGCGATGAAGTATGCGATATTCTGGAGCGCCATGAAATAACCGACGTTCCTGGGGATGACGTTTTTGGGGATAATACATCGGGTCATGAGAAATTTCTGGAATATGGCTATGAGCAGGAATAGCGAGAACATGCCGAGGAATACGACGGCTATCACTGCCAGAAGGTTGCGTCTTCGCACGCCTTCGGCGAGATTGATGCCTAAAAACCTTGTACCTGTTATTGTGTTTTCCATATTAAGCAATAGTGTATGTTCAGGTGAAAAGTAATACCGAAATAACGGAGTTATGGAGTTTTGGGGTTACGGGGGGATACGGAATTTAAGATATAAGATTTCAGATATGAGATTTGAAATTTGCGATTCAAGATTCGTGCCGTAGTTTTCGTCTCGTACGTCGTCTCGTCCCTGGGTACCCGCTACTCGCTCCTCGCTACTTGTTAATTTGTCTTGACTTTTCACGGTATTTGTTTAAAATTTCACTTAAAAGAGGATAAACGAACGTTTTTTTACCGCGAAGCCACGAAGGACGGTTATTAATCGATGTCCGATGCACATCGTTTATCACGTCACTCTTTGTGACATCGTGTCTTCGTGGCATAATTCGTAAACTTTAAAAGAGGAGATGCTTATGGGTTTGGTTGTCAGCGTTAATGGTGAATTTTTCACCAAGAGAGAAGATGCGAAGATCTGCGTGTACGACCACGGATTTCTTTACGGGGACGGCGTCTTTGAGGGCATAAGGGCTTATAACGGCAGGGTATTCAGGTTGGACGAACATATTGAAAGATTATTCACTTCAGCGAAATCCATAATGCTTAATATTCCGAAGTCGCAGGAGGAAGTTAAGCGGTTGACGGTTGAGACTGCGCGCAAGACCGGGTTCAAAGATGTTTACATCCGGCTTGTGGTCAGCAGGGGTATAGGCGACCTCGGCCTTGACCCGAGGAAATGCAGTAAACCTTCAATTGTCATTATCGCCGATGCCATAGCGCTGTATCCTAAGGAGAAATATGAACAAGGGATTAAGGTTGTTACCTGCAGTACGCGGCGCACCAGGCCGGATTCCTTGAATTGCGAAATCAAATCGCTTAATTATCTCAATAATATCCTTGCTAAGATAGAAACCATCCATTACGGCGCCGACGAGGGCATTATGCTGAACGATTCAGGCTATGTTACGGAAGCCACCGCAGATAATATATTTATTTACCAGAAATGCAAACTCGTTACGCCGCCGGCATTTATCGGCATCCTGGAAGGCATTACCCGTAATACAGTCATTGAGATAGCGAAAAAGATAGGCAATAAGGTCGTTGAGATGCCTTTTTCAGTCCATGATATCTATGGCGCGGATGAGTGTTTCCTGACCGGCTCCGGCGCTGAATTGATACCGGTTATTGAAATAGACGCGCGGCCTATCGGAGACGGCAAGCCGGGCAAACATTTCAAAAAACTTTTAGAGGCATATCAGGAATTGACGAGGACCACCGGGACGCCGTTATACGAAAATGAAAAATGAAGATAAAAAGATATAGTATTCTTATAGCGTGTTTTATTGTTTGCTTTGGCATTGGGGCCGGACAATCCGTATCCGCCGGCGGCGGGGAATTCAAAATCACCGAGGATTCTCTTCCCAACGGCCTCAAGGTCATCGTTGCTGAAAACCACAGCGTTCCTGTATTGGCCGCGTACCTGTGTTTCCGTACGGGTTCGGTAAACGAAACCCCGGGCACTACCGGCGTTTCTCACCTGCTGGAACATCTTATGTTCAAAGGCACGGATGTCATAGGCACAAAAAATTATGAGGAAGAAAAACCCGTATTGGACCGGCTTGATCATTTATGGGTACAGCTGGATGATGAGCGCGGCAGGCCTGAATTATTGCGCGATAACGCAAAAATCGGACGGCTTCAGAAGGAAATTGAGATTCTTAACGAAAAAGAAAACCAATTGATTATTCGTGAAGAGCTTACGCGCATATATGAACGCAATGGCGGCGCAAATCTGAACGGCATGACTTCTAAAGACGGCACTTATTACCTGTGTTCCTTGCCGGCGAATCGCCTTGAACTATGGGCGCTTATTCAATCAGAACAGCTTTTGCATCCGGTGTTCCGCGAATTTTACCAGGAACGTTCCGTTGTACTGAACGAACAGAACCTTTCCGAGGACGACCCTTACAGCGCTATGGGCGATATCTTATATTCAACGGCCTTTGAAGCGCATCCGTACAGGACTCCTATCGGCGGTTGGAAATCCGACATTGAGAGAATCGGCAAAAAGGCCGTGGAAGAGCATTTCAGTAAATTTTACGCGCCGAATAACGCTTTTATAGTCATTGTCGGCGACGTTACCTTTGAAAACGCCATGGCTATGGTAAAAAAATACTTCGGCCGCATACCCAAGGGCCCGGAGCCGCCCGCGGTAACCACCGTGGAACCCAGGCAAAAAGGCGAAAAACGCGTGGAGGCGGATTTTGATGTTGAGCCGTACCTCCTTATAGGATACCATAAGCCGGAATATGCCAATGAGGACCAGACAGCGCTTGAGATAATAAGCGAATTGCTCACAGGCGGCGATACTTCCATGCTGGCCGGGAAATTGGTGCAGGAAAAAACGATGTGCGCTGACATCAGTTCGGATTCGGGTGCGCTGAAATTTCCGGATTTGTTTGTCATTTCGGCCAGCGTAATTCCCGATTACACTGCCCAGGATGTGGAAGGCGCCATTTACGAAGAAATTGAAAAACTGAAGAATGAGCCGGTTTCGGCAACGGAACTTAAAAAAGTAAAGGAGCGCCTGACCGCGGGATTCAAGATGTCTTTCAGGACTAATGAAGGCATCGCCGATATGCTGTCGGAATTTGAATTCAATTCCACCTGGCGGTTTGTGAACCAATACGAACAGAAGCTTTCCGAGGTTACCCCCGGGCTGATTCAGCAGGTAGCGCGGAAATATTTTACAAAGGAAAACAGGACCGTAGTATTTACGAGTAGCGAGTAGCGGGTAGTGAGTACCGAGGAACGACTGACGGGACTAAGTAAGGTATAAATATGACGCGAATAACCAAGGCAATTTTATTGAGTTGTTTACTGCTGTTATGCGGCGATTGCGCCGGCAATAGGCCTTTGCCCGACATAAAACCCGTACGCGAAGAAAACCCGAGGCATCCTCTGCAGTTGAAAATACCCGTTCAGCAGTTTAAGATACCGCATCCGGAGAGGCTGGTTATGGGCAACGGCCTGCCTGTTTACCTGCTTGAAGACCATTCCGCGCCGGTTATTTCCATAATACTGAAATTCAAGACCGGTTCTAAATACGATCCGGCAGGGAAATACGGCCTGGCCAATCTTACCGCGGCAGTTTTAGAATCCGGCGGCACTGTCGGCATGGATTCGCACGAATTGTTTTCTTTGTTTGACAATAAAAAGGTTGAATTTTCCATAACCGCGGGTCCTGATTTTACGGTTATGAGAGCGGCATTTCTGAGCAATTACGCGGCAGATATAATGCCTGTTTTTTTTGACATAATACGGAATCCGGCCCTAACGGCGGAAATTACCGCGAATGAGAAAAAAATAGCCATAGAAGAACTCGCGCGCATCAGGGATTATCCGGGCAATACGGCCTATGTGAATTTTTTGAAAGATATATATAAGGAACACCCGTACGGCCGCGAGGCCGCCGGAACAAGCGAATGCATAGAATCCATCAGCCGTGAAGATATAACCGCGTTCCATTATAAATACTACAGGCCGAACAATGCCCTCATGGGCATAGCGGGCGATTTTTCAAAAGAAGACATTATCGGCAGAATTGCGAAGGAATGCGAAACGTGGAAAGGCAATGTGATTAATCCGCCGACGATACCTGAAATGGCAAAAGAAGAAGGCAGATTGAGGATTCTGCTGTCCGACAGGGAGCTCCAGCAGAGCTATATGGTAATAGGCCAGATAGGCGTTCCCAAAAGAGATAACGGGTATTTTCCGTTACTGTGTTTGAATACGATATTGGGCGGGTGTTTTTCATCGCGGCTGGTTGAACAGATACGCTCGGAAAAAGGATATGCTTATGGCATAGGAAGCGAATTTTCTTTTTTTGAGGACTCCGGCGTATTCTACGCGGAATTGCAGACCGAAACGGAGAATACATCCGCGGTACTCAAGCTCGTCCTGGAAAACCTGAACAAGATATGCGTCGGCATGGTGAAAGAGGAAGAGCTTGAATTTGCAAAGGACTATCTCTCTAACAATTTCATATTTCAGTTTCAGACACCGGCCAGGACGATTTCCAATTTTATGGACCTGGAATTATACGAGATGGACGCTGATTTCTATGACAAATATCTGGACAATATACAGAGGTTAAGCAGAGAAGGCCTTCTAACGGCGGCAAAGAAATATTTTACGCCGGACAGACTGACCATTTCAATTGTCGGCAGGAGAGACGAGATATTCAGCCGGATATCGGGCGTGGGGGAAATTACGGAGCTGAAGGATAAGTAAATATTTTACAAATGCCTTAAGTTGGAACTTCAGGCTGAGGTTCCCGTTCAAACGTTGTTCAATATTGTTTAAGGTTTGTGCAATCCGGTTCCATGCAATTTTAAGGTATCGCCTCAGAACGTGTGAAAAAATCTCATAAATCTGCCATAAGGGCGAATATTTGCGCGTTTCATGGCTGTTCTATGATATTATTTCACGCGTTCTCAGTGAAGGTGAGTGAAGAAAATAACATATATATTAAAATGCCCAATGATTATGTAGAGACTTGCCATGGCAAGTCTCTACCGAAATACCGCGGGGAACTTGAAAACCCTTCTTCACTAAGGCCTTACATTCTAAGTAAAAAAATGCTTGCTTTTCATTTCGTTTATGTTAAAATAACATCCTTGCAAAAATAAATTTTTTGCCACGAGGACACGAAGTACGCATGTTTGGGCATAATGACTTGCACTTAACGTTCTTTACGCAAATCTTCGTGACTTCGCGCCTTCTCCCTTTTCCTTAGTATAATATTAATGTAAGGGATCCCGCGCAGGGAGTGGCAAAAAAACGTCGTAGTGTTGGTTACGGACTCGTAGGGGCGAATCTGTGTGTTCGCCCATAATCTATTTAAAAACTGGAGGTTTTATATGTCAGGAAAAATACTTGATGTCACAGATGACACGTTTGAAAATGAAGTTTTAAAGAGCGACAAACCGGCATTTGTTGATTTCTGGGCGCCGTGGTGCGGCCCGTGCCAGATGATGTCGCCGGTAATGGAAAAATTAGCCGTCCAATACGAAGGCAAGATAAAGGTTTGCAAGGTCAATGCCGACGAGAATCCCGATACTATGGGCAGGTACGGCATAAGCGGCATTCCTTCCATGTTCCTTTTTGAAAAGGGCGATGTTAAGGAACAGTTTGTCGGCGCGCGGAGCATGGGCGACCTTCAGAAGGCGCTTGATAAGTACGCAAAATGAAGAATGAAAAATAAATAATGAAGGACGTTGTTCGTTTCCCGTGACACGGTTCCCGGTTTCCGTTTAAACGGACGAGAAGGAAGAAGGGAAAACGTAGAAGGAAGTACCGCTGGGATTTAATGACTGGATGATTTGGTGATTGGCGAAGGACACGTAATCGTAAATCATCAAGTCATCCAGTCAAAAGATCATTAAATCAGCAAGACTCCTGACTCAGGACTTATAAGTATGCCAGCAAGAAAAGACATAAAAAAAATCTTACTCATAGGCTCCGGACCTATAGTGATAGGCCAGGCGTGCGAATTTGATTATTCCGGCGCGCAGGGCTGTAAGGCATTGAAGGAGGAGGGCTATACCGTCATTCTCGTTAACAGCAATCCCGCCACCATCATGACAGATCCTGAACTCAGCGACCGGACTTACATAGAGCCTATAACGCCGGAAGTTGTGGCCAAAATCATTGAAAAAGAACGGCCTGACGCGCTCCTTCCCACACTCGGCGGCCAGACCGCGCTTAACATCGCGGTTCAGCTTGCGGAAAACCGGGTGCTTGACGAATTCGGCGTGCAGATGATCGGCGTTACCGAGGACGTTATAAGAAAGGCTGAGGACCGCAAGCTGTTTAAGGCCGCGATGGAAAGGGCCGGGCTTGATGTGCCGAAAAGCGATTACGCCCATACCCTTGACGAGGCGAGAAAAGTCTGCGAAAAAATCGGATTGCCGTGCGTTATAAGGCCGAGTTTTACATTAGGCGGTTCCGGCGGCGGCATAGCATACAATAAAGACGAATTTGAAACCTTTGTTTCGCACGGGCTTTCTCTCAGCATGATAGGCGAAGTCCTTATAGAGAAATCCATTTACGGCTGGAAAGAATACGAATTGGAAGTGATGCGGGACAGGAAAAATAACGTCGTCATAGTCTGTTCCATAGAAAATTTTGACCCCATGGGCATACATACCGGCGACAGCATTACGGTGGCTCCGGCGCAGACATTGACGGACAAGGAATACCAACTCCTGCGTGACGCGTCCATAAAAATCATGCGCGAAATCGGAGTTGAAACCGGCGGGTCAAATATACAGTTTGCAATCAATCCCAAAAACGGCAGGTTGGCGGTCATTGAAATGAATCCCCGCGTATCGCGCAGTTCCGCGCTCGCGTCCAAGGCTACCGGGTTTCCTATAGCCAAGTTTGCCACCAAACTCGCCGTCGGTTACACGCTTGACGAAATTTCCAATGATATCACCAAAAAGACGCCCGCCTGTTTTGAGCCGGCCATAGATTACTGCGTCGTGAAGACGCCGAGATGGGCGTTTGAAAAATTCAAGGACGCGGATCCCACTCTGGGGGTTCAGATGAAATCCGTGGGCGAGACGATGTCCATCGGAAGGACTTTCAAAGAGGCCCTGCAGAAATCCGTAAGGTCCCTTGAGATAGCGAGGATGGGGTTCGGGCTGGACCGCAAGGACCTGGCGCATCAAAATACCTTGCCTGCTATTGACGAGATACGGAAAAAATTGATTTCCCCGAACGCTGAGAGGCTGTTCTATATACGTTATGCCATGAAGGCCGGCATGGATATTAAAACCATAAACGAGCTGACCGCCATAGACCCGTGGTTCCTGAACAACCTGAAGCAGATTATTGATTTTGAAGACAGGCTCGGGCGCCATAAAGGCGTGGAAGACGTGCCGTACGCGGAATTGCGCGAGGCAAAGAGGTACGGTTTTTCCGATCCCCAGCTTGCTGTGTTATGGAAGACCACGCCGGACAAGATACGGAATTACAGGAAACAAAAAGGAATTACGCCTACCTATAAGCTTGTTGACACATGCGCGGCGGAATTTGAGGCATACACGCCGTATTACTATTCTACGTACGAAACCGAAGACGAGAGCAAGATAAGCAATAAGAAAAAAATAATGATACTCGGCGGCGGGCCCAACAGGATAGGGCAGGGAATAGAATTTGATTATTGCTGTGTGCATGCGTCGTTCGCCTTGCGCGAATTAGGATACGAGACCATAATGGTCAATTCCAATCCCGAGACTGTCAGCACGGATTATGATACGAGCGATCTTTTATATTTTGAACCGTTGACCGAGGAGGACATCCTTAATATATGCGACAGGCTGAATCCTGATGGGGTTATAGTGCAATTTGGCGGTCAGACGCCATTGAACCTGGCGAAGAGCCTACAGAAGAACGGCATTCATATAATAGGCACGAGTCCGGACAGCATAGACAGGGCCGAGGACAGGCATAAATTCAATGAACTCATAAAAAAAACCGGCCTTAACCAGCCGCCGGGCGCGATAGTATATGAATTGGACAAAGCCGTGGATTTTGCAAAGGACCTGGGATATCCGGTTATTGTAAGGCCGTCTTATGTCCTTGGCGGAAGGGCGATGGAGATAGTTTACGATGACAAGACGCTCCTGGAATTCCTGACGGTAGCCGCGGACGTATCGCCCGGACATCCCATATTAATAGACAAATTCCTTGAAGACGCGATAGAAGTGGATGTGGACGCGCTTGCGGACGGTGAGACTGTGGTAATAGCCGGGATGATGGAACATATAGAAGAAGCCGGAGTGCATTCCGGGGACGCGTCAATGACGTTGCCGCCGTACACCCTGAGCGACCAGCAGATTGCTGAAATCAGGCGCGCCACGCACATACTCGCGCGGGAGCTGAGCGTTTGCGGGCTCATGAACATACAATTTGCCGTCAAAGGCGAAATAGTATATGTACTTGAAGTAAATCCGCGCGCATCCAGGACGGTGCCGTTTGTCAGCAAGGCCATAGGCGTACCCATAGCCAAGATAGCCGCCAAGCTGATGGTCGGCAAAAAGCTGGTGGAATTGGGATTTACTTCGGAAGTAATACCGGAGCATTTTTCCGTTAAGGAATCCGTTTTCCCGTTCAAGAAATTCACCGGAGTGGATATAATATTAGGGCCGGAGATGAGGTCCACGGGCGAGGTGATGGGCATAGACAAGGATTTAGGCCAGGCTTTTTATAAAGCCACACTGGCGGCATCGCACGAATTGCCGCTTTCAGGGAACGTTTTTATAAGCGTAAAGGATTCCGACAAGCGCGACGTGATATTTATCGCGAAACGGCTGGAAGACCTGGGATTCAAGATTTACGCTACATCCGGCACAGGAAGGGTATTGGAGCGCAACGGGATAACCGTGAACTACCTGAAGAAAATCAGCGAAGGCAGGCCGAGCCCGCTGGATATGATAATAAACGGGGAATTGAACCTTATAATAAACACTCCCATAGGCAAAGGTTCAAGGACTGATGAGGGAAAGATAAGGGCGTCGGCGGTTACGAGGGGTATAACGGTGATCACCACGATACCGGGCGCGCAGGCCGCGGTGAACGGCATAGGCGCGCGCAAGAAAAAGGCCCTTGAGGTACAGCCGTTACAGCATCATTATGCCTTAATGAAAACAGGCAAGAAAATACCGCAGACAGCGGCCGTGATTTGAGATCTGAGATCTGAGATCTGGGATATGGGATTCTGCATAAAGATAGAAGCGTTTTATTCCGATAATATTTTGAAGGGGAGTCATTATCGGACGATATTGGAGAATTGTATCCTTTTATGGAACTCAAGGATTATTTAAGGATAATCCGGCGCCGCGCATGGACTGTCGTATTGTGCATGCTGTTGATAGTCATATTGCACATGCTGTACATACGGTCCAAGCCCCAGTATTACCGGTCTTCCAGCCAGGTGTTGATAAAGGGCATGGAGGATTTTTACAGGATAATACAGGGGGAACAGCAGATGCCGCTCTGGTCGGAGCTGGCATATACTACGCGGCTTTCTCTTATTAAGAGCGAGGCGGTTCTTCGCAGGGCCGTAGCCCTGATGCCCGAGGACTTTCCGGAACTTTTTGTCAAGGACTCTGTCACAGGCGAATTAAAGCTGTCCGGCGACGAAGGCCTTCTGGGCGGCGCCATCGCGCAATTGCGCAATACGTTATCCATAAAAAAAGTAGAGGAAGAAGGCGAAATAATAATGCTTACCATGGAGGGCACGAACGGCAAATTCACCATGCGCGCCGTGAATGCCATAGCTGAGGCATATACGGCTTTTATCGCCGAAGACGCCGTTGAAAATCTGCTCAAGGCCAAGGATTACGTAGTCAAACGCAAGGATGAGCTTGACCTTAAGATAATGGAAAAGGAAAAGGAATATAAGAAGGCGATAGATGTGCAAAAAGCCCTTCAACCCGTGCAGGACCAGGCTTTTTACGGAGACATAATCGCCGGCCTGCAAAAAAGCATCGCGGAAAACATGGTGCGCCGCGATACGCTGTCGCCGGAAATCGGACTGCTTGAGGAAAAACTCGCTAAGTGCGCCATTGCGATAAATCCGGAATTTGTTGATAATACCGAAATAGACGGTTTGAGAAGCCAGCGGAGCGAGATACAAAAACAGCTCCTGCTTTTCCAGTCGAAATATACGCCTAATCACAGCATGTATATCCAGAAAATGGCGGAAATTAATTCCGTCAACGAACAGATTTCAATGCTGTCAAAAGAAATCAATAACCGCGCGCTTAAGAAATCCATTGACGCCGTGGTAGCTGACCTGGAGAAAAAGCGGATTGAATTGAAAGAGACAATTTCAAATATTGAAGTCCTTAAAAAACAGGTTGATGAGCATTATGAAAAAGTAACCGCCAAAATACCCAAAGAAGAAGAGCCTGTCAGGAGGATTTCCATTGAAAACGACCCCGATCTGATAAAGTTTTACCTGGACGCCTTGAAACAGCAGTGGATGGGGCTCAACGACCAGTTTGACCTGCTTGAGCGCGAGTGGAAAACGAACAGCCAGATGGGCGCGCGCGTGAAGGTTATTTCAGCCGCAAAAGAGGGTTTTCCTATTCCCAAGCCCGGGGCGTCTTCATGGCCGTTTGCCATAATCATCGGAGCCCTTGTCGGAATAGGCATAGCGTATTTCCTTGAATACATCAATACCACTGTAAGGACGGAGTACGATGTCCGCAGGTACGTCAATGTGCCCATGCTCGGCGCAATCATAAAAATCAAAGATGAAAGCCAGCGGCTTTTGCTGAACGTGGCGCCTAAGATGCCCATATACGAGGTGTACAATACCATAGGCGCGCTTATAGAATCCTACGCAATAGAACACAAGTCCAAGCTTATGATGGTAGCCAGTTCCAGGGCCGAGGAAGGAAAATCCACGGTTACGAGCAACATCGCAATAGCGCTTGCCAACGGCGGCCAGGAGGTTATCATAGTTGACTGCGACCTCCGCAAGGCGGTAATGCACAGGTTCTTTAACGTGGATAATTCCGTCGGATTGACTTCGCTTATATTAAGCCAGGAGGAATTTGCCGTCGCGGACCAGCCCGCGAACGTGCCGCTTTTGACGATTAAGGATATCATTAAACCCACTGAAGTTGCAGGTTTGAAAATCATACCCGCCGGGCCGCATCCGCAAAACCCCGTGGGCATACTTAAATCGGAATCATACAAGAGATTCCTGCGCGAAGTCAGGGATATGGCGGATATCGTGCTTATTGACGTGCCGCCGGTGAACCTTGCGGTTGATACCATTATACTTTCATCGCTCGTTGACGCCATAGTATTGCTTATCGCGGCAGGCCAGACAAATAAGGATGAGGTTTCTTACGCGAAGAAACTTATAGAAAGCGCGCGCGGAAATATCATCGGCTGTATACTCAATAAGGTTTCGCTTGACAGCAAGGGTTATTACTACTATTACTATTATTATTACGATACCTATAAATACTACAGGGAAACATAATATATGAAGAAATTAACACTGCTTTTGTGCGCGGTCGTGATTCTAACTGTTGCGTCCTGCGCTTCCAAGCCGTACGTGCGCGGCAAACTGGACGCCGAATACGAACGCCTGCGGCTGGAAAACGAAAAACAGCTGATGGTTCTGCGCGAAGACCTTTCAAAAGAATTTGACGCCAAATTCAGGACGGAAATAGTTTCTATACGCGAAGAGCTTTCACAAGTGCGCGAGGCGATGGCGAATCTGCAGAAATTGCTGGCCATGGAGTCCATGTCAACAGGCAAGGAGATGGACGGCATAAGACAGCAGGTCTCGTCTATCCAGGCAATGCTCAATGCCATTGCGGAGAAACAACGCGTTGATGGGAAAGAGTAACGTTTAGGAGAATACAAAAATGAAAACAAGGGCGATTTTAATCGTTTTGGCTATGGCAGTTATTCTGCCTGTTGCAGGATGTTATTCTGGCGGAATAAACTGGCCGCCTTATTTCTCTTCGCCCATGATGTCTTACGAAACTGACAGGCAGGCGTTTGACAAGAGAGAGCTTACGGAAAGATATCCCCAGCTTGAAGGCGTCGTGATAACCGCGCACGAGTACATGGAAGAAATGGAAAAAGCCGAAAAAGACGCAAAGGAAAAAGGCAGTGAAAGCCCTGAAGAGTTCCGCATAGGGCAGATGCATACATTGCAGATTACCGTCTGGGGCGAACCGGAGCTCACGACAAATACCCAGCCGAGGCCTGACGGAAAGATTGATTTTCCGTACATAGGAGAAGTTTACGTGGTCGGCAAGACCATCAAGGAATTGAAAAACGAATTAAGGGAAAGGCTGAAGGAATACATAATCAATCCGCAGATAATTCTGCACATGTCAACCCCTACTTATCTGCCATCCGAATTCTCCGGCACGAAAGGCACGGCCATAGGAAATGTGGCTATTTTCGGAAGCGCGGGCGGCGCGGGCGGATTGATTTACATACCCGGACCGCAGAAACTTTCAAGGGTTCTGGCGCTTTCCGGCGCGCTCGGCACGGATTCCGACATCCGCCAGATAAGAGTCATCAAGCCGAGTATCAGAAAGGTCGTTGTCGTGGACTGGTTCAGCTTTGTTCGTGATATGGACTGGCGCCAGGACATAACGGTTACAGTTGACGACATCATAGTTATTCCGCAGATGTGGTCAAAAGGCGTGCAGTTTGAAAAAGACTGGGATACGGTTCTCAGATACATGGGCGGCATAATAAGTTTTCATTCCTTTTATGACTTTATGGTAAAGAGGTATTAAGATTGGAATTAAGAGATTATTTACGCATAATAAAGCGCAGATGGGTTGAAGTAACGCTCATAACGCTTCTCGTTGTGGTTGTGCATATATCGTATATCGCTTATATGCAGATGCCGAAATACCAGTGGAGCATTGACGCGCTCGTCAAGCGGAGCATTACGGAACTCGGCGTGGTTACGGAAGAACCGTTTCCCTTCCTTTTCACGTCTCCTGAAAACAGGATAAAGAGCATCAGAAGCAACCCTGTCCTGAGGTACGCGAGCGAATTGCTGAAGACGCCCGAATACGGCGGTTACAATGTCACCATAGAACAGCTGTTCGCGGCCGTTTCTGCTTATACGCCTGACAATTATTTTGTAACTATTACGGCAAAAGATACGGACCCCAAGAGGGTGGTTTTCATGGCGTATGCGGTAACCGAATCATTCAAACACAAGGATTTATATGATGCCCAGGAAACGTTGAAATCGGCAATTGAAAAACTGGATGAAATGAAGTTTCAGTACAAGACCGATTCTGCCAAAATCAGCGCGGAAATGGAAAAGTTCCTTGAAAATACATACAGGGATTCGGGCATAAGGTCGCCCGAAGAGCAGATAACGTCTAAGGTACAGGCCATCGGCATGTATGAACAGCAGAAATCGGCTCTTTACATGGAAATACAGTTTCTTAAGTACCAATTGGACAGGGCGCGCGATGCCGATACAGAGGCCACGGTTTTCAAGGCGCCGGTTTTGAGCGACGGCACACGCATACCGGTAAAAACCGTTTCATCCGGCGTAGCCGCAGACGTTAAGGCGATGAACCAGCTCAGTTCCTATGAGACCATTCAGAACAGCATACTTACACTGGATTCGGAAATTGCCTTGATGAAATCCAAATATACGGATAAGCATCCCTTGATTATAGCCAAACAGAATGAACTTGAAACCCTGAAAAAAGTCATGATGGATTCCACGCGCATGGTAAATCCGCCGACGGATGCTTTATCGGCCGCAAGGGTCGCGGAAATGAAAAGCAGGCTGGAACAGCAGGAATTCCAGATTGAAACGCTTGATGAGGTAATTAATAAAGAACTGGATTCCCTGCCGGATTTCAAAAGCAAGCTTGAAGGCTACGGCAAGCTTCGCAGGGACCTTTTGTCCGCGGAAGAACAGCGTTGGGCAACGGAAAAACGTTATGACCGCCTTATTGAGCGCCAAAGCATGGAAAAAGGCAGGGTTGAAATCCTATCCAAGAGTCCCGGTACGGATTGGCTGGCCGCGGAGGCAGGCGAGAAATTGCCTACCTATGGTTTCGGTTCGGTTTGGCTCGCGGCGATAATCGGCTTGCTCCTTGGCGTTGCCGGAGGTTATTTCCTTGAATACATAAACAATACCATAAGGACAACATCCGATATAAAGGTATATCTTAATCTGCCGACCATAGCAATGCTGCCTTACGTAAAGGATGAAAACATTTCGCTCCTTAAGGCCGCGATAAAATCGCCTGTCTTTGAAATGTATAATAAGCTGACCATATTCCTGGAATCAATCATACTCCAGAAGCACGCGAAGACCGTGCTTTTCAGCAGTACCAAGACCGGCGAAGGCAAGACCACTATCTCTTCCAACAGCGCTATTGCCATGGCGCAGGGCGGCGAAAAGGTCATCCTTGTTGACGCGGACCTGCGCAAGCCGCATCTGCATATATTTTTCGGGCTTGATAATTCCAGGGGGCTTTCAACTATTCTTGGCGGAGAATTTGACGCCAGTTCCAACATACAGCAGACGCTCGGGTTGGAAACGGAAAATATTGAAAGTTTTCTTCAGCCTACGCCCGTAGATACGCTGAAAGTGCTTCCTTCAGGGCCTATACCGCTTAATCCCGTGAGCCTTTTGAAATCCGATAAATTGTTCAAACTTATTGAAGAATTGAAGAAACACGCCAGCATCATAGTGTTTGACGGCCCGCCGGTTATAGGCGTGATTGATTCCGCGATATTAGCTTCCATTCTGGATGTCACAGTCGTAGTAATAGCGGAAAACTACGTGTCCCGGCGCGAGGCCATTCACGCCAAGCATACGTTTGACCAGGTTAATGCCAATATAAGCGGCGCTATCCTGAATAAAGTTAGTATTGAGACTGAAGAGTATTATTACTACTATAGATATAAACACGGATACAGATAAAGATTCTAAGATTCTAAGATTACGGTAATAATTAAGCCATTTTCAGTAGCAGATGTCATTCCTGCCAAAGCCCTTATGCATGGCGGCAAGACAGCAGGAACCCAGGATTCTAAATTCTCCTGTGAAATTTTCAATAATAGATTTCCGCTGTATAGAGCTTTATGCTTTGTTTAGTCTTGTGGCGGGAATGGCAGCAAGAATATCATACTGCAAATGTCTTCGGATTCAGGATTTAGAGCTTTACAGGGATTTAACGGCTTAAAATGAAAACCAATAGTGTAAAACCGCAGATAGTATTCATCATTCCCGCCCGAAAGGGGTCAAAGAGGCTGAAAAACAAGAATTCTCTGACACTTGCCGGCCGGCCGCTTATATGGTACACGGTTGAGGCCGCCATGGCATTCAAAGACAACAATCCGGAATATGAATCAAGGGCTGTTATTTCTACGGATATTCCTGATATAATAAAATACCTTTATGGCATAGGCCGGCCTGCGATAGAAAAAAGGCCAGAAAGACTTGCAACGGATACGGCGTCAACTTACGATGTAGTCAGGGATTTGGTTCCGAAAATTGAGATTCGGGACGGCGTTGTTTTTGATGTAATAGTTATTTTACAGCCGACGTCGCCGTTGAGGGACGCGCTGGATATACGCGGAGCGATAAAATGTTTTTTCAGAAAAAAGGCCAATGCGGTCATAAGCATGTGCAGGGCGGAAGTGCCGGTGCAATGGCTTTTCAGCATTGATGGAAAAGGGGGCATGAATCCGTTCATGCGCATGAAATCAAAAAGGTTTTCCACGCCGAAACAGTCCTTGCCGGAATTATATCGGTTAAACGGCGCTATATATGTTTTTAAGCGTGATTTCGTAATGGATGCCATGCGAAAAAACAAAAATAATGTCTTGTCCGCAAAAACATACGCGTATGTCATGCCTGAAAACCATTCCGTGGATATAGATGACAAATACGACATGCTATATGCCTCTGCGTTGCTGAATCAGCGAAGCTGATTTGTCAGTGGCCGGCAGTTGCAGACTCTTAGGGTCATTTTTCGTCATGCTTGAAGCACAGCAGGATAAATCCCGTCATTAGCATTGCCAAAAGGGCATATATGCCGGCAAAAGGCGAGGCAGTCCGGATTATTGATGCAAAGCAGGTTGAATTTGAAGCTGTATCTTCTTCGGTAACGGAGACTATTTTGACAGGGTCTCCGGTGGAAGTTATTACTCCGCTTTGCAAAGGCGTGCCTACTATGACAGTGCTCTTATTTGAACTCAATCCTTTTGCGGATATGTTGCTTTCGTTTGAGAGCCAGGCGTTATAGGTTGAATCGTTTACCGAATTGCCCGAAAAATCATAGACCAACAGCCAGTACACAGTACCCGCGACGGGTATGATTTCCGACAATCCCGTGAAAGTGATGTTTCCGTTATCTTTGGTATATACCTGCGAATACGGTGAAATCGCGGCTTCATCGGCATCCCATCTGCCGTTGGAATTCGTGTCTTTAACAAGGTAAGCCCTTGCGATATCGGACGGTTCGTTTCCCGAGCCGAGGGAACTGAATATGATTGTTCCAACGGCAATCTGTTCCACACTGCTGGATGTCAGGGCAATCTGGAAAACGCCGACATTCGTATTGGTGTTAGCGATGGTTTGCGGGGAGGGATTAGCCGGGCCCAGGGCGGCTGTCAGGGAGCCGGTATTGCTTATGGTTTTTACGCCGCCTTCCACAGGGAAGGTGCCTATTGTCAATACGGTTTCTTCCGTGGTTTCCATAACGGCCGTTACGTGGAGGGAATTGGCGATTTCGGCCTTGAAGGTCATATCCTGTTCCGCGGTGCCTGAGAGGGAATAGGAAAGGATAAGGTATTTTGTGACGCCGTCCGGTATGGTCAGGTTGAAATTAGTTATGGTCAATTCTTCGTTATCCGCGGAGAAACTCGCGCCGTCGCCGAGTTGAATGTCATCGCTGTCCACTATTCCGTTATTGTTTACATCGGCGTACAATTTTACGTTTCCCGGCAGTACGTCAACGGATTCGTTTGCCGTGCCTGAGGCGGTTATAGTTAAGCTTGCCAATTTGATGTTTTGAGATGCGTTTGCGGTTATGGAGAACTGCAGCATTTCCATTTGTACAGCCATGGTGGATTCCGTGGTATTCTGGGTATTCTTATCGCCGGCTTTAACCTCTATGTAATTTGCAGTTTGCGGGTAGATATTAAGGATGACCGGTATCATTACGGGCGAATTCGTCGCTTCGCCGGCTTCAATGTATATGTACCCTGAATACGGCGAGGCGGCTGATGTAAGCCCTGCGGTGAGGACGGTGAATCCGATGGAGTCCGTTTCACCGACGGATTGTCCGTTTGAGGATTGCAGGAACAGCCATGACATATCATCATCAACTATGTAGTTCATTATGCTTCCGCCGGCATTTTTCAGTTTGAACGAAGATGTAACCGAATCAGTGATGCCTTCAATCGCGTTGACCGATATTGAAGCCGGCGTAACCTCAATGGTTGGCGGCAGGGTTTTCAGGACTTCAAGCCGGACGTTTATCGTTTTAGACCCTGAAGCGCCTACCCCGCTTATGGTCATTATGCCGGTGTAAGGCGAATTTACAATAGTAAGATTCGTTGATGCCACTGAAAGTTTTACTTTGTTTACCGTTGATGTATCGGCCGAACTGCCGGCAAGCGAATTCGGGGCGAGCCATGAAACATTTTCAGTCAGCGTCCAGTTGAGCGGTATGCTTCCGCCGGAGCTGTTCCAGATGAACAAGTCCTGAGATGCCGGGTCATCGCCGCCCTGTACGGCGTACCATATAAATGAATCCTGGTTTGTGGAAATTTCCGGCGCCTTGGCCGCGACAGTCAGGGTTACATTTACTGTTTTAGGCGAGCCGATAAGGTTGCCGCCGTCACTGTCTGCGGTTATTGTTACCTTGCCCGTGTAAGTCCCCGGCGACAGGCCTGAAGTTAATGCCGTTACGCTCATGTCGGCTGTTTGAGTGGCTATAGTGCCGCTTTTAGGCGAAAGTGAAAGCCAGCTGACATTCTTGTCGGCAGTCCATTCAAAATTGTCGGAGCCGCCGTTCCAAATCTGAACGATTTTCGCGTCAGGATTCGGGTCTGTTTCAATCGCGTCAAAAGTTAGCGAACTCGGCGAACGTTCCAGCGTCGGAGGCGGAAGTATCTCAAGCATTATAGATATGGTTTTTACGGTATCAGGGAGACCTGGTTCGGGGTCATCCGCCGTTAATGTTATATAAGTAAAGTATGTGCCTATTTTCAGTATGGCAATATTGAAAGTCAGCGTTATGGTATCTGTATCGTTTGTGGCAGAGAATGGGCCTGTAACACTGCCGGAAGTTGAATCTATGCCGACCCATGTTGAATTAAGGCTTGCGGTCCATGCCATGACCCTGTCGCCGGCATTCCAGATTTCCATGGTAAGAGGGGCCGGATCAAGGCCTTTTTCCGATGATGATTCGCTGAAGGATGTCGGCGAGTAAGTGAGCGCAATCGGGTTTGTCGGTATCATGGAGCCGGACACTTCGGTGGAAGGGTAGTTCGGACGCTCATCAAAGGTGAATACGCGGTAGTAATAAGTTTGATATGCCGTAAGGCCGCCGACCATTCCTGAGCCGGTATCTGTCCATGACATGTCAGCGCCCGAAGACGATGACTGGTTATAAACGACTTTTGCCGTGCCTATGCTGGAATTCAACGCGTATCCCTGGCCGTCCGCGGGTGTTACTGTTATGGGCTGTGTATCTCTTAATATGAGCACTCCGATAAAATCAACGTTCTGCAGTGGCGCGTACGGGGGAGACAGGCTGTAACTCGGATTAGTCCAATATAAGAATACCTGGTTTGTGCCGGTAAGCATTGAAAAATTGGTTACGTTATCAGGCGGCGTGACATCAGGAGGGGCCTCGTCTGCCCCGATGTCCGGTCTTGGTTCGGTTGCGGGCTGTATGGTTCTTAAGGTGCCTTCAAAGTCCATATTCGTAAGCCCGGTGGCGCTTTCAACCGAATATCCGGTGTCCATAAGGCTGAGGGAAGGGTCGCTGGGCACGAGTTCCAGTATATGGAAATCGTTGTTTGCAGGGTCAACAAGGACGGGGTCTAAATTGATTGAATTCAAATCCTGTCCCGAAGCGGTTCTCCACGCGGTTATGGTTGAGTATGCGGTCGTGTTCCAGTACAGATTGTAAGTGCCGGAGCTGTAGATATCGTTATAGTTTGATTCAAATCCCGTAGTACTCCCGGCGTTTACGTATATCAGGTAGTTACCGCCGCCGACATTGTTGATGATGTTGTTTTTCAGTTTCACATAAGTTGAATCAAACATCAGTATTACGGATTCCCCGATGGAGCTTGGTTGTCCGAAGAGCGTATTGTAGTAAGCGCGCGTGTACGTGCTGTAGGTGATATAAACGCAGTATCTGGAAAGGTAGCATGAATTATTTGTCAGGTAAACCGGATTGGTTGAAGAGCCGTCGGAATTTGCAACCATGATTCCGACAAGTCCGGAAAGTATGATATTCGCGGTAATGTCCGTGCGGTCACTTTCTGTTATGAATATATTGGCCCAGACATCTGCGTTTCCGTTGATTGTATTGCCTTTTACAAGCGCGTCATCGCCGTCTTCAATGTAAATGCCGGTATTGTAAGGAGGCTGTGTCGTATTGGATGTCAGGTCCGGTTGGATTGTGCATCCGTTTATGGTTATGGTGTCCGCGGAAGGGCTGTTGATATAAATGGCGCTTGCGCCTTCGTCATCATTGTTTGTGTCAACGTTTTGCACGATGCAATCCGTGAAGGTGTTATTCCATGAATTGCCCGTTATGTAAATTCCGTGGCTGAGCGAATTTTCAAATAGGAAATTTTCAAAAATAACATTGCTGGAATTTGTAATCTCCAGCGCGTAATTTGACGCGCTTGCGGCATCGATAAATACGGGGTTAGTATCCGCAGACCTGAATGTAACCGTGTTGGATACAGTCGTGCCCCTGATTTGGCTTGCCATGGAAAGCGACGGGTAGATTCCCGGGGCGACATTAACTATAACTGAACCGTTTATGCCGTTTGTAACGAGCGAATTGTATGCGTCGGTAACCGTGGCGTAGTCCGGTGAAGTTCCGCCCACGGTAACAGTTCCTGTTGCGCGGTTATCGGCCCCTATAACGGTGTCCTCTATGGCTCCCGCATCGGGCGGGTCTGCGCGTACGGCATCATTCTTGTCTATCGTAACGCCGGTTGTGTTTGCCCAGCGGTTTTGGCACGGAGAGAAATCCCACAGAGAGAAATCTCCGGCAGAGGCGTCGGTAAAGTACGGGTTCAGCGTAATACTGCTTGCGTCCTGGCTTGTTCCGGTCTGCCATTGGCTTAACGTGTCGTAGCTGGTGCTTCCCCAGTAGAACATTGCGTTGGTGCCGGTGCCGTAAAGGTCGTTATTGTTTGATACGAATCCTGTCTGGCTCGCGGAGTCCACGTTGTAAATATACGAGTAATCGCTTATATCGTTATAGTTGAAAAAGATATTCTGATAGAATTCATTGTATTGTGATGGCGTTACACCCGGCGCTTCCGCGCCGCTGTTGGGATCCATTTCCTGCAGTCTGACTATGCTGTAGGCCGAGCTGTATATGGCGGCGTAGCATGTATTAAAATATACGCGCCAGTAACTCGCAGCGGCAAGGCGTATGCAACCTAATGAATTGCCATATATTACATTGTTCTTTATAATGCAGGGATTTATGCCGGTTCCCCATCCGCCGATTACGTTTATTCCGTATTGGCCGCCGTTAAACGTATTGGAATCTATAATAGTGCCGCCTATGTCTGCGAGGTCTGCGGCGTTTATGCCTATGGCATTATAGCTCGTTGACTGCATGGTTATGGAGTTGTCGGCAACTGTGCCGCCGGAAGAATTATTCAGCTGTATGCCTGCGGTACTTGTGGAAGTAATCGTGTTTCCCAGTACGTCTACGGTATCATTGCGGATTATTTCCATCACGCTAGGTTGCGTACCTGTGAAATTATTTTCACTTATTTCCAGCCGGTCGCAATAACTGCTCCTGATGCCGTATCCGCGGTAGGTTGACGGCGGGTTTAAGATGAGTCCGATGGTTCCCGTGACAGTGTTTTTGCTTATTACGGAGTCATTGGAATATCGTATCAGTATTCCGATGAATGTTGAAGTGCTTATGCCTGTAATCTGCGTGCCCGGCAGGCTTGTGCCTGATACAGCCAGGCCGTCTGCGTAATCGCAGTGTATGCCGTGCGCGTCGGCGGAAATGGCGCAGTCCGTGATTGTTATATTGTCGCCCGCGTTTGTGCTGATGTGCACGCCGGCCGCGCCAGGGAAAGGATTGCCTGAAGGCATGGTTACATCGGCGGTATCATCGGCATTGGTGTCAATAAACTGTATGGTGCAATTCTTAATCTGCAGGCTGTAGGAATTGCCGGTCACATAGACACTGCTGCTTAGAGAATTCTGTAATGTGAAACCGTCAATAATGATATTGCTGCTGCCGTTGAATTCCATCGCGTAAGGAGTGGATGATTGGGCGTCAATCAACCATCCCGGGGTGCTGGCAAGTATGGTCAGCGTGCGCGCCGCGCCAAGGCTTCTGTATGAAGTTCCCCGTATGGCCGGAATAGTTACCGCGCCGTTGGCAAATGTCGTGTTAACGTATACCGTCAACGTAGTGTTTCCAGAAACGCCGCGCGCGGATAAAGCGGTCAGCGCGGCCTGAAGCGTGCCGTAATCGTTATTGCCGCCGCCCACGTCAAGGTTGCCGTTCGCGGGAGCGGGTACGGGCGCTGAACTAAGGTCTTCATCCGCTCCTATATCGGGCGTACCGGCGTCGCGCAGGTCGCCTTCAAAGTCGTCCGTGACGGATGCCAACGGCGTGCCTTTTGTTTTGCATTCGGAATAGTACCATAAACGCAGGTTGTCGCCGGCAATATCCGTAAACCATGGATTAACGATAATGCTGTTTGCATCCTGTCCGCCGCTGGTTGACTGCCAATTAAGCAGAGTGGCGCAATAAGTTGTATCCCAGGCGAAAAGATTGTTCGTTCCGGTGCCGTAAAAACAATTGTAATCGGATTGGAAATTTGACTGGCTTGAGGAGTCAATGTTGTAACACAAACTGTAATCGTAAGTCCCGTACGAGTCTGAAGAAATAAAGCCCGTGTTCTGGAATATATTGTTCTTGAATGCGTTGTCCGTGGAGGCCGATTGCAGTGCGGTTATTCCGTAACCGGAGGTGTAATAGGGCACGTTGCCGTAGAAGGAATTGTTGTAGAAGTTCCAGAAGGCCGTGTTAGTCATATACAGGCATACTATATTGCAGTTATATACGATGTTGTTGGTGGCGTTGCATTTGGTGGCATTGGTGCCGTCGGCATTGCTGAGGTATATGCCGTAGGTGCCGGCCGAGCCGGAATTCGCTTTAAACACGTTTTTGGATATAAGCGAATCCGAAACAGTGTTCGTGCAATCCACGTAAAGGCCGGTATAGTCAAATTCTTTTACGCTGTTTCCTGTGACGGTAAACTTGGATGGTATGTTTATAAGGCAAATCCCGTAATCGGTCAGGTTGTTTGTGTTAAGAGTATTATTTTGCACCGTAATATTAGAGGTGTCGCTTCCGAAGATTCCGTAGCTGTAAAAACCGTTCAGTGTGCAGTCCTGCACTGTGCTGTTGCCGGAAGTCGCAAGATATATTCCGTAAGGCCCGCCCGGGTCTGCCGCAGAAGATGTTATGGATACCGCGGTTCCTATCGTGGGCGAGGTGGCTCCGGATATGTAAACAGCCGCATAAGTGGAGTCGCCCGCTGTTATGGAAGTGTTCGTGTTTATGTCAAGTGAAACGCCTCCTGTTACGTAGAGCCCGTAGCCGTCGTTGTCGGATGCGAGTGTGCTTGAGCTGATGGTCACATTATTGGCATTTTGCAGTCCGATAGCGGAATAATTCGCCGCCGCGGTGCCGATGTTTGAAATATTCAGGCCGGAGAGCGAATAACCCGTCGTAACTGGAGCGGAACCGTTGTTTATGAATACCCCGTATCCGCCGCAGTTTGAGATAGTTACAGTGGAAATCGTGAATGAGTTTATGGTTACCGCGCCGGAATTGGTTATGGAAATGCCGGTATTATTGCAGTTTGAAATGGAGCAGTTCGTTATGGTTGACCCGTCTATGGCATCCGTCAATATGCCGTAGGTGGTGGCGGTTATTGTAGGGCAGTTCTGTATTGTTATGAATTTCGCGTCCGCGTCGGAAATCCATATGGCGGTGTTTGTTACGCCGCTGAAGGATACGGCGTCAATTGTTATGCCGATGGTATTGGCCGTGGTGTAACTGTTGAAATTTAATCCGACTGCGGAGCCTGATACTGCGCAGTCCGTTATAAGCACATCGTCGCTGTTGCTGGCGAACAAGCTGGATGAACCGTTTTGCAAAGTAACTGTCTGCAGTGTGATATCGTCGCTGTCTTCCATCCAGACGCAGTAGGACGACCCTGAAGCGTTTATGGTGCATGTCTGAATGGTTACGCCTTTGACGTATTGGCCGTTGAGGTGGACGCCGGCATAGGACGCGCCTGTGCCGGATATGTCGGTATCTATGGTTATGCCGGTAGTAGCGGTGATGGTGGAATTCGTAATATAAATGCCGTCCTGGGTACAGCTGGTGATTGAACCGCCGGTGATGGAAAAATTAACCCCGTCAGCCCAGACGCCGTAAGTGCCGCCGTCAATGGTGCAGTTGTTTATGGTGACGCCGGTTGCGTACTGGGACCCCATCTTTATGGCCGCGCCGTTGGAAGACGTTCCTATGCTGGTAAATGATACACCGTCAATTGCTATGGAAGAGGTTGCCGAGGTGTTATTTATAAAGATGCCGTGGCTGTCGGTTCTCCGTATGGCAGTGGTTCCAAGTATGGAAATATTATCCGCGTTCACAAGCTGGATGCCGTAAAATCCGCCGGTATCCGCGGTGACCGCGCTTCCTATTGTGCAATCGTCTATGGTGACGTTCTTGACATTCGCATTTGCGAGATTTATTGACGAACCCGTGCCCGCGGTGGAAATCGTATCCGTGGATAGTTCTATGATGTCTATACGCGTGGTCGCGACAGTGGAAGTTATATATATGCCGTCGTTTGCCGAAGTGCTGTAAACTGAGTTGCCGTTTCCCGCGGTGCCGATATAGATTTTGTCGGCAGACTGGACCGCAATGCCGTAATCATCGCCGTCAATACTGCAATTGGTGATGGTAACATTTCTTGCCTGAAAAGCGTTTCCGTTTATATAAATGCCGGCCGAAGAGAAAGCAGTGCCTATGTTTTCAATCTTGACATTGTTAATGACGATATTAGTGCCGGGCAGGCCGTCAGGCATCTGGGTGCCGGTAGTGTTCTGTATGTAAATGCCGTGGTCCGAGCAATTTCGGATTGAGTTCACCGGCATATTTTGGATTGTGACAAGTTGCGCGCCGTCAAGGCGTATGCCATATCTGCCTCCTGGGTTTGCGGCGGTTCCTATGGAGCAATTGCTTATAAGGACGTTTCTGACGTTCTCATTAGCCAGATAAATGGAAGAGCCTGAGGGGAGATTGTTGGACGTCAGTTCTATTATGTCAATATCCGTGGTCGGCGTGCTTGATGTTACGTAAACGCTGGCAACAGCGCTTGCTGTTATGGTATTGGGATTTCCGGCTGAGCCGACATAGACTTCATCGGCAGTGCTGACCCTGACGCCATAGTCATCCGTGGTAAAATTGCAGGCTTTTAGATAAACGTTTCTTACGTCAAACGGGGTAACGGAATTGTCTCCGTATAAGTAAACGCTCGCGGCGCTTGAAGCTGTGCCGACATTCAACGTGGTGACGGCGTTGATAGTGATATTGTAAAGAGGATTGGTCGCGCTGAACAGAGGCATGGAAATGCCGGTTGTGTTTTCAATGTAAATCGCGTCGTTTACAGTGTTCCTTATTGTGCTTGACAGAATGGTTACATTTTGAGAACCGTTCATATACACGCCGTATTTCCCGGCGCTTAGAGTAGCAGTGCCTAATAAGCAGGAATCTATGGTTACATTGCGTATGTTCTCATTGGCGAGGTAAATGGACGCGTAAGAGGCATTAACGGTATTCGTGCTGAGCCGGATGATGTCAATATCCGTGGTCGGTTCGGTTGAAGTGATATGCAGTGCGTTATTCGCAGTGCTTGAAATGGTATTGGCTTTGGTAGCGCTTCCAAGGTATAATTCGTTGACGGAATCGGCGTATATGCCCCAGTTGTCACCGGTGATGGTACAGCCTCTTACAGCTATATTTTTTACGTCAAATGTGCCTGCTGACATGGTGCCCTGGAGATAGACAGGCGCGCAGTTTCCGCCGGTGCCTATGGTGCTGAAGGTTACGGTGTCCACTAATACGCAATAATTGGGGGTCGTGCTTGCGAAATTCGGCATCTCCGCGCCAGTGGAGTTCTCTATGTGGAGCCCGTCATTCTGGGTATTCTGGATAGAACCGCCTTGTATGGTGACCATCTGCGAACCGTTCATGTAAACCCCGTAGTAATCGCCGTTGATGGTGCAGTTGTTTATTGTGACGCCTCTGACGAATTCATTGTCCAGATGGATAGCCGCGGAATTCGCGGCACCCGTGCCTATGGTCCCGGCCGAAAAAATTACGGTATCAATCAGGATTGCCGAGGTGGGAGACGCGGCCGTGATGAAAACAGCGTCTTCGTCGCATTTTGAAAGCGTGCAGTTCTGTATGGTAAAATTACTGCCGTCAATTATTTTTATGTTGTTGGTTTGGTATGGCTCAACGCCGTTATCCGAATACGTTCCGCCGTTTATGGTGATGTTGCTTGCGCCGTTGGATAAAACAGAATACGTATTGCCTCTTACAGTACAGTTGGTCATTGTGACGCGGGTGACATTGGAGTTGGCCAAATTTACTGCTGCTGCGCCGGTAGTTCTTATAGTGACGTTTTCAATCCGGATGTCATCATTGGTGTTTACGGCCGTTTTGGTAATGGCTATTCCGTCGCTGGATGAGTTTTGCAGATAAAGAGTGCCGTCAGTTCCGTCAACTGTGAATCTAACAATGTCATTAAGTGCAATGACGTTGGTGTTGGAGTTGGCATTTATTATGATGCCGCCGGTCATTTGTACCGTAACGCGCCATGTAGCTTCTCCGCCGCCTGTAAAAGGGGCCGTTAGGGTCGGGGTTCCTGATTCGGTGATTGTTCCGTCTCCGTCACTAAGCGTGAATGTGACATCTGCGCTGATTCCATTGGCGTTGACCGCGGCAAATGCGGTTGTCAGGTCGGCGTAAGTGCCGGTGTCGCCTACAGTGTAAGAACCGGATAAGGGCGCTGCCAGAAGCGTTGCCGTCGGCGCCAAGGCCATGAATGCCATCAGAAAAGCAATGCGTTTTAAGTGCATAAAAGCTACATCCTTATGATTACCTGAATTTAGTTCGGTCCCCACTCCATAGGTTCAGGTAAATTAAATGCAAAAACAGTGCCAAAAACGGCGCTAAACGTCATGTTTGTGCTTTTGCATAACATTCTGAATACGTATGCGTTATGCCTGTTGCGTATATCACTGCCGCATGGACAGACTGTTGTTCGTTACAGCCCTTGGACAGTGTTACTTCCGGGTAACGCGGAGTTCATTATAAGTATACTCTGAATTGCCGTAAAAGTCAACATTTTGGGCGTTTTTTTATGTACTGCCTCAGTCAAGGTGGCATTTTAACATAGTAGTTATAATAGAAAAAACATATAGCGTATAATAGCCCAGCCATTTATGGCTGGGTTTGTATGTCAAAAGCCTGATACTTACGCCATTCATGGCGTTATATT